>JAZIHP010000092.1:0-14421 GCA_036678505.1 Alphaproteobacteria bacterium
CCCCAGCGTTTTTTTTTGTTACCACGACGCCCCCCCCCCACGCCCGGGTCCCCCCCCCGCCCCCAACCATATTTATAAAAACACCTCCCGCCCGGCGGAACGCATTTTGACGAATTCTCTTTAGTAGGATAGCCGTACGGCCACCAAGAGAGCGAATACGAGATGGGTTCAGACACGGTTTCGAAATCGTCCTCGCGGACGGCGGAAGAGGAAGTGATCGATCCTTCCCTTCGCGACGAGTCCGTGCTCGGCAAGGCCCTGCTCCACGCCCTGCGCAATGCCGGTGTTTCCGTATTGTTTCAGGATCGTGAACTGCGCACCGTATGGGCCCGCAACATGGCGGCTCCATGGATGCAGGGCAGCCAGGGCGATACCATACTGCCCCCGTCCCAGACCGCCCGCATCATCGCCGCCCGTGAAGACACCATCGCCACCGGCAATGCCCATCGCTTCGAGATCAATGCTCCCGGCGAGGACGGTCTGCGCTGGTTCGAGATCTGGGTCGATCCCGAATATGACGAGGACGGCAATATCCGGGGCGTGATGACCACCAAGGTGGAAACCACCGACCGCAAGCGCCGTGAGCAGAGCCTGCGTGCGCTGCTGCGCGAAGTCAGCCATCGCTCCAAGAACCTTCTGGCCATCATCCAGAGCATCGCCAGCCAGACGGGCCGCCATTCCGGTAATATTTCCGATTTTCTGACCAGTTTTCAGGGCAGGCTGCAATCGCTTGCGGCCTCGCAGGATCTGGTCACCTCATCCAACTGGCGCGGTGCGGAACTGCGCGAACTGATCAACGGCCAGATCGGGCACAATATCGCCTATTCCGACAGCGAACTGGTCTTCGAGGGCGAAAACCCCTATCTCAATCCCAATGCGGCGCTGCATATCGGCCTTGCCATGCATGAGCTGGTGGTGAATTCCCTTTCTTATGGGGCGCTGTCGCATCCCGGAAGCCGGATCACCGTCCGTTCCGAAATGGAAGCTCCCGACGACGCCGGCGACATGCCGGCCCTGCATCTGTCATGGGTTGAACGGCTCGATGAAGGCAGCATTCTTCCCCCCCATCGCGACTTCAGGCGCGTGACGCTCGAACGCGTGGTGCCGGCCGCGCTGAGCGGGCAGGCCACCCTTGAACTGGCCGATAACAAGCTCAAATACCATCTCGTCATACCGGCAGCCAATTTCGAAAACGCCGGCATGTCTTCCCTGGCCCCGTAGGAACCATGCGTCAGCCCGCGCGTTTGCCTGTCAGAGGAAAACGCCATGGAACATATAGCAGCGGTACTTTTGATTATCGGATGCTCCGGCGACCTGTCGCAATGCACGGAGCTGCCCGCTCCGGCCACCGTTTTTGAGACATACGAGGAATGCGGGCGCGAACGGCAGCCTGCGCTGAATGCCCTGTCGGGGCGCGCTGACCGCGTTTTCGGCACCTGCATCGCGGTCGACCCCGCGCTCGAAGACGACTACGCCGAAATCGTGTGGAAGCTGCGTCCCGACGGGACGCTGGAGGCCAGCGTGGAAAAAGGCGGGATGCAAATCGCTTCCAGCCGCCCTCATCCCTGAAAGAGATATATTGCCCCGGAATAAAATCGCTGGCACAAGCTTGACGGCACCTGCCTGTTCAGCGAGTGATCGCTGCAAGGCGAGGGAAACGGAAGCGAGAGGAGTTAACGAGATGCGGAAGATAATCGTCGTTCTGGCAGCGATGGCGGCGCTGAGCGGCTGCACCACCACGGAACAGGACGTTGGCGTCGGCGCGGCAGCCGGAGCGGTCATCGGCGGCATCGCCGGCGGCACCAAGGGTGCCCTGATCGGCACGGCTGTCGGCGCAGGCTCGGGTCTGCTGGTTCGCAATCTGCGCAACGGCTATTGCCAGTATCGCGATCCCAACACGCGCCGCGTCTACACGGCCCGCTGCAACTGATCGGGTCACGGCTCGCAATCGTTTTCAGCCGGCCAATTCATGCGCCGGCCTGAAAGCGAGCCGCACATTGCCGTTTACGCAAAAAGAGGCCCGGGCCGTTTACGCAAAAAGAGAACCGAGCCGTTCACACAAAAAGAGGACCGGCGATCCGGTCCTCTTTTTTATTCCGCAAGCAAGAAAAGACGAAGCTTCATTTCAGCGGCACCCTGATCTGGACCTGCAATCCCCGTGGCAGGAAATGGCGATCGATCATGCCGCCAAGTTCGCGGGTGATGTTCATATTGATGAGTTTTGTGCCGAACCCGGTCGCGGCCGGCTCTTTCAGCCCCTCCTGCCCGGATTCGCACCAGTTGAGGAGAAGGAACCGGTTGCGCCCGGCCCGCTCCACCCGCCACTCGACCTTCAGCGCATCCACCGAATTCCCCGCCTCGCCATATTTCAGCGCATTGGTCGCCAGTTCATGGAAGGTGAGCCCGAGCGCCTGCGTCGCCGTCTCGTCGAGCAGCACCTTCGGGCCCGACAGGAGGCCATCGGGCAGGTCCTTGCCGAACACCTGACCAAGTTCGATCCTCAGAAGCTCGCCCAGATCGGCCTTCTGCCAGCGGGAGCGGGTAAGCATATCCTGTGAGGCGGCCATTGCCTGCAGGCGGGCGGAGAACGATTCCGAAAACTCCGTCACATCGGCGGAATGCGACGCCGTCTGGCGCGCAATGGCCAGAACCCGGGTGATGAGGTTCTTGATCCTGTGCTTCATCTCCTGAAGCATCAGGTCCTTTTCCATCAGGCTTTGCTCGGTAGCCTGATGCAGCTTTTCCACCGAATCGTAAGCGCGCTCCTTGTAACGGGCAATCAACGCGATGGCTCCCGCCAGCAGCAGCCCGAAAAGCCCCAGCATAACCGGAATGACCCGCGACGACGGCGGAGAGAACGCCGCCGTCGGCTCGAACTGCAATATCCACTGGCGGCCGGCGACCGTCACCCGCCTGGTGTCCACGATCCGGCCCACGCCTGTAACGGGAGGCGTGACGGAACTGAAAATCTGGTTCCGGGGCGCCACCGAGCTGTCATATATTTCGAGATGGACAGGCAACAGGGGCAGCCGTTGCAAGGCGAGCTGAAAAAGCTCCCTGGCCCGGAAAGCAGCATAAAGAAAACCGCGCGTATCGCCCCCGGCGCCCGAAGAACCGGTTTTCAGACGCGAAAAGATGAGGAACCCGGCATAGGGTTCCACGCCGCCCTTTTCGCCCAGCATCATCGGCCCCGTGGCGTGATGCGCATCGTCGCGCATGGCCGCCTCTATCGCCTCCCGGCGAACCGGATCGCTGAACATGTCGAAACCAAGCAGCGCGTCGCTTGAGGGTTTCAGCGGCTCGAAGAAAACCACCGGCGTGCGCAGCTTCTGCTCCGAACGGGGATGGATCTTCCGCGCCACACCCTGCTCTTCGAGGATGCGGCGTTCCACGAGCGCCTCGTCGCCGCTGTTCACGAGTAGCAGGAAGCCGATGCCGCGAAGGCCGGAAAAATTCGCCGACACATCCAGAGCTGAAATGAAGGCCCTGAATTCCTTGCCCGAAACCCGGTTCTCATGAACCTCGAAGAAGGCCTGCGCCGCCCGAAGCGAGCTCAGGTGAAGATCGAGGCTGGTCTCGATGCGGGAGACCGCATCGTCCACGGTGGCTTCGAATTTGATGCGCGTCGCTTCCTGCGTCGCGAAATAGGCAAACCCCGCCATGGCCATGCTGATCAGCGCAACGGCCAGAAATGTCAGAAGCGGAAAGAGTCTCTTCAACTGGCTACGCTACTCCGATGCAGGACCTGTATTTCCAAATCATGTCGCCCGAAAGAGGGAACCGGTTTCGGGGGCAACCGCATGCATAAAAACAACAGTTTAGAGCATTTTTCAGTCAAGTGGAATCACTTGACGTCGCATGGATGCGGCTAAAACAGGCAAATAGAGCGGTAGCCCGAACGTGTTCGGGCGCGCTTGGCTCTTGAGCCGTTCATGATTTCACGGAATCGACGAACGGCTCCAGGTCTTTGTCTTGTCGCGTTTGCGAACCGGAAAAGTGTTCCCACTTTTCCTGGAAACGCTCTGGCAAGCCCTGGCGTCCGGGCAAGCAGCACGCAGCAGCTCCCGGTTAAAGATCCCGGTTAAAGTTCCCGGCCCGTCACGCGGCGATCTTCAGCGCGCCGGGGCCCGGTATGGCGCCGGGCGGGCATTTGCCCAGAATGATCATGCCAAGCACCTCGTCCTGCGTGACGTCCTGCGTTCTGGCCGTGCCGACCACCTGCCCGTTCTTCATCACGCACACCCGGTCTGCGAGGTCGAACACGTCATGAATGTCGTGGCTGATCAGGAAAATGCCGATCCCGTCGGCCTTGAGCTGGCGCACCAGTTCGCCGACCTGCGCCGTTTCCTGCGGGCCAAGGGCTGCCGTCGGCTCGTCCATGATGAGGATGCGGGCGTTGAACAGGATGGCGCGGGCGATCGCCACCGACTGGCGCTGTCCGCCCGAAAGCTTGATCACCGGCTCCTTGAAGCGCTGGAAACGCGGGTTGAGGCGGCCCATCACCTTGCGCGCCTCGGCTTCCATGGCGACGTCATCCAGCGTGTTCCACCGCGTCATCAACTCGCGGCCAAGGAACAGATTGGCGGCGGCGTCGACATTGTCGGCCAGCGCCAGCGTCTGGTAGATCGTCTCGATGCCATATTTCTTGGCGTCCCGCGGGTTGTTGATCGACGCCTCCTCGCCATTGACGAAGATCTGGCCGGCATCGCGCTTGTAGGCGCCGGACAGGATCTTGATCAGCGTCGATTTGCCGGCGCCATTATGGCCGAGCAACGCCACCACCTCGCCCGGATAGAGGTCCACCGACGCATCGTCGACGGCGCGGATGCCGCCAAATGCGATGGAGATGTTGCGCATGTCGATCAGCGGAGCAGCGCTTCCGGTTCCGGCCTCTGCCATGATCGTTCCTCCTAAACCCGCTTGCGATAAATGGTGTCCAGCCACACCGCGATGATCAGCACGGCGCCGACGACGATGTTCTGCAAAGGCGAATCGATGCCGAGCAGAACCATGCCCGATTGCAGCGACTGCATCAGCAGCGCGCCCAGCATCGCCCCGATAATGGTGCCGGAGCCGCCCGCCAGCGACGTGCCGCCGATGACGGCGGCGGCGATGACCAGAAGCTCGTCCAGCGTCCCCAGCGCATTGGTCGCGGCATTGAGGCGGGCCGACGAGATCGCCGCGCTGATCGCCACCAGCACGCCCATGATCATGAACACCTTCATGGTCACCCAGCGCGTGTTGATGCCGGCAAGATTTGCCGCGTCCGGATTGCCGCCGATGGCGAACACGTAGCGTCCGAAGCGGGTGCGGTTGGTCACGAAGGTCATGACGATGCCGGCTGCCACGGCCATCAGCACCGGAACGGCGATGCCATGCGCGATGAACAATCCGCCTTCCGGCACCTCGATGCCCTGCGCCGCCGCGTAGCGGCGCACGATGCCCACCGGCCAGGGGTAGGAATTGGCGATCCATATCGCGCCCAGAATGGCGGCGCAGGCGACCCCGCCCAGCAACAGTTCGGCCCATATCGGCCGCAGCGGGAAGCGGAAACGCTGGCGCTGGCGGCGGCCGCTGATCATCAGAAAGGCGACGCCAAGACAGCCGGCCACCGCCACGGCCCAGCTCCAGCCGGCGCCGATCGACCCCAGCGGCCCGCCTCCCATCAGCTGAAAGGTCGCATCGAGCGGCGCGACGGTCTGCCCGCTCGTCACCCACCATGCGGCGCCGCGCCAGATCAGCAGCCCGCCAAGCGTGACGATGAAGGCCGGCACTTCCAGATAGGCGATGATGAACCCCTGCAAAGCCCCGATGAGCAGGCCCGCGAGGATGCCGCAGGCAAGGGCGATCACCCATATCCACGGATCGCCCAGCGAAAAGCCGAACACGCGGATCAGGATCTGCGCCTGCAACACGCCCATGACCATGCCGACGACGCCCTCCATGGAGCCCACCGACAGATCGATGTTGCGCAGCACGATGACCAGCACCATGCCGGTTGCCATGATGGCCACGGAAGATGTCTGGACCGAGAGGTTCCACAGATTGCGCGGCGTCAGGAACAGCCCGCCGGAAAGAAAGTGAAGCAGGATCCAGATCAGCAGCAGCGCGCCCAGCATGCCGAGCATGCGGGTGTCGAGCTCCGTCGCCTTGAGGAACCGGGCGAGCGGCCCGAGATCGGCCTCCCGCGCCCGGTCGCCGGTCGCCGCCGAGGTCGCATCACTCATGGTTTCCTCCCACCGGCCGGTTCCGGCCGTCAAATGCGCCGCAGCATCATGCTAGAGCATTTTGCGGCCAGACGGTATCGTCCGGCGTCGCCTGAATGCGGCTGAGAAACGAGGCCGGAACGGCGGAAGCAGCGCGGGCCGCAACGCCCGCGGCTCCGGCATATCGGGCTGGAAAGCGTATCCGGTTTTGCGGACATTGCGATGTTCGGCCCGCAATTGCAGGACGCTCCGGCGCGCTTCGGGCATCCCGGCGCAATTCCGGCAGGAGCGCAGAGCGATCCGGTTTTTGTCGCCGCTTGTAAATCCGGGAACGCCATATCCGGGCCATACCGGGCACGGCGTCACCGCAGCTCACGGGAAGCGCGGACATGCCGGCGCTTCCCGTGGCGGGGCAGATCAATCGCAGGCAGGGACACTGCCTGCCGCAACACCCGTGCAGACCGCATCCTTGGTGATCCAGCCGGCATCGATGACGACGTCGAGATTGTCCCTGGTGATCGCAATCGGCGTCAGGAACACGGACTTGACCGTATTGCCGCCGGGCGTGGTGAAGTCCTGCACATTGGCGATGTCGGTCATTGCCTTGCCGTCGGCCAGTTCGCTGGCGATCTGGGCAGCGTTCTTGCCAAGCTCGCGCGCGTCCTTCCACACGGACACGGTCTGGGTGCCGAGCGCAATGCGGTTCAGCGCGGCATGGTCGCCGTCCTGGCCCGAAACCGGCACCGAGCCGGCCAGCCCCTGCGCCTGCAATGCGGCGATCGCGCCGCCGGCGGTGCCGTCATTGGAGGCCACCACCGCATCGACCTTGTTGTCGTTGGCGGTCAGGAACTGCTCCATGTTCTTCTGCGCATTGGCCGGCAGCCAGCCATCGGTGTAGGCCTCGCCGACATTCTTGATCGCGCCGGAATCGATCGCCCCCTTCAGCACTTCCATCTGCCCCGAGAACAGGAAGTCGGCATTGGGATCGGCGCCGGAGCCCTTGATGAAGACATAATTGCCTTCCGGCTTCAGCTTGAACACCTCGCGGGCCTGCATCCGGCCCACTTCCTTGTTGTCGAAGGTGAGATAGAAGACGTCCTTGTTCTCTATCAGGCGGTCATAGCCGACGACGGGAATGCCCTCGTCCAGCGCCTTCTGCACGGCCGGACCGATGGCCGAGGCATCCTGCGCCAGAATGATGAGCGCGTTGGCGCCCTGGCTGATCAGGCTTTCGACATCGGTAAGCTGCTTGGAAGCGGACGACTGCGCGTCAGCCGATATATATTTGTCGCCCGCCGCCTCGATCGCGGCCTTCATCGCCGCTTCGTCGGTCTTCCAGCGCTCTTCCTGGAAATTCGACCAGGACACGCCGATGACCTTGTCCTTCGCCTGCGCGGCGACGGGAAGCGTCAGAGACAAGGCGACGCTCGCCAGAATGGCAGCCGTGAAATTCCTCATGATTTCCTCCCTGCGCCCTGGGCGCGATGTTGTGGCCCCGTGAACAAGCCATGCCCATGAACAAGTCAGGCGAGTGAACGAGTTCGGGCGAGGACATTTTTTCGAGCCTCGAAAAAATGTGGCGCAACGCCATGGCCGTGTCAACGGATTTTCTGGCCGCCCGTGAATTATTTCGAAACCCGAATTAATGAATGACAGCCTTCCTCGCTTCTGACAAAGTTCCCGGCCTGCCATGCAGCGTCCGCAGGCCGGGAGGAAGAGTACAGGTAATGACGGTTGGAATGCGGCACGACGATTTGCGCCGGCGCAACCGCGCCATGGTGATTGCCGCGGCGCGACGGGGCGGACAGGTTTCCCGCACCGAAATCGCGGCGATAACGGGCCTCAGCCATTCCACGATTTCCGCCATCTCCGCCGACCTGATCGCGGAAGGCATCCTGGCCGCGGCCCGTCAGGATGACGCCCCTGCCCTCAAACGCGGACGGCCGCAGATCGGGCTCGAACTCGACCCGGCGGCGGCCAGCGTGGTGACGCTGATGCTTTCGCTCAACAGCCTCTCAGTCGTCCGGCTCGATTATTCGGGGACGGTTCTGGACGAGGAGCGGTTGCGGCTCGACACGCGCGCCCTGTCCCGCGAGGCGCTGATCGGCGAATGCGCGGCGATGCTTCGCAGGTGCCTCGCCCGGTCCGCCGCGAACGCGGGACCGCCGCTGCGCGTCGTGTTCGCCGTTCAGGGCATCACCGACGCGCAGGCGCGTTCGATGCTGTGGTCGCCGATCACCCCGCACACGGACATTCCCTTTGCCGGCATTCTGGAAGCGCGGTTCTCGGTTCCCGTCACGGTGGAGAACGACTGCAACATGATGGCCGAGGCGCTGCGCTGGCGCGATCCCGCGCGCTACCGGGACGACTTCATCGCCATATTACTCTCGCACGGCATCGGCATGGGGCTGGTGCTCAAGGGCGAGATGTTCACCGGCACCCACTCGTCTGGCGTCGAGTTCGGGCACATGATCCACCGGCCGGACGGGGCGCTGTGCCGTTGCGGGCGGCGCGGCTGCATCGAAGCCTATGCCGGAAGTTACGCCATTTGGCGCAATGCTGCCGGCCATGACCCGGACGAGGAGCCCCGGGGCGACATCGGGGAAACGGAAATGCAGGCGCTGGCGGACGCGGCGCGAGACCATGAAGGACGCGAGCGCGAGGCGTTCCGCATTGCCGGAGAAGCGCTGGGTTTCGGCCTCGGCAGCCTGTTCGCCCTCATCGACCCTGCCCCGGTGGCGCTGGTCGGACCGAATGCGGCCGCCTTCGACCTGATCGAGCCGGCCCTGCGCGCCGCCATCGCGCGCACCGCCGGCGGCCAGCATTCCGGCGCGATCAGCTTCAGCACCGAACCGGACCAGATATCGCTGTTGCGCGAGGGCTGCGCCATGCGGGCGCTGACCTATGTCGATCACCGGATTTTCGCCGGCGGGCGCTCCCGGCCGGACGAACCGGCCGCGCGTCGCTCTTCCCTGCCCGTCACTCTTCCCTGATCGCGTAGCCCGAGCCGCGAACCGTGCGGATCACGTCCGGCATGCGGCCGGTGTTGACCGCCTTGCGCAGCCGCCCGACATGCACGTCCACGGTGCGCTCGTCGATGTAGATCGTCTCGCCCCAGACATTGTCCAGCAATTGCCCGCGCGAGAAGACGCGGCCGGGATGCTGCATCATGAATTCCAGCAGGCGAAACTCGGTCGGCCCGAGCCGGATCTCGTTCTTCCTGCGGTAGACGCGGTGCTGCTCGCGGTCGAGCACGATATCGCCGACCTTGAGCACCGAAGACAGCACTTCGGGCTTGGCGCGGCGCAGAAGCGCCTTCACCCGGGCCACCAGCTCCGGCATGGAGAACGGCTTGACCAGATAATCGTCGGCGCCGGTGGAAAGGCCGCGCACCCGGTCGCTTTCCTCGCCCCGCGCCGTCAGCATGATGATCGGCAGCCGCTCGGTCTGCTCGCGCATCCGCAGGCGCCGGCACAGTTCGATGCCGGAGATCGCCGGCACCATCCAGTCGAGCACCAGAAGGTCGGGCACATTTTCCTGCAACCGCAACTCGGCCTCGTCGCCGCGTGTGACGATCTCCACCTGATAGCCTTCGGCTTCGAGATTGTAGCGCAGGAGAACGCCCAGGGGCTCTTCGTCCTCGACCACCATGATGCGGGGTGCGATCATGCTTCGTCTCCCTGATCCTGCTTCAAGCCGCAGGCGCCGGCACGCCGGTCTCGTCCTGCTTGGGACGATGCGCCGGCAACTGTTCGCCGGTCAGCACATAATAGGCGTTTTCGGCAATATTGGTAATGTGGTCGCCAATGCGCTCCAGGTTCTTCGCACAGAAAAGCAGATGCGTGCAGGCCGTGATGTTGCGCGCGTCCTCCATCATGTAGGTGAGCAGTTCGCGAAACACCGAGGTGTATTTGACATCGACCAGCTCGTCGTCGTCGCGCAGCCGCACCAGCCCTTCGGGGTTGCGTGCGCCATATTCGCCGATCACGCCCTGCACCTGCTCCAGAACCAGTTCCGACATGTCCTCGATGGAGCGGGCGAAGGCGCGCGGAACGCCCGAGCGGCCCACGGCATCGACGCGCTTGGCGATGTTCTTGGCCAGATCGCCGATGCGTTCCAGATCGCCCGCCATGCGGATGGCGCCGACGACCGCGCGCAGATCCTGCGCCATCGGCTGGCGCTTGCCGATCAGCGTGATGGCGCGGTCGTCCAGACGGCGTTGCAACCCGTCCATCACCGCATCCTCGGATATGACGCGCCGGGCCAGCGCGGCGTCGGGCACGATCAGGCTCTGTGTCGCCTGATCGACCATCGACCCGGCCAGACTGACCATGTCACGCACCAGTCCTTCGATCTCGCCGAGATCGTCGTCGAAGGCGGTCACCGTATGAGCACCCATTATCGGTTCCTCGTCTGTTGGAAGGGCCGCAATATCGCTCAGCCGAACCGGCCGGTGATGTAGTCTTGCGTGCGCTTGTCGTCGGGGTTGGTGAACATCTTCTCGGTCGGCCCTTCCTCGACGAGATTGCCGAGGTGGAACATGGCCGTGCGCTGCGAGACGCGCGCCGCCTGCTGCATGGAATGGGTGACGATGACGATGGTGTAATTCTCGCGCAGCTCGTCGATCAGCTCTTCGACGCGCGCGGTAGCGATCGGATCGAGCGCCGAACAGGGTTCGTCCATCAGGATCACCTCCGGCGACACGGCGATGGCGCGCGCGATGCACAGGCGCTGCTGCTGGCCGCCGGAAAGACCGGTTCCGGGCTCCTGGAGGCGGTCCTTGACCTCGTTGAAGAGACCGGCGCGCTTCAGGCTCGATTCCACCACCGCATCCATGTCGGCCTTGCTGCGGGCAAGACCGTGAATGCGCGGACCATAGGCGACGTTCTCATAGATCGACTTCGGGAACGGGTTCGGTTTCTGGAACACCATGCCCACGCGCGAACGCAGTTCCACCACATCGATGTCGCGGTCGTAGATATCCTCGCCGTCGAGCGTGATCTTGCCGACGACCCGGGCATTGTCGATGGTGTCGTTCATGCGGTTGAGGCAGCGCAGGAAGGTCGACTTGCCGCAGCCCGAGGGGCCGATCAGCGCCGTCACCCGGTTCTGGCGCACCAGAAGGTCCACGTCGAACAGGGCCTGTTTGTCGCCGTAGAAGACGCCGACCTTCTCGCCCCGCATCTTGATGGCTTCGTCGACGGCGGCCGCCTTGGCGTTCACGGCATTTTCCAGAGTTGCTTCGCTCATGATGTTCACGATCTTTGTTCCTTGATCACCAGCGCCGTTCGAAACGCCGGCGCAGCAGGATCGCGGCCAGGTTCATCGCGGCAAGGAAAAGCAGGAGGATGATGATGGCGCCGGAGGTGCGTTCCACGAAGGCGCGCTCGGCTTCGTTCGCCCACATATAGATCTGCACCGGCAGCGCGGTGGCGGGGTCCATCGGCGTGGCGGGATAGTCGGCCACGAAGGCCACCATGCCGATGAGCAGCAGCGGGGCGGTCTCGCCCAGCGCCTGCGCCAGGCCGATGATGGTTCCGGTGAGAATACCGGGGGCTGCAAGCGGCAGGACGTGGTGAAACACGGTCTGCATCTTCGAGGCGCCGATACCCAGCGCGCCCGAGCGGATCGAGGGCGGCACGGCCTTCAGCGCCGCGCGGGTGGCGATGATGACCGTCGGCAGCGTCATCAGCGTCAGCACCAGACCGCCGACCAGAGAAGCCGAGCGCGGCAACCCCATGAAGTTCACGAACACGGCAAGCCCCAGCAGGCCGAACACGATGGACGGCACGGCGGCCAGATTGTTGATGTTGACCTCGATCAGGTCGGTCCAGCGGTTCTTCGGCGCAAACTCCTCCAGATAGATGGAGGCCGCCACGCCGATCGGCAGCGCCAGCACCAGAACGATCAGCATCATGTAGACCGAACCGATCAGAGCCACGCCCATGCCGGCGGTTTCCGGCCGGCTGGATGCCCCGAAGGCAAACAGGCCGCGGTTGAAACGCCCGGCCATGGCCCCGTCGGCGGTCAGCGTCTTCATCCACTCGACCTGGCGGTCCTTGACCTTGCGGCGGGATTCCGGAACCGACATGTCGATCTGGCCTTTTTGGGCGGAATCGATATCGGCAGCGGCCAGAACCCACACATCCCGCGTGGTGCCGACGATCGACGGATCGGCGATCACCATGTCGCGAAGCTGGGTGCGCACGCCCTGCGAGATCATGCCGGACAAAAGACGCAGGTCCGTTTTGTTTACCCCGGTTTCCACATCAAGCCCGAGCTTCGCGGCAAGGGCGTTGCGCGCCAGCAGCGGATAGTTAGCCGCGGCCAGAACGCCGGCGTCGCTGCCACGCTTGCCTTCCGGGTCGATGATGCCGGCATCGAAGGTGACGGGCAGGCTGATCGAGGTCTGCCAGAAGGCAGTGTAGCCGCTCCTGACGACGGTGAACAGCAAGGCCCCGAGGAAGAAGATGCCGATGGCGATGGCCGCGATGCCGCAGAAGCGGAACCTGCGCTCGGCGCGGTAGCGGCGCTTGAGGCCGATATCGCGGCGGGCCGGAGCGGCAGCCGTCACCTTGGCGCCGAACGGGATGTCGGTCATTCATACTGCTCCCGGTATTTGCGCACGATGTAGAGCGCCAGCACATTCATGCCGAGCGTGATGACGAAGAGCGAGATGCCGAGCGCAAAGGCCACCAGCGTCTGCGGCGAGGTGAATTCAAGATCGCCGGTCAGCTGGTTGACGATCTTGACGGTGATGGTGGTCATCGCCTCGCCCGGTTTGATGGTGAGTTTGGCGGCCACGCCTGCGGCAAGCACCACGATCATGGTCTCGCCGATGGCGCGGGAGGCGGTCAGCAGCAGCGCGCCGACGATACCCGGAAGCGCCGCCGGCAGGATGACGTTGCGCACCGTCTCGGAGCGCGTGGCGCCGAGGCCGAGCGAACCGTCATTGAGCGTGCGCGGCACGGCGCTGATGATGTCGTCGGAAAGCGAGGACACGAAAGGGATGAGCATGATGCCCATGACCAGCCCCGCCGTCAGCACGCTCTGCGCCGCAATCAGGGGCTGGCCGCCCGACAGCGCCGCCGAAATGTCGCGCAGCAGCGGACCGACCGTGACCAGGGCGAAAATACCGTAGACGATGGTGGGAATGCCGGCGAGCACTTCCAGAACCGGCTTCACCACGGAGCGCACTTTGCGGGAGGCGTATTCGGCCATGTAGATGGCGGCGAACAGGCCGACGGGCACGGCAAACAGCATCGCCACGAAGGCGATGTAGAGCGTTCCGGCAAGCAGCGGTATCAGGCCGAACTGGCCGGTCGTCCCTTCCGATCCGGCTGCCGCGAAGCGGGGATCCCACACCGTTCCGAAGAAGAAATTGGAGAGCGGCACCGACTGGAAGAAGGCCAGCGTCTGGAACAGCATCGACAAAACGATGCCGGCGGTGGTGAGGATGGCAACCGTCGAGGCGGCGATCAGTCCCCACAGCATGACGCGCTCGACATTGTTGCGGGCCCGGCGGCGCAGCGTGATGCCCGACAGCCCGAACCAGGCCCCGGCCAGTGACAGCACGATTGCGCCGATGGCGGACCAGGCAGACGAGGCGTCGCTCATCGACCTGTAGGTCTCAGCGGCAGGCGCCATGTAGGGTTCGCCATTGGAAGCCAGCGCCAGCCCCTTGGTGGCGAACAGGGCCTTGAGGTCGGCCTGACCGGAGCGCACCTGCCCGACTTCAGCGGCATCGAGCCGGCGCAGGCCCTCGCCGATCGCGTAGATGGTGCCCATCGTCAGCGAACGGTTGACATCCGGCGCGGAGGTCACCTGCTCCGGCAGGCCGCGCCACACGGCGTTGTCGATGTAGAGCGGGCTCGCCGCTTTCCATATCGCGAAAAAGAGGAGGGCCGGGAAGATCGCAAGGATCAGCGCATAAGAGCCATGATAGCCCGGCAGGGAGTGCTGCCTGATGCCGGCTTGCGGCTTTAGCCGCGAAGCGCGCAGCCGCGCCACGAGAAAAGCCGCCACGCCGATGACCAGAACGATGGCAAGGACCCGGGAAACGCTCATGAAGTCCGTCCGATGGCTTTCAGGGGCTGGCCCTGGATTGCTTCACGCCGAAGACGGCGGGGGGGCGCCCGGGAGGGGCCCCCCCCCCCCGGGGTTGGTTGAGGGGAGTTGCCGCCCCGCAAAGCCCCCCGTGCCCGTCCGCCGCGGG
>JAZIHP010000093.1:0-14391 GCA_036678505.1 Alphaproteobacteria bacterium
GGGCTGACGCTGCTGAACCGGCTGAGGCGGGGGAGCGGCTTTTTGCGGTTGAGGCTGGGGCTGGAGTTGAGGTTGGGGCTGGAGTTGAGGTTGGTGTTGAGGCGTGAATGCCGGTTCCGAGACCGGCATGGCGCGTTTGGCGCCGGCCAGCCTGATGTCGCGCTCGACCACCACATCGGTCGGCCCGCCGATCAGAATCAGGTGCTCGACGTCATCGCGGCGAACCAGCACCAGCCGCCTGTGACTGTCCACGGCGGTGGCGTCCATGACGGCGAGGCGCGTCTTGCGGTTGCGCCCGCCGGCAACGAAGGTTCCGAAGTTCATGCTGCGGAACATCTTCACGATGGCCAGCACCGCCACAAACGCCACCAGCGCAACCAGAACCCAGAAAATGGCAGCGCCATATCCGCTTCCGCCGACGCTATCGAGAAAATCAGACATCAGAACCCCCGGAATTGCGACAATGGAAATGCATATGGCAGTGGAAACCAGAAATAACAGTAGAACGTGGCGATATGGCACCGCAAGTTGCCACCCCGGATTATCGATATGTCCGCATGTGTTGCGGTGAGGATTTCACGCTTGGGGGGCATTTTACGCAGAGAGTTGCCCCTTTGGCCTTTTCGGGGCAAGGAGAATATGATTCAACCGCCGGATCGGAACAGGGCGGGAATCGTGAGCAGGGGGCAAATGGCCAAGGACGCGCGCGGCGATTTCTATCCGGTGCCGATGATAGACCAGGATACACGGCCCGGAACGGTAACGCGGCTGATCATCTTCATTTTGATTCTCATTGTCTCGGCGGTCGTTTTCGGGCTGTTCCGGGAACGCTTCGGCGATCCGTTCCTGCTCGGCATGCTGGGCGTGCTGGCGATGATCGGCGTCGGCTTCCTGTTCGCGACGGCGATCGGCTTCATCCAGATCGCGCCGCGCTCGACCGGCGACGAGCTTTCCAAGGCCTTCGTCGATTCGATGGCGCAGGGCCTTGTGGTCACCGATGCGAAGCACCGCATCATCTATGCCAACCACGCCTATGCCGAGATGACCGGGGCGGCTTCGGCTGCCGACATCAGAACGGTCGAGGGCCTGTTGTCGGATGCGCCGGAAGCTTCCTCCGTCATCTACCGGCTGGCCGGCGGTTTGCGGGATGGCCAGCAGGGCGATGGCGAGTTCCGTCTCAGCCAGGCGATTCGCCCCGGCGCCGATGCCGGCGCGCGCTGGTATCGGGTCGAGGCCCGCGCGTTCCGTATTCCCGGCCAGCGCCAGCCGTTCAATGCCTGGAAGCTGGCCGACATTTCCCGCGAGCGCGAGGAGCAGGAGCGTTTCTTCCTCGACCTGCAAAAGGCGATCGACCATCTCGACAACGCGCCGGCAGGCTTCTTCTCCACCGATCAGGATGGCCGCGTCACCTATGTGAACGCCACTCTGGCGGAATGGCTGGGCATCGATCTGGCGAGCTTCACGCCGGGTGTGGTCACTCTTTCCGACATCGTGGCCGGAGACGGCATGGCGCTTGTGCGCTCGGTACGTCCCGATCCCGGCACGGTGCGCAACGCGGTGATCGACCTCGACCTGACGACGATGAAGGGCGAGGCGCTGCCCGTGCGCTTCCTGCATCGCGTGACCGTCAATCGCGACGGCCATGCCGGCCCGGCGCGCACCATCGTGCTCAACCGCACGGAAGGCGAGGATTCGTCGGCCGATCTTCGGGCTTCAGAGGTTCGTTTCACCCGCTTCTTCAACTCTACCCCCATGGCGATCGCCGGTGTCGATCAGGCGGGGCGTATCCTGCGCACCAATGCGCCCTTCCTGTCGCTGTTCGCCTCGGCGGTGGACCGCGATGCGCTCGACCGCCGGGTGCGCCTCGATGCGGTCATCCACGAGCGCGACCGGCCGGCGTTCGAGGCGGCGCTTGAGAAGGCCCGGCAGCGGCAGGCCGACATTGCGCCAATCGACACGGTTCTGCCCGACAATGAAGAGCGGCATATCCGCTTCTACGTGAACGCGGTGGCCGACGGCGACGGGGCCGAGGAAGCGGCAATCGTCTATGCGGTGGAAACCACCGAGCAGAAGGCGCTTGAAGCGCAGATGGCCCAGAGCCAGAAGATGCAGGCGGTCGGCCAGCTTGCCGGCGGCATCGCGCATGACTTCAACAACGTGCTTACCGCCATCATCATGGCTTCGGACCTGTTGCTGACCAATCACCGGCCTTCCGACCCGTCCTTCCCGGACATCATGAACATCAAGCAGAACGCCAACCGCGCGGCCTCGCTGGTGCGGCAGTTGCTGGCTTTCTCGCGCAAGCAGACGCTGCGGCCGGAAGTTCTGACGCTGACCGATGTTCTGGCCGATCTGCGCATGCTGCTGGCCCGTCTGGTCGGCAACGACATCAAGCTGCGCATCGACCATGGGCGCGACCTGTGGCCGGTGAAGGTAGATATCGGCCAGTTCGAGCAGGTGGTCGTCAATCTGGCGGTCAATGCCCGTGACGCCATGCCCGAAGGCGGCGAGCTCACGGTGCGCACCCGCAATGTGGCGACCGATGAGGCAAAGACCTTCCCCTATCGCGAACTGGACGCCGGCGATTATGTGCTGGTCGAGGTCGAGGACAGCGGCAGCGGCATTCCCGCGGAAGTGCTGAAAAAAATATTCGAGCCCTTCTTCACCACAAAGGAAGTCGGCAAGGGCACGGGCCTTGGCCTTTCCATGGTCTACGGCATCATCAAGCAGACCGGCGGCTTCATCTTCTGCGATTCGGAAGTGGGCAGGGGCACCACTTTCCGCATCTTCCTGCCGCGTCACGTTGCGGTCGCGGCTGCCCAGCCAGCCGCTGGTCCGGATCACAAAGCGATCGCCGGCGGAACGGAGGCTCCTGCCGCGGTTCAGGCGAAGGCAGATGCGGCGAGGGACCTTTCAGGTTCCGCGACGGTTCTGCTCGTCGAGGACGAGGATGCGGTGCGCATGGGCGGGGTGCGGGCGCTGACCTCGCGCGGCTACACCGTGCACGAGGCTTCCTCGGGCGTCGAGGCGCTGGAACTGTTTGAAGAGCTGGACGGCAAGGTGGACATCGTCGTCTCCGACGTCGTCATGCCCGAAATGGACGGGCCGACCCTGCTGGGCGAATTGCGCAAGCGCCAGCCCGATATAAAGTTCGTGTTCGTGTCGGGCTATGCCGAGGACGCCTTCGCCAAAAACCTGCCCGAGGACGCGCAATTCGGCTTCCTGCCGAAGCCGTTCTCCCTCAAGCAACTGGCCACTGTGGTCAAGGAAGTGCTTGAAGGCTGATTTTCCAGCGCTCCTGAAGAGGCGGCAGCCTATGCCGCCTCGCGCTTCAGGGCGGCCACCTCTTCCGCCATCGGCCTCGAACCGCGCAGATAAAGCGCGCAGGTGGTGCGCAGCATCGAGGCGAAATTCGGCACTTCGCCGCGAAGCTCAAGCGCCTCATCATAGAGTTTCGAGATGAATTTCGGTGTCGTCAGCCCCTGGCTTTCGGCAATTTCATCCAGCAGCGCCCAGAACGTCGCCTCGATCTGGATGCTGGTCGAATGCCCGCCGATGCGGATCGACCTGTTGATGGGGCGGTAGCCCTCCGGGTCCTGTTCAGCGAAAACCCTGCACATGATCAGCCTCCCTGTCATTCTGCCCACGCCGCATCCTGCATGCCAAGCGACGCAAGCCCGAAATTCACGGTCCGGAAGGAACCGTTCCGGACTTGCGCGCGCCATTCTGGGTCTAAAACTCCAAAACAGCAATCGCACTTTGACATTCGTGAACGGTGGTAACCCGCTGCCACCACCTTTGCCGGGCGGGCCGCATAATCGGCAGAAGACCGGATGCGAATGAAAGGGTGCGGCAGCGTTGGCAAAGGCAATTCACAGCATGATCCGGGTCCTCGACGAGACCCGCTCCGTCAGCTTCTACAACAAGGCTTTCGGGCTCGATGTGGCGCAACGACTCGATTTCGAGACCTTCACGCTGGTTTATCTCTCCAATGCGGAGAGCGAATTCGAGCTCGAACTCACCATAAACAAAGGCCGCACGGAGCCCTATCAGCCGGGCGACGGCTACGGGCATCTGGCGGTATCGGTTGCCGATCTCGACAGCGAGCACGACCGGATGGGCGCCCTGGGGCTCAATCCGAGGAACATCGTCGAATTCAATCACCAGGGCGCGCCGGTGGCGCGGTTCTTCTTCATCGAGGACCCGGACGGATACAGGATCGAGGTGCTGCAACGGGGAGGCCGCTTCAGGTAGCGACCGGCACGGCGCCATGGCCGCGTTTGACGCGCGGCCGCCAGCCACAGCGCCTTCGGGCGCTTCAGCAAGCAAGGGAGGAAAAAATGGTTACTGTATATAAGGGCGAGCAAGGGCTTTCGCGGCGCGAACTGCTCAGGCGCGGCGGCGTCGGCGCGCTGCTCGTCATCACCGGCAGCGCGGTCGTCAGCCCGCAGCACGCCTGGGGCCTGGAGGCTTCTTCTCTCAGTCCCGGGACGTTGGCGACACTGATCCAGATGGCGCGCGACATCTATCCGCACGATCAGGTGGCCGACAGGTTCTACGCCATCGCCGTAAAGACCCACGACGAGCAGTCCGGCAAGGATAGCGCGCACAAGGACCTCATCGAAAACGGCATTGCCGATCTCGACAAGCGTTCCGGCGAAGGCGGCTATCGCGGGCTCGGCTGGGAAGAACAGCGCGTGGAGGTGCTGAAGCAGATCGAGGACACGCCGTTCTTCCAGGCGATCCGGGGAGGTCTGGTCGTCGGCCTCTACAATCAAAAAGAGCTGTGGCCGGTGTTCGGCTACGAGGGCGAGTCCTATTCGAAGGGCGGTTACATCAACCGCGGTTTCGATGACATCGAGTGGCTCTGAGCCCTGCGAAAACTCCACAGCCTGACTACGGATACATGGGAGGAAACCATGGCAGCACATTATGATCTCAACGACGACAGCGTTGTCGTCATCATCGGTTCGGGCGCGGGCGGCGGAACGCTCGGCAATGAGCTTGCCCAGAAGGGCATCGACGTCGTCATTCTCGAAGCCGGCAGCCGTATCGAGTACGAGGATTTCATCAATGACGAGTGGGACAGCTTTGCGCAGCTCTCCTGGGGCGATCCGCGCACCGCACAGGGCGACTGGCGCGTGGCGAAGGATTTTCCGGGCCTGCCGGCATGGATCGTCAAGGCGGTGGGCGGCACCACCATTCACTGGGCCGGCGCCTCGCTGCGCTTTCAGGAGCATGAGTTCAGGGCGCTGACCCATTACGGCAAGGTCGAGGGCGCCAATCTTCTCGACTGGCCGGTGACGCTTGCCGAACTTGAGCCTTACTACGCGAAGGCCGAGGACAAGATGGGGGTGACGCGCACCAACGGCATCGAAGGCCTGCCCGGCAACAACAATTTCAAGATCATGAAGGCTGGCGCCGACAAGCTTGGCTACAAGGAATGCCATACCGGCAACATGGCCATCAATTCGGATTTCCGGGACGGCCGCATGGCCTGCCAGCAAACCGGCTTCTGCTTCCAGGGCTGCAAGTGGGGCGCGAAATGGTCGACGCTGTACACGGAAATCCCCAAGGGCGAAGAGACCGGCAAACTGGAGGTGCGGCCGGACAGCCATGTTGTCAGGATCGAGCATGACGACAGCGGCAAGGTCACCGGCGTGGTCTATGCCGACAAGGACGGCAAGCTGCACGAGCAGAAGGCGCGCGTGGTCTGCGTGGCCGGCAACTCCATAGAGAGCCCGCGGCTGCTGCTGAACTCGGCTTCGGCGAAATTCCCGGACGGGCTGGCGAATTCCTCGGGCCAGGTCGGCAAGAACTACATGCGCCACACCACCGGCACCGTCTATGCCATTTTCGACAAGCCGGTGCATTTCTATCGCGGCACCACCATGGCCGGCATTGTCCGCGATGAGGCGCGCCACGATCCCTCGCGAGGCTTCGTCGGCGGCTATGAGCTGGAAACGCTGGCGCTCGGCATCCCCTTCATGGCCGCCTTCCTCAATCCGGGCGGTTGGGGGCGGGGTTTCACCACAGCGCTTGACCATTATGACCATATGGCCGGCATGTGGATCGTGGGCGAGGACATGCCGCAGGAGCAGAATGCCATCAGGCTGCATCCAACCCTCAAGGACCAGCACGGCATGCCGGTCGCGGATGTCTGGTTCGCCGATCATCCCAACGACATCGCCATGCGCAATCATGCCTACAAGCAGGGCGCGGCGATCTACGACGCCGTGGGCGCGACGCGCACCATGCCGACGCCGCCCTATCCGTCCACCCATAATCTCGGCACCAACCGCATGAGCGAGAAGGCATCCGATGGCGTGGTCAACAAGCATGGCCAGACGCACGACATCAAAAACCTGTTCGTGTCCGATGGCAGCCAGTTCACGACCGGCGGCGCGGAGAACCCGACGCTCACCATCGTAAGCCTGGCGATCCGGCAGGCAGATTATATCGCCAGGGAGATGGCGGCGAAGAACATCTGAACCGCTCTTTCGCCCGACCGGCCCCGGATCAGCGACCTGTTCCGGGGCTTTTCGTCATTTGATGGTGCAGGTGGAGGCGGTGAACGACCCCTGCGGCTGGCGCATGATGATGTCGAAGGAGGCCGATGCGGGATCCAGCGATGTCACCTGCGTCAGCGATATGCTGTTGCCGCCGGAGGTGAAGCCGCCAAGCGGACCCAGCCAGGAAATCTCGCCATTCTGCTCGATCTGATAATTGTAGCCCTGCTGCGGGATCGGGAAATATGCCGGGCCGGTATAGACACTGCCCTTGATGGCGATGTCGCCAAGGCTGAGGAACTGCCCGAGCAGATAAACCTCGCAATGATAGATGCCGTCGGGCAGTTGTTGCGCTGCCGTGGCAGGCATCACCGCCGCGAAAATCCCCGCAAGGCCTGCTGCAAGCGCTCGAAAGCTCTTCATCCCGTTCGCCAGTTCGTTCCGTGCGGAGCGGTATATCCGCTTGCCGGTGGCGGATGGTTACACTTAACCGGAAAATCGCGAAACGGCCAGAAGATGGCGCAGGAATGGCACACCGCAAATTGCATGCTATCCTTTTGGCTGGTCATAGTGAGTCGGCCAGCTTTCCGCGTCAACCGGAAATGAAACTGGGGAGGCGTCGGGACAGCCGCAAGCTTTGCGCAAGCAACCCGGCCTAGTTTTTTTCCGTGTCTGGGAATTGTTCCAAGGGATTGGGCGAGCGGACGGGGGAAAATGGATGGAGAGGTATCTTGAGGATCATCAGAAACGGCGGCTGACCGACCGTTTCGATATACTCACAGCCATCAATATACTGAAATCGCAGGGTTACGAAGACGATGAACTGATCCGCGAAATCATTCGTGTTTTCTATGTCGATCTCGATGCCTATGAGGAAGTCCTGAAGCAGGCCTGCGCGGCGTAAAGAATTCCGCGGTTTCTTCCGGACCGTCCCGCCCGCCGGCTTGAACGGGCCGGCGGAATGAGGCACACCGCAGCCATGGTTCGCCCTCTCGATCATCTCGTGCTGCCGACCGCCGATCCCGATGCGGCGCGCGCCCGGCTGGGCCGGCTGGGATTTACGGTGGCGCCGCGCGGCGTCCATCCTTTCGGAACCGCGAATTGCTGCGTCTATCTTGCCGACGGAACCTTCATCGAGCCTCTGGCCGTGGTTGACGGGCGAGCGGCTGAAACGGCGGTGAAGGCCGGCAACGTCTTTGTGGCGCGCGACCGGGCCTACCGGCAGGCTTTCGGGGCCGAGGGTTTTTCGGCGGTGGCCTTTGCAGGCGAAGATGCCGATGAGGAACATCGCGCCTATCTGGATGCGGGGATTTCAGCGGGCGACCGCCTCGATTTCTCAAGGGCCTTTATCGACGCTGCCGGACACAGCGATACCGCTTCCTTTCGTCTTGCATTCGCCGCTCCGCCGGGCGTTCCGGGCTCCTGTGTTTTCACTTGCCAGCGGGTGAATTCACCGCAGGTCGACCGCGCTTTTCTTCAGAAGCATGAGAATGGCGCGACGCGCATATCCGCAATTGTCGCCGTAAGCGACGATCCGGAAAAGGCAGCGGCGTTCCTGCGGCTGGCTGCCGGTTATGATCGTCCGGCCCCATCGGATGGCCCCGCGCTTGATCTGCCCAATGCGCGCCTTTGCGTTCTCACCCCCGGCCAATATGCTGAAAAGACCGGCCTTGCGCCTCGCGGCGACGGCGGTCTGTCCTTTGAAGCCGTCGTTTTTTGCGTGAGCGACCCCGGCGTCTTGCGCAAGGGGCTTGCGTCGCGCGATATCGATCACGACATTTGCGGCAATCAGGTGGTTGTCGCAGCCGCGCCGGGGCAGGGCGCCGCGTTCATTTTTCAGGAGTCTCCATGACCACGCCCAATGCAGCGGTACCCAACAGCGCGGTGAAAGCCGGAGCCGTGACTTTCGATAACAGCGCCCCGCTGGCGCTGATTGCGGGCCCTTGCCAGCTTGAGACGCGGCAGCATGCGTTCGACATGGCCGGCGCGCTGAAGGAAATGACCCGCGAGCTCGGTATCGGCCTCGTCTACAAGACCAGTTTCGACAAGGCCAACCGCACGTCGCTTTCCGGCAAGCGCGGCGCCGGACTGGAAGCGGCGCTGCCGGTCTTCGACGACCTCCGCAAGGAGCTAGGCCTGCCGGTGCTGACCGATGTCCACACCGAAGAGCAGTGCGCCATCGTTGCGCCCCATGTCGATATTCTGCAAATCCCGGCTTTCCTCTGCCGTCAGACCGATCTGCTGATTGCCGCGGCGGCCACCGGCAAGGTGGTGAACGTCAAGAAAGGGCAGTTCCTCGCGCCCTGGGACATGAAAAACGTCGTTGCCAAGATCGTCGCTTCCGGCAATTCCAATGTGCTGGTTACCGAACGCGGCGCTTCCTTCGGCTACAACACGCTGGTGTCCGACATGCGCGCCCTGCCGATCATGGCCGAGCTTGGCGCTCCGGTGATCTTCGACGCCACCCATTCCGTGCAGCAGCCGGGCGGGCAGGGCGCCTCCTCCGGTGGCGAGCGGCGTTTCGTGGAAACGCTGGCGCGCGCGGCGGTGGCGGTCGGCGTTGCCGGGGTGTTCATCGAAACGCACGAAGATCCCGACAAAGCGCCGTCCGACGGTCCGAACATGGTGCCGCTGAAGGATCTGCCGCGTCTGCTGGAAAAACTGATGGCGTTCGATCATATCGCCAAGGGGTGAGGCGATTTCCGGGAAAGGGCCGCTGACGTTAAAGCGTGTCGCGATCTTTCAGATTCGCCCCTTACATTTAAGTTCCTGTTTCTACGCATGCCGTTATCCCGAAACCGGTTTCCACTTTCGGGCGACATGTTTTAAGGAAGCAATTGCCTTTTGGCCCCCTGATTGGCTATGACGTGGCCCATCTTTTCAACTGACGGAACGGGGATTTCGAATGACCGCTATTGTCGATGTCGTAGGCCGCGAGATTCTCGATAGCCGGGGCAACCCGACCGTCGAAGTCGATGTCGTGCTCGAAGACGGCTCCGTGGGCCGCGCAGCCGTGCCTTCCGGCGCTTCCACCGGCGCGCATGAGGCTGTCGAACTCCGCGATGGCGGGCCGCGCTATCTCGGCAAGGGCGTGGAAAAGGCGGTCGAGGCCGTCAATGGCGAACTGTTCGAGGCCATTGGGGGGCTCGAAGCCGAAGAGCAGATCCACATCGACCGCACCATGATCGAGCTGGACGGCACGCCCAACAAGAGCCGGCTCGGCGCCAACGCCATTCTGGGCGTGTCGCTGGCGGTCGCCAAGGCAGCGGCCGAGGCTGCCGGCCTGCCGCTCTATCGCTATGTCGGCGGCGCGCAGGCGCATGTGCTGCCCGTTCCGATGATGAACATCATCAATGGCGGCGCCCATGCCGACAATCCGATCGACTTTCAGGAATTCATGATCATGCCGGTTGGCGCGTCCTCGATCCGGGAGGCGGTGCGCTGGGGTTCGGAAGTCTTCCACACCCTCAAGAAGGGCCTGAAAGACGCCGGTCACAACACCAATGTCGGCGACGAGGGCGGCTTCGCGCCGAACCTGAAGAGCGCGCAGGCGGCACTCGATTTCGTCATGGCGTCCATCGAGAAGGCCGGCTTCAAGCCCGGAGAGGAAATCGCGCTGGCGCTCGATTGCGCCTCGACCGAGTTCTTCAGGGACGGCAACTACGTCTACGAGGGCGAGAAGAAGACCCGCGACCCCAAGGCGCAGGCCAAATATCTGGCCAGGCTGGCGGCCGACTACCCGATCATTTCCATCGAGGACGGCATGGCCGAGGATGACTGGGAAGGCTGGAAGTATCTCACCGAACTGACCGGCAGGAAGGTTCAGCTCGTTGGCGACGATTTGTTCGTGACCAATTCCGCCCGCCTGCGCGACGGCATCCGCATGGGGGTCGGCAATTCGATCCTCGTCAAGGTCAACCAGATCGGCACGCTGTCGGAGACGCTGGACGCGGTCGAGACCGCGCATAAGGCGGCCTATACCGCGGTCATGTCGCACCGTTCGGGCGAGACCGAGGATTCCACCATTTCCGATCTCGCGGTCGCCACCAATTGCGGGCAGATCAAGACCGGCTCGCTGGCGCGTTCGGACCGCACGGCCAAGTACAACCAGCTCATCCGCATCGAAGAGCAGCTCGGCCGCCAGGCCCGCTATGCGGGTGCGTCGATCCTCAAGGGCTGACCGGCGGGCGCCGCATTTTTCACCGAACCGAAAAGGCGGGGGGCGACCCTGCCTTTTTTGTTGGCCCGCCTTTTGGCCGAACCCTGCGTAACCGTCCATTAAGCACAATCGGCGACAAGGGAAGGAAAGGAATTCCGGGCCGAACCATGTGGACGCGTCAGTACAAGCAGAGAAAGACCGGACGGCTGATCATTCCCGTCCTGTGCGCGGCGTGCGTCGCCTATTTCGGTTTTCACACCTATCACGGCCAGTACGGCATCGATTCGCGCGAGCGAATGGAGGTGCAGACCGCGCGCCTGAAGGAGCAGCTCGACACGTTGCAGGCCGCGCGCAGCGAGCTTGAGAAGCGTGTGCGCCTGTTGCATGATGGCACACTGGAAAAAGACATGCTGGACGAGCTGGCGAGGAAGACGCTGAATCTGTCCGATCCCGACGAAGTGATTATCATGCTGCGCTGAAAAGCCAGTTAACCGAATTCGGGTTAATCGCTATAAATTTCAATGAAAATAACCTCTTAGCTGCATGTCAGTCATGCGTTTTCTGCATGGCGCAATGCAAATTTGCATGATAGCTTCCTTGGGATCAGCTGGGAGGAAACCTCCCGCACGTCCGATAAGAGACGCCTATAGGGAGAGATGCATGGCCACCGCAGCCAGAAAAGCGCCTGCCAGATCGAAGGCCGACAACAAGTCGCCGACCATAGCCGCGCCCGGGCCCGCGGAATTCAGCAAGGAAGAAGAACTCGCCGCCTACCGCGAAATGCTGCTTATCCGGCGTTTCGAGGAGAAGGCCGGCCAGCTTTACGGCATGGGTTTCATCGGTGGCTTCTGTCATCTCTATATCGGACAGGAAGCTGTCGTCACCGGCATGAAGATGGCGCTCATCGAGGGCGACCAGATGATCACCGCCTATCGCGACCATGGCCATATGCTGGCCATGGATATGTCGCCGCGCGGGGTGATGGCCGAACTGACGGGCCGTCGGGGCGGCTATTCCAAGGGCAAGGGCGGCTCCATGCACATGTTCTCCAAGGAGAAGCAGTTCTATGGCGGCCATGGCATCGTCGGCGCGCAGGTTCCGCTCGGCACCGGCCTTGCCTTCGCCAACCGTTATCGCGGCAACAACAATGTGTCGCTGACCTTCTTCGGCGATGGCGCCTCGAACCAGGGGCAGGTCTATGAGAGCTTCAACATGGCTTCGCTGTGGAAGCTTCCGGTTGTCTACATCATCGAGAACAACCGTTATGCTATGGGCACGTCGGTGACGCGCTCTTCGGCGGAAACGGATTTCTCGCATCGCGGCGCCTCGTTCAAGATCCCCGGCGTGAAGGTGGACGGCATGGATGTCCGCGCCGTAAAGTCGGCGTCCGACATGGCCGTCGAGTGGTGCCGCAATGGCAACGGTCCGATCATTCTGGAAATGAACACCTACCGTTATCGCGGGCACTCCATGTCCGATCCGGCCAAATACCGCTCGAAGGAAGAAGTGCAGAAGATGCGCTCCGAGCACGATCCGATCGAGCAGGTGAAGGCGCGCCTGCTTGAGAAAAAATGGGCGAGCGAGGACGAGCTGAAGGCCATCGACAAGGACGTGCGCGACATCGTCGCCGACGCTGCCGAGTTTGCGCAAAACGATCCCGAGCCGGATGCATCCGAGCTCTGGACGGATATCGTACTTTAAGGGAGGGGGCACATGCCGATCGAAATTCTCATGCCGGCGCTCTCGCCGACGATGGAAGAGGGCAACCTCTCCAAATGGCTGAAAAACGAAGGCGACAAGATCGTCGCCGGCGACGTGATCGCCGAAATCGAGACCGACAAGGCGACCATGGAGGTCGAGGCCGTCGATGAAGGCACGCTGGGCAGGATTCTTGTTCCCGCCGGCGCCGAAGGCGTCAAGGTGAACGCGCCGATCGCGGTTCTGCTGCAGGACGGCGAAAGCGCCGACAGCATCGGCAAGGCGGCTGCTCCCGCGGCTAAGGCCGAAGCCTCGAAGGCTGAGGAAAAGCCCGCGCCGGAGGCCGCGAAGCCCGCTCCCGTCGCCGCCGCGCCGAAGCTGGAAGTCGCGGCCGATCCCGATATTCCGGCAGGCACCGAGATGGTGTCGACGACCGTGCGCGAAGCCCTGCGCGACGCCATGGCCGAAGAAATGCGCCGCGACGAGAATGTCTTCGTCATGGGTGAGGAAGTCGCCGAATATCAGGGCGCCTACAAGATCACGCAGGGGCTGTTGCAGGAATTCGGCGACCGCCGCGTCGTCGATACGCCGATCACCGAACATGGCTTTGCCGGCGTCGGCGTGGGTGCGGCCTTTGCGGGCCTGAAGCCGATCGTCGAATTCATGACCTTCAACTTCGCCATGCAGGCGATCGACCAGATCGTCAATTCGGCGGCCAAGACGCTTTACATGTCGGGCGGCCAGATGGGCGCGCCGATCGTGTTTCGCGGCCCGAACGGCGCGGCCGCGCGCGTGGCGGCCCAGCACTCGCAATGCTACGCGGCCTGGTACAGCCATATTCCCGGCCTCAAGGTGGTGATGCCCTATACGGCGGCCGACGCCAAGGGCCTGCTCAAGGCCGCGATCCGCGATCCGAATCCGGTGATCTTCCTTGAAAACGAAATCCTCTACGGCCAGCATTTCGATGTGCCGAAGCTGGACGATTTCGTGCTGCCCATCGGCAAGGCCCGCATCCACAAGAAGGGCAGGGACGTCACGCTGGTGTCCTTCGGCATCGGCATGACCTATGCGATCAAGGCGGAAGAAGAGCTGGCGGCGATGGGCATCGATGCCGAGATCATCGATTTGCGCACCATCCGGCCGCTCGATCTCGAGACGATTATCGAATCGGTCAGGAAGACCAACCGGCTGGTCGTGGTCGAGGAAGGTTTTCCGCAAAGCTCCGTCGGCGATCACATCGCCAATCAGGTTTCGCAGCGCGCCTTCGATTTCCTCGACGCCCCGGTGATCACCGTCGCCGGCAAGGACGTGCCGATGCCCTATGCGGCCAATCTGGAAAAGCTGGCCTTGCCGAATGTCGGCGAAGTCGTCGAGGCGGTCAAAGCCGTCACCTATCGCTAGGCACCGGGGGAGGACGATATGCCGATCAATATCACCATGCCGGCGCTCTCTCCGACCATGGAAGAGGGCAATCTGAGCAAGTGGCTGGTCAAGGAAGGCGACAAGGTTTCGCCCGGCGACGTGATCGCCGAGATCGAAACCGACAAGGCCACCATGGAAGTCGAGGCCGTCGATGAAGGCACGGTTGCCAAAATCGTCGTGCCGGCCGGGACCGAGGGGGTGAAGGTCAATGCGCTGATCGCCGTCCTCGCCGAGGAAGGCGAGGATGTTGCGCAGGCTGCCAAGGCTTCCGGCGATGCGTCGGCCAAGGCTGCCGGCGCTCCCGGGCCGGAAGCGAAAGCGGAAAGCGCTGCGGCCCCCGCCGAAGCGCCGAAGGCTGCGGCTCCGGCCGAACCGGAAGGGAAAGCTGCTGCTATGAAGGACACGGATCGTGTCTTCGCCTCACCGCTTGCGCGTCGCATCGCAAAGGATGCCGGCCTCGACCTGTCAGGCGTGGCTGGCTCGGGCCCGCAGGGGCGGGTGGTGAAGGCCGACGTGGAGGCCGCGATTGCCGGGGGCGGGGCGCAGGCTGCCGCCGCCGCATCTGCGGCTGAAGTGCCTGCCGCTACTGCACCCGCGGTGAAG
>JAZIHP010000094.1:0-14243 GCA_036678505.1 Alphaproteobacteria bacterium
CCAAACACCTCCTATCCTTCGGTAACAAAAGCGAAAATCGCGCCCTTAACTTAGAGTCTAACACAGAATCTAACTTTGAAGAGCGGCGGCGCGATGTGGAAAAGCTCATCGCGAAGGCTGGTGCGGCCCTCAGATCGGGTGCCCATAAAAGAAAGCTGACACCCCCAAAGCAAGGATCGCCCGCGTCAACAAGCACGCCTGAACTCCCTCTCGGCAAACCGGGAGGACGGCGATGATTGTTGCGCTCCTCAATCAAAAAGGCGGCGTGGGCAAGACGTCGCTGGCGCTGCATCTCGCCGGAGCCTGGGCCGCGGAAGGCCAGCGCGTGATCCTGATCGATGCCGACCCGCAAGGCTCCGCACTCGACTGGTCGGAGCGGCGTAGCCATGAAGGGCTGCCAAGGCTGTTCACCGTCATCGGACTTGCCCGCGATACCCTGCACAGGGAAGCGCCGGAACTGGCGCGTGACGCCGATCATGTCGTCATTGATGGTCCGCCCCGTGTCGCTGGCCTGATGCGCTCTGCGCTGCTTGCAGCCGATCTGGTGCTGATCCCGGTGCAGCCATCCCCCTTTGACGGCTGGGCATCAGCCGAAATGCTGGTGCTTCTGAATGAAGCACGCGTCTATCGCCCGGAGCTGTCCGCCCGTTTTCTGCTGAACCGATGCGGTGCGCGCACCATCATCGCCCGCGAAACGGCCGAGACACTGGCTGACCATGATCCACCCTTGCTGGCCACAACGGTCGGCCAGCGTGTCGCCTTTGCAGACGCCGCACAGACCGGACGGCTGGTCTCCGAAACCGATGGCGGCGAACGGGCCGCACAGGAGGTCACAGCGTTGGTGGCCGAGATCGATGGCCTCGGTATCAGGAAGATCGTGCCATGACACGTCTGCCCGTCAAATCCGGCTTCGCATCGCGTCCGGGCAATCCCGATAGCTGGGTCAGAGCCGCCGATGCGCCGGCAACACACAAGACGGCGGCGGAGGCGTTCACTGCCCGTCTGACCATCGACATCACGCCCGAACTGCGCGGGCGCATCAAGGTTACCGCTTTCCGGCGCGGCGTCACTGTCGCCGTGATGCTGCGCGAGTTGCTGGCTCGCGAGTTTCCACCCACAGAAGGAGATCAGCCATGACCGGCAAAACCGCGCGCGCTGCGCATGAACACCCGCTGGCGAACGGGCCTGCCCCGTTCACCACAATGGTCGAACTGACCTTCCAGAAGAAGAAGGTCGAGCGCTGGATACGCTTCGGCCGCAAGAGCTTTGAGCAGATCATCGACCTCCGCCGCAGTCTGATCGGTTTTGCGCCCGAAAGCATCTTCGCCTTCGTCCGCTGGGCCTCCAACGATTACGGCACCATCGTTTCGCGGCTCGACATCCTGCGCGCTGTCGGGCGTGGCGAACCGTACCAGACCGTGCCCTTCGTTCGTCCTGGCGGCGAGATCCTGCTGCGTATCGACGGCTGGCGACCAGTCCAGCGGGTGTTGGCCCTGATTGATGCCGTGGACGCGCTTGGCGTCGATCCGGCGGATGTTGCGCCGGAACATTGGCGGCACGTCCACAACCGTTTGAGCGCCGGCCAGGAACCCAATCCCTACACCCCGGAGCGCCATGCCGCATGGGTCAGCCGCCGGAGGATCGCACCATGAGCCGCCGTCATATCCTCGCTGTGTCTATGCTGGCGGTCGGCACGCTTGTCGCCACGGCTGTTGCCGATCTTCCAACCCGGCTGATCTGGAATGCAACCGCCAGCGCGCCCATCGGCTTCTACACAGTTGCTCCCGCCGATGCGCTCGAAGTTCCCGAACTGGTCGCCATCATGCCGTCCGAACCGCTGGAGCGGTTCATGGTTGGGCGTGGCTATATCGGACACGGCGTACCGTTGCTGAAGCGTGTCCTCGGCCTGCCGGGGCAGCGCGTCTGCCGCAGCGGTGCGACCATTACTGTCGATAGTGTCGAGATGGGGGACGCGCTGGAGCGCGACCGCATGGGCCGCGATCTGCCGGTCTGGCAGGGCTGCCGCATCATCAGCGACGGTGAACTCTTCCTCATGAATTGGGACATCCGCGACAGCCTCGACGGCCGTTACTTCGGACCTGTTCCCGCCAGTTCCGTCATCGGCCGGGCGCTCCCGCTCTGGACCGATGGGGAAGGCGATGGCCGCTACGAATGGCGGGCGGCCACGCATTGAACCCACGCCAAATCCACCAACACAGGAGACATACCATGCCACAAATCGGTCAATTTAAGCGTGACGCATCCGGCTTCGCCGGTCAGCTCGTCACGCTTACCATGAAGCGGGATCTCGTCATCGTGCCCGCTGAACATTCCGATACGGAGAATGCGCCGGACTATCGCGTCCATTACATTGAACATGACGGTCCGGAGGTCGGTGCAGCATGGAAACGCACCGGCGAAAAGGCTGGCGAATATCTCTCGGTGCTGCTCGACGATCCCGCATTGCCGCAGCCGATCCGCGCCAACCTGTTCCGCGACGACGATGCAGGCTCGTCATGGTCGCTGCACTGGAGCCGCCCGCGGCCCCGCGAAGATCGAGACTGAGATCATGCGATCCCGCGCCCTTCTTCTCTTCACGGCCCTGCTGTCGGCTGGCAGCGGATTGACGCCAGCGATTGCGCAGGTCACGCCGCAACCCGCGCCTGCTACCGCGCATCCCCATGCTGCTTTCATTGCCGAGGCGTCACAGCGTTTCGGCATTCCAGAGCACTGGATTCGGGCCGTGCTGCGTGTGGAAAGCGCGGGCGATGTGCGCGCCATCTCATCGGCGGGTGCAATGGGACTGATGCAGGTCATGCCCGATACCTGGGCGGGCCTGCGCAGCCGCCATGGCCTCGGGCGCGATCCTTACGATCCGCGTGACAACATCCTCGCAGGTACGGCGTATCTGCGGGAGATGTGGGACCGCTATGGCAATGTCGCGGCCATGCTTGCCGCCTACAATGCCGGTCCCGGTCGCTATGACGAGCATCTGGCGACAGGCCGCACTTTGCCCGCAGAGACACGCGCCTATGTCGCCACGCTCGCACATGTTCTCGGGCATGCGGCTGCGCCTGATGTGCCGACGATCGTGCCGCCGCCACCACCGGATTGGCGCGAAGCTCCGCTTTTCGTTGCACAATCCGGCGGCAATTCGGCGACGTCCAATCAGCCGTCGAGCGACGTCCGCGCAACCGTTCCTCTGCGCGACTCGGTCGATCAGCAGCCGCAGGACGGCGGCATATTCGTGGCCCGTGCGAGCACTGGAGATGCGCCATGAGCATGGCGTCTCCACGCGCTTTCGGTCCGCTTCCGGTGTGCAGTCAGGCAAGGGGTCGCCTGGCTGCATTCCCGGCAGGAAGGGCAAAAAGGGAAAGAAAGGCGGAGGGCAAGATAAAAGAACATGGCACTCCGCCGCGCCAGTTCGGGAAGTTCTTGTTGTCTGCACACTGGTTAGCGGGGTCGCAGGCGGCACCACGGTTTTGGGCATCGCGTGCCGAGATTGTTTGCAATTCCTTGGTTTTGCTGGGTTTTGACCGGCACTACGGCGGTGAAATGACCGATTCCCGGCTATTTTTGCCGATGCGGCGCCGATGAGCACCGACGACGAGAACCGCTTTCGCCCGAAGCCCGGCCGCATCCGATCCGACACGCCGAAGGCGGGCAAGGCGAAGAGCTTTCTGACGCAGGCGAAGAAGCTCGCCCGCCAGCAGAGCAACGCCCAGTCTAGATATTCGCCCCGCTCTGGCTCCGGCAAGGCCGGTAAGAGTGGGAAGGCGTCATCCGGTGCCTCTGGGCCGGGCATCAAGCGCGGGCGCGGCGCGTCTTTTGTTCGTGCTCGCAGCCTGTCGGGTGGGTGGCACCACAGTGCGGCGGGCGTGCGCCGCGTCGTCGTCAAAACCCGCTATGTCCAGCAGGCTGGGAAGAACGGCAAGGCCGCCGCCCATCTGCGCTATATCCAGCGGGATGGGACATCGCGTGATGGCGAGCGCGGCCAGCTCTATTCCGCGAATGATGACCGCGCCGAGCCGCAAGCCTTCCTTGATCGCGGCAAGGATGATCGCCACCAGTTCCGCTTCATCGTCTCGCCTGAAGATGGCGTGGATCTTGCCGATCTGACCGAACACACCCGCGATCTGATGAGGAGCATCGAGGCCGACCTTGGCACCCGGCTCGATTGGGTGGCGGTCAATCACTACAATACCGGCCAGCCCCATGTGCATGTCATCGTCAATGGCCGTGACGACAAGGGCGCCGACCTCGTCATCAATGGCGACTATCTCGCCAACGGCATCCGCGAGAGGGCGAGCGAGTTGACCACGCTGGAGCTTGGCCCTGTCACCGAGATCGAACAAAGCCGTAAGCTGTCGGCAGAGATCGACCAGGACCGTTTCACCCGCATCGACCGGGCGATGACGGCGGAGGCGGACGACCGCTTGCTCGATCTGCGCCACGAACCCAACGATCCCCGTCGGCAGTTCAACCGGACCTTACGCCTGCGCCGTCTGGCGAGACTGGAGAAGATGGGGCTTGCCACCGAACACGCGCCCGGCGTCTGGGAACTCGGTGCAAAGATGGAACCGGCGCTGCGCGAACTGGGCGAGCGCGGTGACATCATCCGCAACATGCACAAGGCGCTGAAGGCGGATGGCCTGGAGCGTGACCCGATGACCTTCCAGCTCCACGATGCCGCACCCACGACACCGATCACAGGCCGCATCGTGGACAAATATCTCACCGACGAGATGGGCGAGAACCTGACCCTGGTGGTGGACGGGATCGACGGACGCACGCATCATGTTCCCGGCATCGACCCGGCCCGCGTCGAGGACGCCCGTATCGGCAGCATCATTGAGATCGGCCCCGCCGATACGGCAGCGCGCCCATCTGATCGCACCATAGCGACCATCGCCGAAGGCGGCCTCTATCGGCCGAGCCGTCATCTTGAACAGGCCAGGTTCGAGGGGCGGGTGCCGGGCGGCGATTATCAGGGCTATGTGGATTCTCATGTTCGGCGGCTTGAGGCGCTGCGCCGCGCCGGGATCGTCGAGCGGATCGACGCCGATCAATGGCGCATCCCCGAGGGCTTTGAACGCCGAGCCGCGTCCTATGATGCTGGGCGCAACCGGCAAGCCAGCATCCGCATCGTCTCGACCGTTGAGCTGGAAAAGCAGATCGGTGCCGATGGCGCGACCTGGCTTGATCGGCGGCTGATGACGCAGGATGCGTCGGATCTTGCCCCGGCAGGGTTCGGGCAGCAGGTGCGCGAGGCAATGGATCAGCGCCGTGAACATCACATCGAACAAGGCGATGCAAACCGTCAGCAAGGAGGGCGTGTTTTCTACCGGCGCAACCTGCTTGCTACCCTTCGCGAACGAGAAGTGGCGCGGGTTGGCGCTGAAATGGCCGAGGGCAAGGGGTTGCCGTTCCGGGCAACGGCCGATGGTGAGAATATCAGCGGGAAGTTCACGGGGACCACGCAACTATCCAGCGGCAAGTTCGCCGTGGTCGAGAAGAGCCATGAGTTCACGCTTGTGCCATGGCGGCCCGTCATTGACCGCCAGCTTGGCCGCGAGGTGGCTGGCGTCGTGCAGGGCGGATCCGTGTCGTGGCAACTCGGTCGGTCGCGTGGCCTGGGAATCTGATCTGTCCTATTTGCCGCCGCTGTTATCCGGCAGTTCCCCCATCCGACCTTTCCTGTTGCTTCCCGCGAATTGCCTATCCTCTGATCGGCTCCGTCTCTCTTGCCGATCGGAGTTTTTATGCGTGGAGGCCGGATCCTCTGGGGCCAGATCATTGTCGTGTTCACCATCGTCCTGGTGACGGTCTGGGCCGCAACCGAATGGATAGCGTTCCGTCTCGGGTTCCAACCCCAGCTTGGCAATCCTTGGTTCGATGTCATGGGATGGCCTGTCTACTATCCTCCAGCCTTCTTCTGGTGGTGGTTTTCCTTTGATGCCTATGCCCCTGGGATTTTCACCGAGGGCGCGATCATCGCCACATCCGGCGCGGTCATGGCCATCGCCGCCGCCTTTCTCATGTCGATCATCCGGGCGCGCGAAGCGCGCAACGTCGCGACCTATGGTTCCGCCCGGTGGGCCGAGGATAAGGAAATCCATGCGGCGGGGCTGCTCGGCCCCGATGGCGTCGTGCTGGGCCGCCACAGCAAAGACTATCTACGCCATGACGGACCTGAGCATGTTCTGTGTTTCGCTCCCACCCGATCGGGCAAGGGTGTTGGTCTCGTCGTACCGACGCTGCTGACCTGGCCGGGGAGCTGCATCGTTCATGATATCAAGGGCGAGAACTGGAACCTGACGGCGGGCTTTCGCTCGCGTCACGGCCGGGTGCTGATCTTCGATCCGACCAATGTCCGTTCCGCAGCGTACAACCCATTGCTGGAGGTGCGGCAGGGCGAATGGGAAGTCCGAGATGTGCAGAACATCGCGGATATCCTGGTCGATCCCGAAGGCAGTCTCGATAAGCGCAACCACTGGGAAAAGACCAGCCATTCGCTGCTGGTCGGCGCGATCCTACATGTCCTTTATGCCGAGAAGGACAAGACGCTGGCGGGTGTCGCGAGCTTTCTGTCCGATCCGCGCCGTCCGGTCGAGGCGACCTTGCGCGCGATGATGGATACGCCGCATCTGGGCGAGGCTGGCGTCCATCCCGTTATCGCCTCGTCGGCACGCGAGTTGCTCAACAAGAGCGAGAACGAACGATCCGGCGTGCTGTCGACCGCCATGTCCTTTCTTGGCCTATACCGGGATCCGGTCGTGGCCCGCGTGACAGAACGCTGCGACTGGCGCATCGCCGATCTGGTCGGGGCGAAAGACCCCGTCAGCCTCTATCTCGTCGTGCCGCCATCCGACATCAACCGCACAAAACCGCTGATCCGCCTGATCCTCAATCAGGTCGGGCGGCGGCTGACCGAAGAGCTGGAAACCTCCGGCAAGCGCCATCGCCTCCTGTTGATGCTGGACGAGTTTCCGGCGCTCGGACGACTGGATTTCTTTGAATCGGCACTGGCCTTCATGGCCGGCTATGGGCTGAAAGCGTTTCTGATCGCGCAATCGCTCAACCAGATCGAGCGCGCCTATGGCCAGAACAACGCCATTCTCGACAATTGCCATGTGCGCGTTGCCTTTGCCGCAAACGATGAACGCACCGCCAAACGGATCAGCGATGCGCTCGGCACGGCGACCGAAATGCGCGATTCCACCAATTATGCCGGTCATCGCCTCGCGCCCTGGCTCGGGCACCTCATGGTCTCACGACAGGAAACAGCACGGCCGCTACTGACGCCGGGCGAAATCATGCAGCTTCCGCCTGCCGATGAGATCGTCATGGTCGCGGGCGTGCCGCCGATCCGCGCCGCCAAGGCGCGATACTATGCTGATGCGCGGTTTCAGGAACGGGTGTTGCCACCGCCAGATCTGCGCAAGCAACTGACGAAGATCACCGCGTCTTCGTCGGACGACTGGACGAGCCTTATCGTTCCGGCGGCTAATACCAGCGGTTCGAGTGTGGCTGCAGCCGATGGTGATCCCGCCAACGCCGGTATCCGCCGTGAGCCGGAACTGCCCGAACACGAGGAAATCGTTCCGCCACCGCCATCCCCATCGCAGGAGTTCGACATCCTCGATGATGAGCCAGACATCGATGCCGGCAAGGCCCGAACCATGCGTCAGCGGATGCGCATGGTGGCGCGGCAGGCGGCACTCGATCCCGGCGACGGCATCGAGCTTTGAGAGGGGAGACAGCCATGACCACTCGCACCCGCATGAACGTCTATTTCGCGCCCGATCTGCTGAAACAGGTCGAGACCCTGGCGCTACGCCGCAATGTCTCCAAATCCGCAGTGATCGAGGCCGCGGTGGCGTCCTTTCTAACGGGTGATACGACCGAGCGACTGGAAGCCGCCATGTCCCGCCGTCTCGACAGGCTCGGCCGTCAGTTTGACATGCTGGATGAAGATGTAGCCATCCTCGGGGAGACGCTTTCGGTATTCGTGCAATTCTGGCTGACCATCACGCCGCCGCTGCCAGACAGCGCGAAGCAGTCGGCGCGCATCAAGGGCAATGAGCGCTTCGAGGGATTTATGCAGACCCTCGGCAGGCGTCTTGCTACCGGAGACAGGTTCCTGAAGGAACTATCGCGCGAGATACCGGGCGAGCTGCAATCTGGCGACGATATTTAACACTACGTCTGCTTGCGCCGGCATGCCGGTCGTGTCTCGCGGCGTTTCGGCCTCCTGATACCTGCCGCGCGCAGGGCCCACTTGAAATCGGGGTAGCAAAATGCCACCTTATGGGCTGGAGGTGACTTATGGCCCAGTCCATCAAACTTGGTGACGACATCATGAAGATCGTGCGTCGCGAGTCCGAGTTGCAGAGCCGCTCGATCGCCGGCCAGATCGCCCATTGGGTGCGCATCGGTCGTGCTATCGAAAAATCGGGCAATTTCGATCATGCCCGTATCACTGCCGCGCTCGCCGGTGACATGCAGACGACTGATCTCACCGACGAGGAGAAGGATGTCTGGCTCGACAGCTTTATCGAGAAAATGGGGCAGCCCGGTTCTGACGAGGATGCCTTCTTTGCCCGGCGACGGCAGCTCGGTCTGGGCGTCGGCCTCGATACGGCTGGCATCCTCGTGCGTGAGAAAGCTGCCTCCAAGGCATGAAGCCGACGATGATCGTACTTGCCGGGCCTAACGGCGCCGGCAAATCTACGCTCTACGAGACCCGCGTAGCGCCCAGTTTCGCAGGGCCATTCATCAACGCAGACATCATCCAGCGCGATGAACTGCGCGATCCATCCCCTGCCGCGTCTTACGAAGCAGCCGGGATCGCCTCTTCGCGCCGGGCCGACTATCTTGCCCGGGGGCGGGATTTCGTGACAGAAACCGTCTTCTCGCACCCCTCTAAACTTGAACTGATCGACGAAGCGCGCACGAGGGGTTTCACCGTCATCGTGATGCATGTCGGTGTCGAGACGCCGGATCTCTCGGTCGCGCGTGTCGGCGCGCGCGTCGAGGAAGGCGGGCATATCGTCCCCGAGGACAAGATCCGTAGCCGTTATACGCGCGGCGCGCCGTTCATCCGCGCTGCGGTTCTGAAAGCGGATCGCGGCATGGTCTTTGACAATTCCAGCCTCAACCAACCGCCAAGCCATTGCCTGACATTCGCGAACGGGCGCCTGGTCTTCGCATTACCGCACCTGCCTGGTTGGATCAGATCGGTTTATGAAACAGACCTTGGTATCTGAGGCCAGGTGCGAATAATGGTCGGCTTCCGCCGACAGAGCTGTCATTCCCTGCATCGGATTGACCCATCGAAGGCGGCCATACATTCAGGTGCTCGGCCGCGACGGTTACTGGGCCGTTTTCAGACAGTTCTCTTTTGGCAGTCTGAAGATGAAACCAGACACCCTAAAGTTTGACGTTCCGTGACTCGTGGGAAAAGATATGCCGGTATTCAACTGGTCGCCTTCATCGCAAAACATTGGAAATGGCTAATAACGTGAGCGTTGCTGACGACATTAAAAAGAACTCTTCCGAGACCTTCGGCACAAAATGGACTGTGCGGGACGGCCAGGTGGTCCCGGAGGCAAGTGACCTCAAACTGTCCAACGACGCGGTGCGCTTCGAAAAGGCAACTGTGCTATACGCCGACCTCGACCAGTCTACGGATCTTGTCGAGAAGAAGAAATGGCAGTTTTCTGGCGAAGTTTACAAGACGTTCCTCTACGCCGCATCCCGGCTAATCCGAAACCACGGCGGCAAGATAGTTTCATATGACGGCGACAGGGTCATGGGCATCTTCATCTCCAAAAACCAGCGCAACGACGCGGTATCTTGCGCCCTGAAGATCAACTATGCAGTGAAGAACTATGTCCAGGCCGAGATGGAGAAGCACTGGAGCACCGACTTCAAGATCCGCCATGTGATCGGCATCGACACATCGGAAATTCGCGCTGCACGGACCGGCGTCCGCGGCGACAACGACCTGGTCTGGATAGGCACAGCTGCAAACCTCGCCGCCAAGCTCACATCCTTGAGCGCAGACAAGGCGACCTGGATCACGAAGCGAGTATATGATGGACTCAATGACCCCCAGAAGCTGGGTTCTCGGGGCGAAAACATCTGGCACAGTTGGAAATGGAGCCAGCACAACGACGAGGAGATTTATTCCTCGACCTATTGGAGAGAGTTCACTTGAGTGGATTGATCGACCGTTTTCAGGGTGACGCGGGACGCAGCAACCTGATCGATGCAATGCTGCAACAGCAGGTCGTGTGCGGCAACCGGGATCTCGCCGAGGAACTCGCCGACCGCGCCGAGCTCATCGAGATCGCGGAAGGCGAAACGATCATCTTGCAGGGGGGCGACGACAACGACCTCTTCCTGATCGTGGCGGGCAGCTTCAGGATTGTCGTGAATGGGCGTGATGTGGCCTCGCGAGGGCGAGGTGACCATGTAGGCGAGATGGTGGTCGTCGAACCATCTCAGCGTCGGTCAGCAGACGTCGTAGCTAGTGAGCACGGGCTGGTCGTCAAGATCACACACGCGGACGTTACCGATGTCGCCTCGCGCTATCCTGACATCTATCGCGTCATGGCAAGGACTCTGGCCCGCCGCCTGCTCGAACGCAACAAGCTGGTTGGACAGCACCGCGAAAAGATACGGGTCTTCATCATCTGCTCTGTAGAAGCGCTGGCCGTTGGGCGCATCATCGAGAACGCGTTCGCGCATGACGATTTCGTGGTGCGGCTCTGGACAAACGATGTCTTCAAGGTCGCGAGTTACGCGCTGGAATCACTGGAGACCGAAGTTGACGATTCCGATTTCGCCATCGCGATCGCGCACAGTGACGACGTGACCCTCTTCCGAGACCAGGAATGGCCTGCGCCTCGCGACAATGTGATCTTCGAACTCGGGCTCTTCATGGGCCGCCTCGGCCGCAAACGAGCCATTTTGATGGAACCGCGCGAGGAAAAGGTCAAACTGCCCAGCGACCTTACTGGCGTCACCACCATCCCCTACTCTTACGAACCCGGTAAGGACGCCGCGGCACTTATGGCACCAGCTTGCAACACCTTGCGCGACCACATCAAGGAATGGGGGCCCTTCAACGGCTGAGAGGCTGCTTGCCTGTTAGCAATCCACAGTGTGCACATCGCAGAGCTGGTGAGGCTGGATGAAACCTTGATGTTCTGCTAACGTTCCAACCGTCGACAGGTCGCAGCCATCCGGTGATTCGCGATCAACAGGGAGGCTGCATACGATGGCGTGGAACGAGGATCGTGCCCGGAAAAGAATCGGGGGTTTCATTGACAGCGTGCCGGAAGGCGACATCAAGGTCGATGACTTTCGCACCTTCCTCACCGAGGCTCGGGTGCAGAAGGGAATGGCCGCCGACGCATCGGTCCGTGCCTCGTTGGTTGATATCCCGCGCAATAGGGCAATCACCACGGACGCCGTTCATGTCTACGCTAATCTCATCGACTTCAACGATGTCTTGACCGAAGCAGGGCGAGAGACGGAGGCAAGCCATAAGCGGGCGCTAGAATTTCTCCATGCCCATTACCAAGGCTGCGACGAACTCATCGACGAATTCGAGATGCAGAGGGTCGATTTTCACGGCTCGAGGCTGCATGCCGTAGTCTTGGCTCCCGAAGGGGCCGAAAATGAGGGCGAACGCGTTCGCGTCGCTGTCGCTTTCTCCGCTGCGTTTCGTGAAATGGTCGACAGGCTCGGCGATAAGCATCCGAATTTCAAAACAGGTGTCTGTATCGGTATTGACAGCGGCCCTGCTGTCGCCATTGATTCCGGTCGGCGAGGCGAGCGTGAACCCCTTTTCATCGGTAGCCCTGCGAATCACGCGGCCAAGCTCGCTGATGGGACAGATGAGGGCCTGAATCTGAGTCAGAGAGCGGCCTCGGCGATCGGGCAAGCGGCCGAACCGCTCGCCAAGAGCGTGTTCCTCAACGAAGAGGTCGAGCGCCGTTATCTTGGCGATGAAATCACGACAGCCGGCGTTCGGCAGAGTGCCAACGAGAGGCTCGAGAAAGCATACGCTGCGGTGCTCGAAAGTCTTGACGCGCGGATCAAGTCAGACAGTGGCGAAGCGGTATTCCGGTTTCATCATAAAGAGCCACCGCTCAGGGATCTGGTCTACGCAGACCATCCTCCGAGCAATGCCATTCGGATGGACCTAGCATCGATCTTCGCCGACGTGGACAACTTCACGACTTATATCGACAATGCCATCGCGACGGGCGGGATCGCCGAGGCTGTCGCCAATCTGCACGTGATCCGCGCGGAGATGGGCGCGGTTTTGCGCGACGACTTCGGCGGTCGAAAGGTTCGCTACATCGGGGACTGCGTCCATGGCCTGCTTGCGGAAGGAGGCAAGACCGAAACCAATTCAATGGAAACGATGAAGAAGTCGGTAGATGCCGCAGCCGGACTTCGCTCATCGTTCGAATTGTGTCGCGAAATGCTGCCTGGAATCGAAGACCTAGGCCTTGCGATTGGGATCGATTACGGCACCACGCCGATCTGTCGACTCGGTCTGCGCGGAGACGCCAGTGTTCGCGCAGCTGCTAGTCGCGCCACCTGCGTGTCCGAAGCAGAGCAGCGGCGCTGCAACGGGATCGAGACAGCGCTCGGCGAGAACGCATATCGGGAATCGCCCGCAAGCGTTCGTGAAGCGTTCGGTAGCGAGCGGATCTTCCAGAATCTCAATGCGGACACTGCGGAGGTTATGCTTGGAACTATGTCCTCGCCCTACATCAACACAGGAGCCGACGCCGAACCGATGCGCGCGCATGAGCCGGACGCATCCCCGCCGATGCGGGCACATGATCGCAGGTGAAGTCAGCCATCCTCCACCTAGCTGATACTGCTCCAGCTTGGTTTTCAATCGAAAAGTCAAATAGGGATAGCCTAGTCGGTCATGCTCGAGTGCCCAAGACGCCTTGGGCGCGCGATGGTCTTCACCTGCATATATTCGGGAGAGAAGTTCCGCGGGTGCGGGAGGAAGTGCCTGGCACGGACCTGCCTTGCCGATGCCCCGAGCGACACATCCAAGGCGACAAGACCTTCTGCCTGGGTCTGCGCTACCTTACAGTGCAATCGGCGGAGAAGGCCCGCCAGTGGTGGGTCCAACTCAATCAATTTCTCAGATGCCAGGGAGTCGCTGAACTCACGCGGGTTTGGCCCGTAAAACATGCCTTAGATCATGGTGACGCGGGCAAACATCATGAACGTGCCCTTTCGCTTGCTGCCGAAGCAGGTGTGGAGGAGGAGTATGCCTCAGCGCGTCTCGGCGAGAGGAGTTGGTTGACCGATCCCAAGCTGCGCCTGTTTGACAAGAAGGGCCGCCCCATCAACGGCCGTGCTCTATGTCCGCGAGGTTGCCGAAGACTTGCTCGTGGGCACCTAGTTAGGACGCTCCGAACCGATTGTGACAAAAGGCAGTTACTGGTCGATCTTGCTTATACCGAGCACCTGCGCCGCAAGACGCTCGACAAGTATTGGAAGGCAGTTTTCGCGAGCGGTGAGAATTGCTGCAGAACAATGCGAGGGTGTCCACTTGCTGCCTATGAGGACCGACCTGAAGGCGACAGAGAGGAAAATTCATGAAGGATATCGACATCATTCAGCGTCAGCTAGATCGGGTCCTTGGGTTCTTTCCGCGTGTGGAAGCGAGGATCGCTACCCTCTTTGGCGTGAACACACTCATCCTTATCATCGCCGCACTGAACCTGTCGGCAGGCGACTTGCGCCTCTGGTATGTAACGGTGCCCGTATCTGCACTACTCATCGGACTTCTCGTGTCCTATTATCACCTGTTCCGCGCCAATTTTCCCGACGACAATGGAGGGGAGAAGAGCCTTGTCTTCTTCAAGGAAATACAGAAACGGACGGAAGCGAACTATATCGCGGAATTTCTCGATTGCAGCGAGGCATCGCTTCGGAACGACCTCTTGGGTCAGATCTGGCGCAACTCCTGCATCGTGTGCGAAAAATACCAGCGTGTGAAACTGGCAATCACCACTGCTATCAGCGTCGTCCCTTTCATCGTGTTCCTAGTGATTACAGGAAATATTCACTCCCGGATTCCAATATTGGGGCGGTAATTAAAGGTGATAATCAGAAAAATAACGTGATCGGTTACATAAAACATACATTATAAATTTAGAAAATAGAGCAGACCCTAGATTATACGGCAATAT
>JAZIHP010000095.1:0-14176 GCA_036678505.1 Alphaproteobacteria bacterium
GGGGCTGATCGAAAAGGCGTTCGCCTTCGATGCCCCGGCCGTCGCCATTTCCATCAATTCTCCCGGCGGCTCGCCGGTGCAGTCGCGGCTCATCTTCAAACGCATTCGCGACCTTGCGCGCGAGAAGAACCGCAAGGTTCTGGTGTTCGTGGAAGATGTGGCGGCCTCCGGCGGCTACATGATGGCGCTGGCCGGCGACGAGATCATCGCCGATCCGTCCTCGATCGTGGGGTCGATCGGCGTGGTCTCCTCCTCATTCGGCTTCCCCGAATTGCTGAAGAAGATCGGCGTCGAGCGCCGCGTCCACACCGCCGGCAAGAACAAGGCCGTGCTCGATCCGTTCCAGCCCGAGAAAAAGACCGATGTGGAACGGCTGAAATCGCTGCAACTCGAAATTCACGAGACTTTCATCGACCTGGTCAAGCAACGTCGGGGCGCCAGGCTCAGCGACGATCCCGACCTGTTCACCGGCCTGTTCTGGACCGGAAAGAAGGGGCTCGAACTCGGCCTTGTCGATTCGCTTGGCGACATGCGCGAGGTTGTGAAGCAGCGCTACGGCAGCAAAACCCGGCTGAAGCCGATCAGCGCGCCGCGCGGGCTGCTGTCGCGGGTCGGGTCGTTTGGAGCGCGCGGAGCCCATGTTCCGGAGATCGCATCGGCGGCGGCCACGGGCCTCCTCGATGCGGCAGAGGAGCGCGCCTTGTGGTCGCGCTTCGGCCTTTGAAAAACCACGCGCCCGCGCTACTATCATACATGATCGGCCGGATGCCTTTCGGCATCGTGCCGCAGGAGAGCTGAGATGCCGCAGATCATCTTCTTCGCCGCCGTGGGTATCGTCGCCTATATCGGCTACCGCACCTTCGTCAGGGAGGCAGAGCGGGTCACGGCAAAAATCCGGCGCGCCGAACAGCAGCAGAAAACGGGCGCGAACGGAACGCTGGTCAAGGACCCGAAGACAGGCGAATACCGCGTCGCCAAGGATTGATTGCCGTCCGTGAACGCGTTTTCCGTGCTTGCCGAGGCCGCCCCGGCCAAGATCAATCTCGCCCTGCATGTCGTCGGCCGCCGGCCGGACGGCTATCATGAGCTGGAAACACTTGCCGTCTTCACCGAATATGGCGACCGCCTGAGCGTCGGGCACGCAGGGCAGGACGATTTTTCCATACATGGCCCCTATGCGGCCGGTCTGCCTGCTGACAGCGGCAATCTGGTGGTGCGCGCCCGCGAAGCGCTGAGGCTGGCGTTTCCCGGCGCGCATCTGCCGCCCGTTTCCATCCGCCTCGAAAAGAACCTGCCGGTGGCTTCCGGCATCGGCGGGGGGTCGAGCGATGCGGCCGCAACGCTCCGGGCCCTTGCCCGCCACTGGAATATCGGGGACGCCTCGCCTCTTGCCACGCTCGCCCCGCGGCTGGGCGCCGATGTGCCGATGTGCCTGGTTGCACGGCCCTTGCTGGCGCGCGGCGCGGGCGAACGCATCGAGCCGGTGGCCGGCCTGCCGCAACTGGCGATGGTGCTGGTCAATCCGGGCGTCGAAGTCTCGACGCCGCAGGTGTTTTCCGCCCTTGCCAGCCGCGAAAACCCGCCGCTGCCCCCCCTGCCCCGCCGCGCCGGTCCGGGCGCATTGCTGGAATGGCTCGCCGCCAGCCGCAACGATCTCCAGGCCGCCGCCCTTTCCATCGCGCCGGCCATTGCCGAAAGCCTTGCGGCGCTCAGGGCCAGCGGCGCTGCCCTTGCCCGCATGTCGGGCTCGGGCGCGACGTGTTTCGGCCTCTACGGCAACAGGCAGGCGGCAGAGCTTGCGGCGGCCGCCATCGGCCGCGGACGCCCCGGCTGGTTCGTCACCGCCACGTCAACAATGGATTAGAAGCATGCCCGACCCGCGCCCCTTCATTCCCGTGCGTTTCGCGGTTCTGACCGTTTCCGACACGCGCAGCCTCGCGGAAGATCGTTCCGGCCAGACACTGGCCGACCGCATCACGGAGGCCGGGCACGTCCTGGCCGCGCGAGAGATCGTCATCGACGACAAGGACGCCATCCGCAACAGGGTGCTTGGCTGGTCGCAGGATGACGGCATCGACGCCATCATCACCACCGGCGGCACCGGTTTCACCGGCCGTGACGTGACCCCCGAGGCGCTGGAGCCGGTCTTCGAGAAACGCATGGACGGTTTCTCGGAAGTGTTCCACCGTATTTCCTACGACAAGATCGGCACGTCCACCATTCAAAGCCGCGCCACCGGCGGCGTCGTCAACGCCACTTTCGTCTTCGTGCTGCCGGGTTCCCCCGGCGCCTGCCGCGACGCCTGGGACGGCATCCTGAAAGCGCAGTTCGACTATCGGCACATGCCCTGCAATTTCGTCGAGATCATGCCCCGGCTGGACGAGCACCTGCGCCGTGGCGGGAATCCGGAGACAAAAAGCGAATGAACGACAATGTAAAAAATTTCCTGCTGACCGAATACAAGGCCAGCTGGGACATGATCCTTGCAATAGACAATCGCAGGGCAACCTTTCTCAATTACTACGGGCTGCTGTTCGGCGGGGCGCTCACCGTCACGGGGAGCCTCTTGCAGAGATCACATGGCGACCCGGGCGCAGCGACGAAAATTGCATTGGTCATTCTTCTGACCGCAACGGCCATTGCCGGGATCGCCATCATCGGCGTCCTGCGCTCGGAACGAAATGCCAATCTGCGATATCGGGTAAGAATAAATCGCATCCGCTCGATATTCGCGACGCAATGCGAAGGTGATCTCGAAACCCGATATTTCGACATCGAGAAGGAACACCATCCAAAAGGCATGGGTCAAACACTGCGCCGCAATGTGTTCCCGATGCTCATGCTTCAGATACTGCTCCTGACAGGATGCGCCATAGGGCTTTTTTTATTGGAAAGCTAAAGCGTTTCCAGGAAAAGTGGCAAAGTTTTTCCGGTTCGGAAACGCGACAAAACAAAGAGCTAGAGCCGTTCGGCGATTCCGTGAAACCATGAACGGCTCTAAAGCGCGTCGCGATCTTTCAGATCAGCTCCCTGCGCTTCAAGTTCTTGTTTTTACGCATGTCGTTGCCCCGAAACCGGTGCCCACTTTCGGGCGGCATGCCTTATCGTCGGGCATCCCGCTTACGGGCGGCGGAAGCCGGTCGGGGTTCCGTAAAGATAGCCGATCCGGTCGATCGCCTCGCGCAGGCCCTCGCGGGCCACGGTCATGGTGTGTCCATTGGCGTGGATCATGTTCCTGCTGTCGGTCATGATCGCAACATGCCCCTTCCAGAACACGAGATCGCCGCGTTCCAGCCCGGCATGGTTTGCACCCGGATCGAGCGGCTCGCCAAGGCCGGCGGCCTGCATGTCGGAATCGCGCAGCACGTCGCGGCCGGCCATGCGCATGGCAAGCTGGACGAGCCCCGAGCAATCGATGCCGAAACCGGAGGCCCCGCCCCACAGATAGGGCGTGCCGAGCAGGGTTTCCGCCACTGCGACATAATCCGGCGCGCGCTCTTCCACGGGCATCAGATGGCCGGCGATCACCGCCTTGCCATCGTCGAGCAGGGCATAGGCGGTGCCGCGCGTTTCGGCAGAGCCTGCCACCGTGACCGCCGAACCGAGCGACAATGCGCCAGCGCGCGGAAAGCGCAGGTCGGGGCCCGGATAGACGAAGGTGCGCGGCACGGAGACCAGATGCGTGGGCGCGGGCCCCGGCGCGCCGGTTTCAGCCTCGCGCACATAGCCGACATAACCGTCGCGCCCGGCCTGCACCCATGCCCAGCCGCCGACAACCTCATAAACCAGCACATCGTCGCCGAACAGAAACTGGGTGTTGACGCCGGCATCGGCGCGCGGCGCGCTCAACACGTCCGCGACCGCAGCGCAGATGCGCGCCGGGCGGCCGGAGACGAAGCGCCCGGCCTCCACTTTTCCTTCCAGCCGGGCGTCGGCGAGGTCCGGGCGATACGCATGCAGGCGGCGGTCGGATAGGGTCACGGGCAGCATCTTTCAGGTCGGAAGGTCGAGGGCTTTGGCGACAATATCATCACCGAAGCGCTCGACATAGAGCGCCCCTTCGACGGTGCGCCGGATGAGGACGTTGCGGCGATCGTTCTCGTCACGATGGCGCGACACCAGCTTCATCGCGCCCATCGTATCGAGCGCGCGGGTGATGACCGGCTTGGTCACGTCAAGCTTCGCGGCGAGCCCGCGCACCGTATGCGGCGGCGGGTCGAGATAGATGGTGAACAGGATCGCCATCTGGCGCATGGTCAGGTCGTGCGCATCGTCGCGCACTTCGTGCAGGCACACCTGCTGCCACAGCCGCAAGGCCTGTATCGGACGCATGGAAACAACCATGCGCCCGGTTTAACCCGAAATCGTTTCGGTTCCGTTTCAGTTTCCGAAGCGTTTCGCGATCACCTGCTCCAGGGCGCGGATGCCCTGCGCCTCGCCGCCCACCGGCGCATGCGGCCGTTCCGCCGGGGTCCAGCCATAGATGTCGAAATGCGCCCAGGCGGACGTATTGTCCACGAAGCGCTTCAGGAACAGGGCCGCGGTGATCGACCCGGCAAAACCGTCCGCGTTGACATTGTTCAGGTCAGCCAGTTTCGACGCCATTTTGGCGTCGTAAGGCTGCCACAGCGGCAGGCGCCACAGCGGGTCTTCCACATCGGCGGACGCGGCGGCGATCTCTGCGGCCAGCGCCTCGTCATCGGTGTAGAAAGGCGGCAGGTCGGGACCGAGCGCCACGCGCGCCGCGCCGGTCAGCGTTGCCATGTCGATCAGAAGCTGAGGCTTTTCCTCATCGGCCAGCGCCAGCGCATCGCCCAGCACCAGACGTCCTTCCGCATCGGTGTTGCCGATCTCGACGGTCAGTCCCTTGCGGCTGTGCAGCACGTCGCCCGGACGGAAGGCATTGCCGGAAATGGCATTTTCAACCGCCGGAACGAGAACGCGCAACCGCACCTTCAGCCCGCCTGCCATGATCATCGATGCAAGGCCGAGCACATTGGCGGCTCCGCCCATGTCCTTCTTCATCAGGAGCATGCCGGAAGCCGGCTTGATGTCGAGCCCGCCGGTATCGAAGCACACCCCCTTGCCGACCAGCGTCACTTTCGGCGCGTCCTCATGCCCCCAGCGCAGATCGATGAGGCGCGGCGCCTGCGCGGCGGCGCGGCCCACCGCATGGATCATCGGGAAACCGGCGGCCAGCAGCTCGTCTCCGGAAGTCACCGAAACCCCGGCGCCATGCCTTGCGGCCAGATCCCGCACCGCCTGCTCCAGCGCATCGGGGCCCATGTCGCTGGCCGGCGTGTTGATCAGATCGCGCGTGAGGAAGACGCTTTGCGCCAGCCGCCCAACCCGTTCCGCATCAACGCTTTCCGGCAAGACCAGCCGCAGCTTGCGGCCGGGCTTCTTGCCATAGCGGGTGAAAACGTAACCGCCCAGCGCCATGGCCAGCGCCGCCAGTTCCGGCTTTTCCAGCGCGCCGTGAAACCGCCAGTCGCCATCCGGCAGGGAGCGGGCGAGAGCGCCCGGCGCCAGTGCGCCATTCGGCTCGTCACCGACGCCGAACAGCGCGCCACCGATGGTTCCGCCGTCGCCCGGCAGCACCAGCGTGTTGCCGGCCTGCCCGTTGAAACCGTTGGCCTTTGCCCATGCCAGCTCCCGCGCTGAAAGCCCTGCCTGTTCCAGCTTGTCCTTGCCGACGAGATAGACAGGAAGGGCCCGGTCCGAACCGGTTGTGGCGAATTCAACAGCCATCATGCATCTCCGGCCGGCGCCGATATGAAACCCGCCGGCATTTTCAGTTAAACCACAGGACGATCACGGCTTATCAGGTCGCGGCCCTGCGATAAACATGGTTTGAAAGCCCCGTTTGCCCTGTCGCGGCGGATTTCAGGCCCTATTTTAACCGGAAGGTTCAAATAAAACCCGCCATGCGGCTATGCTGGGCCCAGCCGATTCCAAATCCCAGATCCTACAGATGAGGCAAGCGAGACAGTGACGGTCTCAATTCAAGAATTTTTCCAATCCCATCCCTGGCTTCAGACTTTTACCGCGCTTGTCGCGCTGATACTGGCGGCCCTGTTCGCCAACTTCATCGTGAAGTCGGTTCTTCTCCGGATCCTCAACCGCATGGTCGCCAGAACGGCCTTCGGCCGCGACGCGGAGCTGCGCCGCCATGGCGTCATCGAACGGCTGGCCAATGTCACCCCCGCGCTGGTTATCGCCGGCGGCATCGTGGCGGTGCCCGGACTTCCGGCCGTGGCGGTCACGGTGGCGGCGAATGTGGCCAATGCCTTCATGATCCTCATGCTGGCGATGGCGATCAGCGCCGCTTTCAACATCGTCGACACGCTCTATCACCGCCGGCCGGAAGCCCGGATGAAACCCATCAAGGGCTACATCCAGGTGGTCAAGATCGCGGTCTATGTGATCGCGGCCCTCCTGATGATCGCAACGCTCATCGATCGTTCGCCGCTGATCCTGCTCTCGGGTCTGGGTGCAATGGCAGCGGTTCTCATCCTGGTCTTTCAGGACACGCTGCTTTCGCTGGTCGCCGGCATCCAGATTTCATCGACCGGCATGGTGCGGGTGGGCGACTGGATCGAGATGCCCAGCCTCGACGCCGATGGCGACGTCATCGAGATCGCGCTGCACACCGTTCAGGTGCGCAATTTCGACAAGACCATCACCACGATCCCGATCCGCAAGCTGGTCACGGATTCGTTCAAGAACTGGCGCGGCATGCAGGAATCGGGCGGACGGCGCATCAAGCGCTCGATCTATGTCGACCAGACGAGCATCCGCTTCCTCACCGCCCGGGAACTCGCGAGGCTGGAATCCTTCGGCCTGCTGGAAACCTATCTCAGGCACAAGAAAACGGAGATTTCGGAGTGGAACGGCAAGCTCGGCGAGAAGGCGAAGGTCGCCGCCAATACACGCCGGATCACCAATATCGGCACGTTCCGGGCCTATGTGGACACCTATCTGCACAACCATCCGGGCGTGCACAAGGGCATGACCATCATGGTGCGCCAGCTCCAGCCGGGGCCGCAGGGCCTGCCGATCGAGATTTACTGCTTCACCAACACGACGGTGTGGACCTCCTACGAAGGCATTCAGGCGGATATATTCGATCACCTGTTCGCCATTTTGCCTGAATTCGGGCTGGCCGTGTTTCAGAATCCAAGCGGCGCCGATCTCGGCTCGTGGGCCTCGGCGCGCCCCTCTCCCGCCATTCCCGACGGCGTCAGGCAACAGGTCGGCGTGAACTGAAACCCGCTGAAAACATCGCGGAGCGCTTCGTCCTTCGCGGCCGCGTTTCGCGCCGGCGCTCCAGGTGATCCTCGCATCATTTTCAGGTCCGGATGGGCTGCCAGACATGGCGGGCCTTCCATGCGAATTGCGCCGGGTTTGTGAAGCGCCCCGTTCCGCCTGGCTCCTTTCGCTTCGCAGCACCCGACGCCATGTGTCGTCTCCCGCATGCCCCCTGAAGCGTCGCGATCTTTCAGTTTCGCTTTTTACGTTTTAAGCTCCTGTTTTCTTAAGCATGTCCTTGTCCCGAAACCGGTTCGCGCTTTTAGGCGCCATGTTTTGGTGATAAGCCTTCCCAGAAGTCTTGTCTTCGGCGGGGGCCAGAAGTCTTGTCTTCGGCGGGGGATTGGGCGAACTTCTCGTTCTTGGATTTGGGAGACTTCTTGCCATGCGTCTTGCTGTCATATTCGCGGCCCTGCTGACCGGAACGATCGGCGCCTTTGCTTCTGATGATCCGGCCGCCGACCTTAAAAAAGCCGACCATGAGCTGAACCTGGCCTACAAACAGATCGAGACGCGGCTGGCGGATGATCATGACGCCAAATCTCGTCTCGTACATGCTCAGCGCGCCTGGATCGCGTTCCGCGATGCTGAATGCGTTTTCCAGTCGGGCGGGGAAGACGGTGGCAGCATCGCGCCGACGATTGTTGCGGTTTGCGATACGGCTTTGACGACGGCTCGCACACAGCAGCTGAAGGCATATCTGAATTGTGAAGAAGGCGATCTCTCATGCCCGGTGCCCGCGGATTGACTATTCACCATTGCCGCATAGCGGCGAAGGGAACCGGGATATCGGGCGCCTGCTTTGCATAGCGATCAGGCGCTGCGGGAATGGCGGGCAGGAATCCGGAGAGGGAACATGCCTTTTTTCAAAATGCGGCGCCTGATGTTCGCGGTCGTGCCGCTGGCGCTGACCGCCTGCGTAAGCGCCGAGGATCAGCGCAGCATCGATCAGGACAAATGCGTTTCGTTCGGCTTTCAGCCGGGAACGGACGCGTTCGCAAACTGCATGATGCAGCAAAGCGCGAAACACGACGAAGACGAACGGCGCTCCATGGATCGCATCCGCGCGCAAGAGCAGCGGGACAAGGATCGCAAGGAGGCGCGTCGGCGCAGCGACAGCGATATCGACACGAGGCCTCAATACGACAGGGACGGCAACCCCAACTTCGATACGCAAGGCAATTATCAGGGGTGCAATGGCATCGGCTGCCTGGTCGATAATCCGGATGACGACGGTTAAAGCGTGTCGCCCGAAAGCGGGAACCGGTTTCGGGGCAACGACAGGCGTAAAAACAAGAACTTGAAGCGCAGGGAGCGCATCTGAAAGATCGCGACACGCTTTAGAGCATTTTGCAGTCAGCTGGACTCACCTGACGCCGCATAAATGCGGCTAAAACAAGCAGACAGAGCGTTTCCAGGAAAGTGGAATCGCTTTTCCGGTTCGGAAAGGCGGCACAATAAAGACCTGTAGCCGTTCGGCGATTCCGTCAAACCTTGAACGGCTTCAGGCGGGAAAGTCCGCCGCAACCTTAAAATCGACTGCCCGCCAGCCATCGAAATTTGCTCCTTCCCCCTTCCGGGGAACCGGACCCGGCTTTGCCCGCGTTTTTAACCGCGAATGACGCGAAACGGGCAATGAGCGAGAAAAGTGCGGGGAATGGCGAATTAACCAACCGTTAGGGTTAACGGACTATTGATTTGCGTGAGGATCGGCCGCACAGAAAACGGCCGCGCCGGCAGATGGAGGCGGGCTCTCATGCAGATTTGGCGCAATAATGCCGCTAGCGTTCAGGGTTTCACGGAAGCGCCGAACGGCTGCAAGTCTTTGTTTTGTCGCGTTTCCGAACCGGAAAAGCGATTCCACTTTTCCTGGAAACGCTCCAGCGGACGCCGTGTGGTGACGGCAGCTCTCGCTGTCGTCCTGATGGCGAGCGTCTCGGGCTGCGGAACCGACAAGATGAAGACCGGCTCGATCGGCGGCGCCGGGGGCGGTAAATCGATCGAGACCATGTCTTCCGGCCAGTTGCGCAACGCATCTGCAAGTCTTGGCAAGGCCTATGCCGCCAACCCCGACGACAAGGCCACTGCCATCCAGTTCGCCACGGTTCTGCAAATGGACGGCAATGCCGAGCAATCCCTGGCGGTGATGCGCAAACTGGCGATCGCCCATCCGAAAGACCGGCAGGTTCTCGCCGCTTACGGCAAGGCGCTTGCTGCGAACGGCCAGCTTGAGCCGGCACTCGACGCGGTTCGCCGCGCCCAGACCCCGGAATATCCGGACTGGCGCCTGATGTCGGCGGAAGGTGCGATTCTCGACCAGATCGGCCAGAAAGACAGCGCCCGCCAGCTCTATCGCAAGGCGCTCGACCTCAAGCCGGACGAGCCTTCGGTGCTGTCCAATCTGGGCATGTCTTACGTCCTGGAAGGCGATCTGCGGAGCGCAGAAAGCTTCCTGGCCTCGGCCGCGCGGCAACCGGGGGCCGACAGCCGGGTGCGCCAGAACCTTGCCCTGGTCGTCGGCTTGCAAGGCCGTTTCGACGAGGCTGAACGCATCGCCTCGCAGGAATTGTCGCCCGATCAGGCGCGCTCGAATGTCGCCTATCTGCGCTCCATGCTGGCGCAGCAGAATTCCTGGAGCCAGCTGAAGGCGCAAGACCGGAAGAAATCCGCGACAAACTGACCTTGCGGGGCCGTTGCGCCCTGCCCGGACATATTGCGTTTACGTCACCATTTGCGTTTACGTCACTGCCCGCATCCGGCTGGCCGGCTTGCCTGTCGCCTTCGATGGCAATGCGGACGCCCGGACAATTCCGGCCGATGCCATCACGAACCCGGCACGACACGACACGACACGGGCGATCTGCCTGCTCCCGCCGCCGCCAGAGCGTTTCCAGGAAAAGTGGAACCGCTTTTGCGGTTCGGAAACGCTCTATTCAATGCTGGAGCTTGAGGTAGCCTTCGGCTGATCCCCGAAGAAACCGCCATTTTCGCGCAGCTGCATGATTGCCGGGCCGATGATGACGGCAAACAGCACGGGCAGGAAAAACAGGATCATCGGCACGGTGAGTTTCGGCGGCAGGGCGGCAGCCTTTTTTTCCGCCTCGGTCATGCGCGCTTCGCGGCTCTCGGCCGAAAGCACACGCAGGGCGTGCGCCACCGGCGTGCCATAGCGTTCCGCCTGAATGAGCGCCTGCGTAACCGATTTCACCGGTTCCAGACCCGTGCGTTCGGCCAGATTTTCATAGGCCTGCCGGCGCTCCTGCAAATAGGAGAGCTCGGCGGTGGTCAGCACGAATTCTTCGGCAAGCTCCACCGACTGGGAGCCGATCTCATCGGCTACCTTGCGCATTGCGGCTTCGACCGACATGCCCGATTCCACGCAGATCAGCATCAGATCCAGCGAATCGGGCCAGGCGCGCCGGATCGAATCCTTGCGCTTGGTGGCACGATTGGTGACATAGACGACAGGCGCATAGAACCCTGCATAGGCCGCGCCGATGCATGTGAACACGCGGATCATCATCGGCTTTTCCGCCATCACGCCGAGGCCGAAGATATAGAATGCAGCGAAGGCCAGCCCGGCAAAAGGCAGGACAAGGCGGAAGAACAGAAATTTCGTCATCGGATTCTGGCCGCGGAAACCAGCCGTCTTGAGATGGCGGGCCGTGTTCTCGTCGGCCAGAAGGCGACGCAGGTCGAGCTTGTCGACGATGTTGCGCATGCCGGTCGACTGCTGCTCGCGCAGGCCATGACTGCGGCGCTCCGCTTCCTCCGCCAGACGCGCGCGCTGTCTGGCCCGCAACTCGTCCCGCTCCAGAGCAACCGCTTTCATCCGGGTCTTCAGCGGATCGCCGCCGAAAGCCGGAAGCAGCGTCATCATGGTGGCGAAAACGGCGATGCCGACCAGAATTGCCGTCAGGAACACCGGATCGGTCAGGGTCTTGATTGTCAGATCGGTCACGGCAAACTCCCGTCCACTGAATCCAGAAAGCGCGCCCGCCTCATTCCTGGAGCATTTTCCGGTGAAAAAGGGGTCACCTCCAATGCTCCGTTTCTTTGTTTCCACGCGGTTCCGGACGCAAAACCGCTTCGCATTTCTGCTGGAACCAAAGCGCGTCGCGGTCTTTCAGCTTCGCCTTGCGCTTCAAGTTCCTGTTTTAGGCATGTCGTTGTCCCAACCGGTTCCCGCTTCCGGGCGACATGCCTAGACTTCGAAATTCATCATCTTGCGCATCACGAAGATGCCGATGGACATCCACAGGGCCGAAACGCCGAGGATCATGTTTCCGCCGGATGTGGTGAACAAAGGCGTGATGTAGTCCGGGCTCGTGAGATAGACGAGGAACGCGACGATGACGGGCAGCGAACCGATGATGACGGCGGACGCCTTTGCTTCCATCGACAGCGCCGCAACCTTGGCCTTCATCTTCTTGCGATCACGCAGCACACGCGAGAGATTGCCAAGCGCCTCGGAGAGATTGCCGCCGGCCTGCGACTGAATCTGAATGACGATGCCGAAGAATCCCGCCTCCGAACAGGGCATGGTTTCAGACATGCGCATGGCGGCGTCGGGAATGGACAGGCCCATCTGCTGCGCGTCGACGATGCGGCGGAACTCGCCTCGCACCGGTTCGGGCGCTTCGGAAGCGATCAGGCGTATGCCATCGTTCAATGGCAGGCCGGATTTCACCGCGCGCACCACGATGTCGATCGCATTGGGAAACTCGTTCAGGAAAGCCTTCACGCGTCTGGAACGCAGGAAAGATATGATCCAGCGCGGCAGGCCAAGCCCGCCGGCCACGAGCATGCCGGGAAGGATGATCGGCGGCAGACCGACGATGAAGCCGATCAACGTCACGACAAGGGCGCAGATCGCCGAATACACATAAAAGCGGCCCAGGCTCAGGTCGAGCCCGGCCTGCCGGATCTGAACCTTGAGCGGCGCCTTCTTGCTGTTACGATCCAGAAGCTTCTGCTTCTCGTCCAGTTCCTTCAGCGATTCCTGAACGGATTTGCGGCGCTTCGCCGCTTCGGCGACACGGTCGCGCGAGGCCTTGACCGCCGCCCTGTCGGTATCCGCGGCCTGGATCGTCTGCAAACGCTTGCCGACATTCCTTTCCTCGCTAATGCGGTTGAACAGGAAGGCGTAGGCAATTGCGCCGGCGCTGACGCCGGCCAGCGCAATGAACATCAAAACAGTGCTGTCAATTCCGAACATCGCGGCAGCTCTCCACACTCATCGTGCTCAATCGGCCCGCTTTTCCATGGCTTCCAGAGCGATCGCCAGCCTCTGATCCTCCCCGTAATAACGGGCACGATCCCAGAAATGCGGCCGGCCGATACCCGTCGAGACATGCTCGCCGATCAGCTTGCCGCCGCTGTCCTCGCCCTTGATGTTATAGAGGACCAGATCCTGGGTGATGACCACATCGCCTTCCATGCCGATCACCTCGGTGATGTGCGTGATGCGGCGCGAGCCGTCGCGCAGGCGGGCGGCCTGGACGATCACGTCGACCGAACCGACGATGATTTCGCGCACCGTGCGCTGCGGCAGCGAATACCCGCCCATCGCGATCATCGATTCCATACGGCTGAGACATTCGCGCGGGCTGTTGGCGTGGATCGTGCCCATCGAACCATCGTGACCGGTGTTCATGGCCTGCAAGAGGTCGAATACCTCCGGACCGCGCACCTCGCCGACGATGATGCGTTCGGGGCGCATGCGCAGGCAGTTCTTCACCAGATCGCGCATCGTGACCTCGCCCTCGCCCTCAAGGTTGGGCGGACGCGTTTCGAGGCGCACCACATGCGGCTGCTGAAGCTGCAACTCGGCCGAATCCTCGCAGGTTATGATGCGCTCGTCCCGGTCCACATAGTTGGTCAGGCAGTTGAGCAGGGTGGTCTTGCCCGAGCCCGTGCCGCCCGAGATGACTACATTGCAGCGCACGCGGCCGATGACCTTGAGGATTTCCGCGCCTTCCTGCGAGATCGCGCCGAAACGCACGAGCTGATCGAGGGTGAGCTTGTCCTTCTTGAACTTGCGGATGGTGAGCGCCGTTCCGTCTATGGCCAGCGGCGGCGCGATGACGTTGACACGCGAGCCGTCGGGCAGCCGGGCGTCGCAGATCGGCGAGGATTCATCGACGCGGCGGCCGACCTGGCTGACGATGCGCTGGCAGATGTTGAGCAGCTGCTGGTTATCGCGGAACCGGATGCCGGTCTGCTCGACCTTGCCGTTCACCTCGATATAGACGTTGCGCGAGCCGTTCACCATGATATCGGCGATGTCGTCGCGGGCCAGAAGCGGCTCCAGCGGGCCGTAGCCCAGCACGTCGTTGCAGATGTCTTCGAGCAGTTCCTCCTGCTCGGCGATCGACATGGCGAAATTCTTGATCGCGATGATGTCGTTGACGATGTCGCGGATTTCCTCGCGCGCCGCATCGGGCTCCAGCTTGGCGAGCTGCGACAGGTCGATGGTATCGATCAGCGCGGCGAACACCTGGCTCTTGGTGTCGTAATAGCTTTCGCTGCGCTCGCGCTGCACGCGCTTGGGCGGGGCGGCCAGCGCAGGAGCCTCGACCGCACGGCGGGCGGGCGGCGGCGCGGGCGTAGCAGGTGCTGTCGCGCGGGGCGGCGGCGCGTCAGCCGCGCCCGCAGCCGGCGCGGCCGGTGCGGGCGCGGGCCGTCCAAACAGCGGCCTGTCCCCGTCGTCACTGCCTCTTTTTCCGAACATGATCGACTACCTGTCCCCTGCCCCGGCTATGCTCACTTCGCGCGCTTCAGCTTTTCAAGAATCGAACCCAGTCCGGCCTTCTTGCGAACCTTGATCTCGGCGCGCCCGGTCAGCACATGGGCGATCTCGCTG
>JAZIHP010000096.1:0-14137 GCA_036678505.1 Alphaproteobacteria bacterium
CCGGACAGCGGCAGGCCGGCCTGCTCCATGCCCGTCGCAATATGATCGGCCAGCCCTTCCGCATCGCCATCGACGGCAAGCAACGCCACCGGCCCGGCCAACTGGCCGTTGCGCGGCGGATTGGCGAGATCGGCAAGGGCGGCGTCCAGCATGGCGTGCGAGCCGAAGGCGCGCGCCAGCCGCATGCGCCAGCCGCGCGGCAGGCCAAGTGCGGCCAGCACCGCCTCGAACACCGACTGATCGCCAATCGTCACGCTGAGGCGGGCGTTCGGAACCGCTTTCGCCAGCAATTCATGCGCATCCGCCACCAGCCGCGCATCGGCAGCGGCTGTATCGGTGTCGCCAAGGTCCTCGATGCCGGCCTGAAAGAACTCGCTGGAGCCATCGCGATGCTGGCGGAACACTTCGCCCAGATAGCCATAGCGGCGCGGCGTTCCCGCCTGGCTTGCAATATGGTCGAGGCAGACGGGAATGGTGAATTCCGGGCGCAGGCACAGCGCCTGCCCGGTCTCGCTTTCGGTGAGGAAGATGCGGCGGCGCAAATCCTCGCCGGCAATGTCGAGGAACGGATCGGCCGGCTGCAACACGGCCACCTCGACCAGATCGACGCTTTTGGCCGCGAACAGCGCCTTGACGTCGCCCGCCACGGAGGGAGAGCGCGAGCTCATCGACGGTCCCCGCTCATTGCCCTGCCCTGTCGGCCGCCTGCGCGTCGAGGATCTTCCTCACCTCGGCGACCAGACCGGTTTCCGGCACGGTAACCTGCGCAGGCCTTGCGGCGCGCCATTCGGCATTGTCGGAAATCTCGGCCGACATGCGCGCGCCCTCGATCAGGTCCTTGATCTGGACCTCGCCCTTCTCGCGCTCGTCGCCGCCCTGGATGACGGCCACCGGGCAGCCGCGCCGGTCGGCATATCTGAGCTGCGCCTTCATGCCGGCGCCGCCGAGATACATTTCGGCGCGGATGCCGGCCCGGCGCAGGTCCGACACCATCTTCTGGTAGCGGCCGAGGCTTTGCGTGTCCTTGTCCATGACCAGCACCACGACCGGCTGGACGACATCGGACATGTCGAGCTTGCCGAGGTTCTTCAGCGCCGTCATCAGGCGCGAGACGCCGATGGAAAAGCCCGTCGCCGGCACCGGCTCGCCACGGAAGCGCGACACCAGGCCGTCATAACGGCCACCGCCGCCGACCGAGCCGAAGCGCACGATCTTGCCCTCGTCATTGGGAATCTCGGCCAGCAATTCGGCCTCGTAGACGGGGCCGGTGTAATATTCGAGGCCGCGCACCACGGAAGGATCGATCTTGATGCGTCCGTCGTCATAGCCGGCGGCCGCGACCATGGCGCCGATATCGGCCAGTTCCTGCACGCCCTCCTCGCCGCGGGCCGAGCCGGCGACGGCATCGCGCATGGCGGCCAGAGCAGCGGCAAGGCCTTCGCCGGTGGAAGAGGTCAAGAGCAGCACGCGATCCGCCTCAGCCGCATCCAGCCCGGCACCCTTGGTGAAGTCGCCGCTCTCGTCGAGACGGCCCTTGCCGAGCAGATCGCGAACGCCGGCCTGTCCCACCTTGTCGAGCTTGTCGACGGCGCGCAGCACGGTGAGGCGGCGGCCGGCATTGTCGTCGCCGCCAAGGCCGATGGCCTCCAGAACGCCGTCCAGCACCTTGCGGTTGTTGACGCGGATGACGTAATCGCCGCGCGCGATGCCCACGGCCTCCATGACATCGGCCATCATCATCGCCATTTCGGCGTCGGCGGCCACGCCCGGCGTGCCGACCGTATCGGCATCGAACTGCATGAACTGGCGGAAGCGCCCCGGACCCGGCTTTTCGTTGCGGAACACCCAGCCCGCCCGATAGGAGCGGAAGGGTTTTGGCAACTTCTCGAAATTCTCGGCCACGAAGCGGGCCATCGGCGCGGTCAGGTCGTAGCGCAGCGACAGCCACTGCTCGTCATCGTCCTGAAAGGAAAAGACGCCCTCGTTCGGCCGGTCCTGATCGGGCAGGAATTTGCCCAGCGCATCGGTGTATTCGATCAGCGGCTGGTCGGCCGGCTCGAAACCGTAAAGCTCGTAGACCTCGCGGATCTTCGCCATCATCCTGTCGACGGCGCGGATATCATCGGGGCTGCGGTCGACAAAGCCGCGCGGCAGGCGCGCTTTCATCTTTTCCGGTCGTTCGGCCATGGCGGGTACTCTGCGGTTCGGCAATAGGGCGGCAGCGGGCCGGCATGCGCCAGACCGCGCGCTGTCCTAACCGATGCCGCACCCGGCAGCAAGGGCAGGCCTGATCTGGAGTTCGGATCAGACCGGCCTGCGGAAGCCGGCGCGCGCAGCTTCCACCCCGGCGCGGCAGGAACAGCCCTCGATATGGTCGTTGACCATGCCCATGGCCTGCATGAAGGCGTAGACGGTGGTGGGGCCGACAAAGCTCCAGCCGCGCTTCTTCAGCTCCTTCGAAATGCGGGTGGAAACGGCGGTGGCCGGATTGGCGCGCAGATGGGCAAGGTCCACGAAAGCGGGCCTTTCGTCCGGCGCGGGCTCGAACTTCCAGAACCATGCGGCCAGCGAGCCCGCCTCATCGACAAGCTCGCGGGCGCGGCGGGCATTGTTGATGGTGGAGACGATCTTGCCGCGATGGCGCACGATGCCGGCATTGCCGAGCAGGCGCTTGACATCGGCATCGGTGAATTCGGCCACGCGCTCGAAATCGAAACCCGCGAAGGCCTCGCGGAAATTGTCGCGCTTGCGCAAAATGGTCAGCCACGACAGGCCCGACTGGAACCCTTCGAGACAGATCTTCTCGAACAGGCGCCGGTCATCGCTTACCGGATAGCCCCATTCATGATCGTGATAATGAATGTAATCCGGCAGGTTGCCATGCCAGAAGCAGCGATCGACGCCGTCCGGGCCGGTGATGATGCCGTCTTTTTCACTCATGTCCCATATCCGTTAATGCAGGGTCCCGGTGCTTTACCGGCGCTTTACCAGATTCCTGAACCGCCGGATAACCATACCGGAAGCTTTACTGACAAAACGGCATTCGACGCATCCGGGATTCATCTTTCGGTTGCCCTTCACGCCCAGGATCGCGCCATGACCGGACAAGCGTTTCCGGCCGGCGAACGAACCCAAGAGTGCGTCACATGAAACGAGCCCTTTTCCTGTTCACCTGCCTTGCCGGCGCCCTCTCCATGGGCTTTTCGCCGGCACTGGCCAACGACCGTTACATCGAGCGCCCGCCGGTGCGGGTGAGCCCGGACCTTGCCGCGCCATGGGTGCTGCAACTCGGCCGGGCTCCCGACAATGCGAAGCGGGCGGGGGCAAGGCGCGCTGCGCCCGAACAGCGGCGTGCCTATCGCGCCCAGCCGGCGACCCGCACAGCCCCACAGGCGCAGCCGCGCCAGCGCGTGGTGCAGCCACAGGCCGCACAGCAGGTGCGCCCGGCGCGCATCCAGCAGGCATCCGCGGCCAGAACGACGCAGAAGCGCGCCGTGCGCCCGCAGATCAACCCGATCTACCTGCCGCAGGTCGTGAATTATGACGGCAGGCACAAGCCCGGCACCGTCGTCATCGATACGCGCGACAACTTCCTTTATCTGGTGGAAAAGGACGGCAAGGCCCGCCGCTACGGCGTCGGAACCGGCAAGCCGGGCTTCGAATGGGCCGGCACGCACAAGGTTTCGTCGAAGCGCGAATGGCCCGACTGGCGTCCGCCGGCGGAAATGATCGCGCGCGAGAAGGCCAAGGGCCGCCACCTGCCGACATTCGTGTCCGGCGGCATCGAAAATCCGCTCGGCGCGCGCGCGCTCTATCTCGGCTCGACGCTCTATCGCATCCACGGCACCAACCAGCCATGGACCATCGGGGCCGCCGTCTCTTCCGGCTGCATCCGCATGCGCAACGAGGATGTCGTCGATCTTTACGAGCGCGTGCCGGTTGGCGCGACGGTCGTTGTCATGTAGAAGCGTTTCCAACAACGGGGGGACGGGCCGTGTCGGGGGACGTGGCCAGTCGCAGAAAAGGCAGCCGGTAAACGCCGCGCTGCCTTTTCTGTTTCCGGCGATCCTCGACTGACTGCAACTGGCTTTATTGCAATTTTCGGGGCCGCGCCCCGCCATAGGCCCAGTCGAGCAGTTCCACCGTATGCACCACCGGCAGCTTCGCGGCGGATGCGATCTGGGTGATGCAGCCGATATTGCCGGTGGCGACGAGGGTAGCGCCTGTGGAAGCGATGTTCTTCACCTTGCGGTCGCGCAGCTTTGCGGCGATCTCCGGCTGCATGATGTTGTAGGTGCCGGCCGAGCCGCAGCACAGATGCCCCTCGCGCGGCTCCTTCACCACGAACCCCGCTTTCGTCAGCAACGCCTTCGGCTGGCGCGTGATCTTCTGGCCGTGCTGCATGGAACAGGCCGAATGATAGGCGACCACCGTGCCCGGCTTCACCGCCGGTTCCGGCAGGTCGAGCGTGTCGAGATATTCGGTCACGTCCTTGGCCAGCGCCGAGACCCGCGCCGCCTTTTCCGCATAGGCGGGATCGAGGCGCAGCATGTAGCCATAGTCCTTGATCGTCGTGCCGCAGCCGGAGGCTGTGATGATGATGGCATCGAGTCCGCCCTCGTCGATCTGGCGCGTCCACGCATCGACATTGCGGCGGGCGAAATCGAGCGCCTCATCCTCGCGGCCCATGTGATGGACCAGCGCCCCGCAGCACCCTTCGCCCGGCGGCACCACGACCTCGACGCCAAGACGGTTGAGCAGGGATATGGTCGCCGCGTTGATGCCGGGATCGAGCACCGGCTGGGCGCAGCCGGTGAGGATGGCGACACGCCCGCGTTTTCCCCCCTTGCCCTGATGTATGCCAGGCCGGGATGAGGAAGAAGCCGCCGGCACGCTTGCAGGCGCAAGCCTCAGCATCGCCGCCAGCGGCTTCAGCGCCGCATTGCGCTCGAACAGGCCGGCGAAAGGCCGACCCAGCTTCGCCAGCTTCAGGGCGGCGCGGAAGCGGGCCGGATAGGGCAGCACGGCGGCCAGCACCGCGCGGATCAGCCGGTCGGGCAGCGGGCGCCTGTAGGTTTCTTCGATATGGGCGCGGGCGTGGTCGACCAGATGCATGTAGTTCACGCCGGACGGACAGGTGGTCATGCAGGACAGGCACGACAGGCAGCGGTCGATATGGGTGACGATTTCGCGGTCGGCGGGGCGGCCGCCCTCCAGCATGTCCTTGATCAGGTAGATGCGGCCGCGGGGGCTGTCCAGCTCATTGCCAAGCGTCACATAGGTCGGGCAGGTGGCCATGCAGAAGCCGCAATGCACGCATTTGCGCAGGATCTTTTCCGATTCCGCCACTTGCGGATCGGCAAGCTGCCCGGGAGTGAAATGGGTCTGCATCGCTCAGGCAGCTCCCTTCCGGGCCATGCCGGCCGGAACCATCCGTCCCGGATTGAGAATGTTCTTCGGATCGAATTCGGCCTTCAGCCGCGCGGAGAGGGCGGCAAGTGCTGGCGGCTGCGGCTCGAACACCGGAATTTCGGCGCGCTGATCGGACGTTGCGCGCACCAGCGTGGCATGGCCGCCGCCGCATTTTGCCACCAGCGAGCGCACCAGCCCGGCTTCCGGATCGCCCGAGGCCATGGCCAGCCAGATCAGCCCGCCCTGCCAGTCGTAAAAAACCTCGACCGCCGCCTGCATGCGCAGCGCCATGACCATGTTGTGGCCATCCGCCGGCGGCATGGAGATACGCCACACCGGCATCTGGGGCGCCGATGCGAAGGGTATGCAGTCGCGGACTTCGCGCCACAGGGCGCGCGAGGCTTCCGCCTCGGTCTGCCGCATCGGGCCGGCTTTTTCCAGAAGCTGCCGCAACAGCTTTATCCGGTAGGCGACCGATGGCCCGAAACCTTCGACACGCAGGAGAGTGGCCGCATCGCTGCCGAGCGCCCCGCCGGCAACGCGGCTGACGGCCGGATAGGGCAGATGCGCGGCGCCCGACACTTCCGCGCTGGAGCCGAGCGCCAGTCCCATCGCCGCCACGGCCTTGTCGTCGAGCAGGCCAGCGATGATCAGCGTGGTTTCCGTTTCAGCCGCAGGCAACACCTTGAAGGTGACATCGGTGGCCACGGCCAGCGTGCCCCAGCTGTTGGCCAGCGCCTTGGAGAGATCGTAGCCGGTGACGTTCTTCACCACCCGGCCACCCGACTTGAAGGCCTCGCCTCGCCCCGAAACGGCATGGATGCCAAGGATATGGTCGCGCGCGGCCCCCGCCTTCAGCCGGCGCGGACCGCTGAGATTGGCGGCCAGCACGCCGCCGATGGTGCCGCGCCCCGGCCGCTCGCCCAGCAACGGGCCGTAATCCATCGGCTCGAAGGCGAGCTCCTGCCCTTCTGCCGCCAGCGCCGCCTCGATCCCGGCCAGCGGCGTGCCGGCCTTCGCCGACAGCACCAGTTCCTCCGGCTCATAGAGCGTGATGCCGGACAGGCCCGACAGGTCGAGAACATGTTCCGCCCCAATCGGGTTGCCGATGGCGCGCTTGGAGCCATGGCCGACGATTTCCAGCTTCTGCTCTTCGGACGCAGCCCACTGCACGGCTTCCAGAACCTCGGCGTCGGTTTCGGGTTTGAACGTGGTCATGGTCAGAACCTTGGAATATCCGGAAACGGCATCTGGCCGCGATGGATGTGCATGCGGCCAAGCTCGGCGCAACGGCGCAGTTGCGGAAACACCTTGCCCGGATTGAGCAGATGGCCCGGATCGAAGGCGCATTTGACCCGCATCTGATGATCGAGATCCACTTCCGAGAACATTTCCGGCATCAGGTCGCGCTTTTCCACGCCCACCCCGTGCTCGCCGGTCAGCACGCCGCCGACCTTGACGCACAGCCGCAAAATGTCCGCCCCGAAGGATTCGGCCTTGTCCAGTTCGCCCGGCACATTGGCGTCGTAGAGGATCAGCGGATGGAGATTGCCATCACCGGCATGGAAGACATTGGCGACGCGCAGGCCGTAACGCTCCGAAAGCTCGCGCATGCCGGCCAGCACGCGCGGCAGTTCCTTGCGCGGAATGGTGCCGTCCATGCAGTAATAATCGGGCGAGATGCGCCCGACGGCCGGAAACGCCGCCTTGCGGCCAGCCCAGAAGCGCAGCCGCTCCTCCTCGCTCTGCGAGATGCGGCAGGAGGTGGAGCCGTTGGCGATCGCGATCTTCTCGACCAGACCGATGAGGTGGTCGACCTCGACGGCGGGACCGTCCAGCTCGACGATCAGCAGCGCCTCGCAATCCAGCGGATAGCCGGCCTGGACGAAATCTTCCGCCGCGCGGATCGCCGGCAGGTCCATCATCTCCATGCCGCCGGGAATGATGCCGGCGCCGATGATGTCGGCCACGCACTGGCCGCCCTGCTCGTTGGTCGCAAAGCCGATCAGCAGCGCCCGCGCCGTCTCCGGCTTGCGCAGGATGCGCACCGTGACCTCGGTGACGACGCCCAGCAACCCCTCGGAGCCGGTCATGACGCCCAGAAGATCGTAGCCCCCGGCGTCGAGATGCCGGCCGCCCAGACGCACCACCTCGCCGTTCATCAGCACCATTTCCAGCCCCAACAGATTGTTGGCGGTGAGGCCGTATTTCAGGCAGTGCACGCCGCCGGAATTTTCGGCCACATTGCCGCCGATGGAGCAGGCGATCTGCGACGAGGGATCGGGCGCATAGTAGAAACCGTCGGCCTCCACCGCATGGGTGATGCCCAGATTGGTGACGCCCGGCTGGGCGACGACGGCGCGGTTGGGATAATCGATTTCGACGATGCGATTGAAGCGGCTCATCACCAGCAGAACCGCATCCTCCAGCGGCAGCGCGCCACCCGACAGCGAGGTGCCGGACCCGCGCGGCACGACGCGGATGTTGCGCTCATTGCAATATTTCAGCACCCGCGACACCTGGAGCGTCGTTTCCGGCAGCACGACGACCAGCGGAAGCTGGCGATAGGCGGTCAGCCCGTCGCTCTCGAAGGCGCGCATTTCATTGACCGTCTCGACCACGCCCTCACCCGGCACGATGGCGCGCAGGGCGGCGACGATTTCAGCGCGGCGGGCCAGCGTCGCGCCGTCGGGGGCGGGCATGACGAGTGCGGACATGCGGAACCTCTCCTCCAAACTGGTAAATTCCTTTTACCAGTTATCATCAGGGCCTGTAAATCGGGTAATATTTCAAAGCGGGAAAGGAAGGCGCGCAAGAGCGCCAGCGTCAATCTGACGCTGGATCGGGCAGCGCAGGGTTCGCCGCAGCCGCAGGCCGGACGGCAGGCTATTCGGCGCCCGGATGTTTCGCCGGCTCCGAATGCAGGCGGCGCACCCGGCGCACCGCCCACCACACCAGCAGGATCGCCACCGGCACGGAGATGGCCGTCACCACCTCCGGCGCGACGGCATGGCCGAACCACGCGGAACCGCCCCTGGCCAGATAGCCGATCAGGCCCACCACATAATAGGACACCGCCGCGACCGACAGGCCTTCGACCGTCTGCTGGAGACGCAGCTGGAGGCGGGCGCGGTTGTTCATGGAAGCCAGCAGATCGCGGTTCTGCCTCTCGACTTCCACATCCACCCATGTGCGCAGCAAAGTCGTGGCGCGGGTGAGCTTGCGCGACAGGTTGGCCTGCCGCTCCTCGACCGACCGGCAGGTGCGCATCGCCGGGGCCATGCGCCGCTGCAGAAAGCCGGTCCAGGTCTCGAAGCCGGGAACCACGGCCTCGTCGAGCGCGTCGAGACGCTCGGTGACGATGCCGTCATAGGCGCGGCTGGCGCCGAAACGGTAGAGGCTGGAAGCCGCATCCGCTTCCAGTTCGGCCGCGAGCTCGGTGAGGTCGGCCAGAAGCTTCCGGTTGTCGCGCGTTTCCGGCACCCGCATTTCGGCGGTGATGACGGCGAGCTTGTCCTCGATGCGCCGCACGCGGCCCGACAGCGACAAGGCCAGCGGCAGGCCGAGCATGGCGAGCGTGCGATAGGTCTCGATGTCGATGAGGCGATGCGACAGCGCGCCCGCACGGGCAGGCGTCAGGCCGCGATCGAGGATCAGGATGCGGGTCAGCCCTTCGCCATCCTGCCGGAAATCGGTGACGATGGCCGCATTGCCGCCCTCCACCAGCGAATAGCACAGGCTGGTCGGGTCAAAACCGTCGATGAGCCCCTCGCTGGCCGGCGTCCAGTTGCGGATTTCGAGCCGGATGCCGGAAATGACGGTGCCGGGCGGCGAAAATCCGTTTCCGAAGGGCGAATCCTCCTGAGCGCGCCCGCTGTCGGCAAGCGGGCCTTCCCACAGATAGGCGGAAAACTCCGTATGCCGCTCCCAGCGCAACGTGCCCTTGCCCCATTTCATGGCGTGATGACGGGCCTGCCGGTCGGGCGCCGCGATGCCGAGGCGGCGCGACAGTTCCGACAGAACGGCCTGATCGACGACGGAACCGCCCTCGGTCATGAAGGAAAGCTGCATCAGCACACGCGGCGTGGCGACAAGCGGATAGGGCCTGGAATGCACTTCTCCGAGCGCGCCGGGCCGCGCCTCATGCGCCGGAAAGCCCATGACGCTTCCGGTCGGGACGCTTCCGGTCGGGACGCTGGCGGTCGGGACGCTTCCGGTCGGGCCGCTGGCGGTCGGGCCGCTGCCGGTCGGGCGCCTTTCAAACTCGGGACCGTTCGAACGTTCCTGCACGGCTGATATATTCCCGGAACTGATTGCAAATTCCGGTTTAAGGCCGTTGCGCACGGCGCGCAAACATTCAGTGCGAGGCAGGCCGCAACCGCAAGCCCGGGCAAACTGGATAAACTATTTGACCAGTTTCGGCGGTTGCCGCTATGTTTTGCCACCGTCGCATCTTGTCAGCAGCATTCAATTGACCGAAATCTTCACCCGGATCGAACATTCGCGCACCGCCGACGAGGTCGTGCAGCAGATCGAGAGCCTCATTCTCGAAGGCGTTCTGCGCACCGGCGACAGGCTGCCCGGCGAACGGGAACTGGCGCGCCAGTTCGAGGTCTCGCGGCCGATCCTGCGCGAGGCGCTGAAGGCGCTGGAAGGGCGCGGCCTGCTCGTCACCCGCCATGGCGGCGGCACCTTCGTCGCCGACGTCATCGGGCAGGTGTTTTCCAGGCCCGTGATCGAGCTGATCTCCAGCCACCGCAAGGCGGCTGCCGACTATCTGGAATACCGCCGCGAGATGGAGGGCGTGGCGGCCGAATATGCCGCGCGGCGCGCGACCGCCGACGACCTCGCCCTGCTCGAAGAGATCGTGGCGCGCATGGACGCGGCCTACCGCGCCGACGATTTCGAGGCCGAAGCCGGGGTCGATGTGGAATTCCACCACGCCATCGGCGAATGCGCGCACAACATCATCCTCTTGCACACGCTGCGCTCCTGCTACCGGCTCTTGTCGGAAGACGTGTTCCAGAACCGGCTTCTGGTTTTCGCGCTTCCCGGCGCGCGCGAGATGCTGCTTGAGCAGCATCTCGCCATTCATTCCGCGATCGTGGCCGGCGACCCGGCTGCGGCGCGCAAGGCCGCGATGGACCACATCGCCTATGTCGAACGCACGACCGCCGAGGCCGAAAGGGCCGGCGACTGGCAGCGCGTTTCCCGGCTGCGGTTGCGCCAGCGCTCCGAGCCGGGCCCCCAACAGAAAGACTGAAACGGAAAATGACCGAACCGCTGACCATAGACGAACTGAAGCAGCTTGCCCGGCGGCGCGTGCCCAGGATGTTCTTCGACTACGCCGATTCCGGCGCGTGGACGGAAGGCACCTACCGCGCCAACGAGGAGGATTTCGCCAGGATCAAATTGCGCCAGCGGGTGCTGGTGGACATGACCGACCGCTCGCTGAAGACCACCATGCTGGGCGAGGATGTGGCGATGCCGGTGGCGCTGGCGCCCACCGGCATGACCGGCATGCAGCATGCCGACGGCGAGATGCTGGCGGCGCAGGCGGCCGAGGAATTCGGCGTGCCGTTCACCTTGTCCACCATGAGCATCTGCTCCATCGAGGACGTCGCCTCGGTGACGAAGAAGCCTTTCTGGTTCCAGCTCTACGTGATGAAGGACCGCGGCTTCGTGGAAAGCCTGATCGAGCGCGCAAAAGCCGCCAAATGCTCGGCGCTGGTGCTCACCCTCGATCTTCAGGTTCTCGGCCAGCGCCACAAGGACCTGCGCAACGGCCTGTCGGCCCCGCCCAAATTCACGGCAAAACACATCTGGCAGATGGCCACCCGCCCGAAATGGTGCATGGGCATGCTGGGCACGAAGCGCCACACCTTCCGCAACATCGCCGGCCACGTCAAAGGCGTCGCCGATCTGTCGTCGCTGTCGTCATGGACGGCCGACCAGTTCGATCCCAAGCTGTCATGGGAGGATGTAGAGTGGATCCGCAAGCGCTGGGGCGGCAAGCTGATCCTGAAGGGCATCCTGGATCACGAAGATGCGGAACTGGCGGCGAAAAGCGGAGCCGACGCCATCATCGTTTCCAACCATGGCGGGCGTCAGCTCGACGGCGCGCCCTCCTCCATCTCGGTTCTGGAGCCGATCGCGGACCAGGTCGGCGACCGGATCGAGGTGTTCATGGATGGCGGCGTCCGCTCGGGCCAGGACGTGCTGAAGGCCATGTGCCTCGGTGCGAAGGGCGTGTTCATCGGCAGGCCCTTCCTCTATGGGCTGGGCGCGCAGGGCAAACGGGGCGTGACCAATGCGCTGAACATCATCGCGAAGGAACTGGACACGACCATGGCCTTGTGCGGCAGGCGCGACATCCGCAGCGCCGGCAAGGACATGCTGTACAGGCAATGATGCAATGACCGGCGGCGTCGATCTCGTTTCCGCGCGCGCGCCACCGGGTTTGCGCCTCTATGCGGTCGGAGATATCCACGGCCGCATCGACCTGCTCGAAATCTTGCACCGCCACGTTGCGGCGGAACTGGCGGCCGACGCGCCCGACGACTGGCGTGTCGTGCATCTGGGGGACTATACCGACCGTGGACCGGATTCGCGCGGCGTGCTCGAATTGCTGGCGCAAGCCAAGGCGCGCGATTCACACCATGTGATGCTCGCCGGCAACCACGATCTGGGGCTGCTGGAATTCCTCGCCCGCCCCGAGCCCTACGGGCTGTTCATGACCAATGGCGGCATCGAGACCGCCGCATCCTATGGCGTCCGCTGGAGCCATTCCGGCTTTTCCGTGGAAGATGCGCAGGCATTGGGCGCATTTCACGCGGCCCTCATGGCGGCCGTGCCGCCGGCGCATATCGAACTGCTGCAAACGCTTCCCACATCGTTTGCCTGCGGCGATTTCTTCTTCTGCCATGCGGGGGTGAGGCCCGGCATCGCACTGGAACGGCAGTCGCCGGACGATCTGGTGTGGATACGCGGCGAATTCCATAATCACGCCGGGCTCTACCCGAAGGTGATCGTGCACGGCCACACGCCGGTGGCCGCGGCGGAATTCAGGCCGAACCGCATCAATCTCGACACCGGCGCTTTCCGCACAGGCAGGCTCAGCGCCGTCAGGATCGACGGCGCGGAAAAAAGACTGCTGACGGTGACGAAGGAAGGGGTCGCTCAGTCGAGAGCGGCGGTGACGCCGTAGCCGTCAACCACATTGTGGCCATTGGCCGCGTCGGCGGCATAGATGCCGAAACCGCCGATGGCGAGGCCGGAGAGCATGGCGAAGGTCAGAAGGGCTGCTTTCACTGAGGTCATCTCTGAATTCTGTCTGCCGCTCATCCTGCACGGATATGATTACCATTGCATTGAAACGCGGAAGCCGCCCGAAGGGTTCTGTCAGCAGAAGGGAAAAATCCTTCGGCCCGCGCGTCATGCCTTTGCGGGCGGGTTCTAGAAGCAGGTGAAAGCCTGGCCAAGGCCTGAAATGGCCTTCCACAGGAGTTTCGCCGCGACGTGCCAAAATTGTCACGCCCGGCCGCCGGGAATTAAAGCGCGTCGCGATCTTTCAGATCAGCTCCCTGCGCTTGAAGCTCCTGTTTTATGCATGTCGTCCCCGAAACCGGTTTCGGGCGACATGCTCTAGAACCGTTCATGGTTTCACGGAATCGCCGAACGGCTCCAGATCCTTGTGTTCCACTTTTCCTGGAAACGCTCTAGGCCCTGATTGCGGAAACCCAGGCGCGGGCGATGGACTGGCCGGCAGCATCGGCCTGTTGTCCCCTCGTCGACGCTTCCTCGTCCAGAATGCCGGCCCAGCCGGGGCGGCGTTCGGCGATCGTTGCCGCAAACAGGTCGCTCCATTGCCGCACCAGCCCGGTATCGGCCTCGAAGTGGAACTGGAAACCATAGGTGGCGCGGCCGATGCGATAGGCCTGATTTTGCGCGACCGCGCTGCCGGCCAGCCGCGTCGCGCGCTCCGGCAGCGAAAACGTGTCATCGTGCCACTGGAAAATGGGGAAGCTCGGCGGCAGGCCGCCCAGCACCGCATCGTCGGCCGCCTCCGGCGCGAGCTCGACCGGCTGCCAGCCGAACTCGCGGGCGCCGCCGATCCGATTCTCGCCGCCGAAGGCGCGGGCGATGAGCTGGCTGCCCAGGCAGATGCCGGCGACGGCCCGGTCTCTGGCTTCAAAATCACGGATCAGGTCGAGAAGGGCCGGAAAATAGGGGCTGACATCGTCGGCAAGCGCATTCTGCACGCCGCCCAGCACGATCAGCGCATCGTGGCCGGCCGCATTGAGCGGAAGCGCCTCCCCCCGATGCGCCCGGCGCATGTCGGTCGCGCCGCCGGCTTCCTCGATGGCCACTCCCATCTGGCCAAGGCCGGTATTCGCGAAATTTTCCACGACAAGAACACGCATTGACCCACCCCGTGACAAAGCTGCGGCAACCGATACCATGGCCGGCACGAACAGGCCAAGCGGCGCAGGCCGTGAGGCGCGCAGGCAGCATCGGGAAAACGCTATGCCACTGCAAAACCGGGTCGATCCGCTCGGCGCCGTCCACGCCGTGGCGGAACGCGGCCTGTTCACCGGCAATCGCGGCATCATCCACGATCCCGATACGAGAACACTGCTTTCGCGCCGCTGGACGACGAAGGCATGGATCATTTGCCAATGCGACTTCGGCGAACGACGGCGCATTCCCATGGGGCGCAACGGGG
>JAZIHP010000097.1:0-13754 GCA_036678505.1 Alphaproteobacteria bacterium
TGTTGGGGCGATCGGTCACGGCCACGGCGGAATTGTTCGAGCGCACCACCCGCCACTACGGCAAGCCCGAATTCGGCCTCCGCACCACGCAGGTGGACGGAGTGGCGGCGGAGGTGACGGAACATGTCGTCTGGTCCCGTCCCTTCTGCGATCTTCTGAATTTCAGGCGCGACTTGCCGGCGGCGCGGCGCGCGGACCCCAAACTGCTGATCGTCGCGCCCATGTCCGGCCACTATGCGACGCTTCTGCGCGGCACCGTGGAAACCATGCTGCCGCATGCGGACGTCTACATCACCGACTGGATCGACGCACGCATGGTTCCGGCGGCGGAAGGTCGCTTCGATTTCGACGACTACGTGGATTACGTGATCGACATGCTCCACACGCTGGGGCCTGACACGCATGTCATGGCGGTGTGCCAGCCTTCCGTGCCGGTGCTGGCGGCTGCCGCGGTGATGGAGCAGCGCGGCGATCCGCTGGCGCCGGCATCCATGACGCTGATGGGCGGCCCGATCGACACGCGCCGCAGCCCGACCGCGGTGAACGTGCTGGCCGAGGAAAAAGGGCTGGAATGGTTTCGCGACAATGCCGTCATGGAAGTGCCGTGGCCGGCGCCCGGTTTCGGCCGCAAGGTCTACCCCGGCTTCCTGCAACTGTCGGGGTTCATGAGCATGAACCTCGACCGCCACATGATCGCGCACAAGGACTTCTTCATGCATCTCGTCAAGGACGACGGGGACAGCGCGGAAAAACACCGTGACTTCTATGATGAATATCTGGCCGTCATGGACCTGACGGCCGAGTTCTATCTGCAAACCGTCGACAGCGTCTTCATCAGCCATTCCCTGCCGAAGGGAGAAATGCGGCATCGCGGCACGCTCGTCGACACGGGCGCCATCCGCAATGTCGCGCTGTTCACGGTCGAGGGGGAGAACGACGACATATCGGGGCTTGGCCAGACGCAGGCCGCGCACGACCTTTGCATGAACCTGCCGGCTTCCAAACGGGCGCATTACATGCAGCCGCGCGTCGGTCACTATGGCGTGTTCAACGGCTCGCGCTTCCGCGCCGAGATTGCGCCGCGCATTGTGGATTTCATGGCCGCGAACCGGCAGGCGGCCGCCGCCGCAAGGCCGCGTCTGGTGCGCTCCAGGCCTTCCTGAGGATGGCGGAAGCGGCCACTGTTGCACATTCGCCGCTTCCCTTAACCATGTTCGGAAGCTCGCCTTCAGGTCAATTGACACGAAGTGTAAATCGCCGTTAACGTTTTGTTAACGAACAGAGGCGAGCGGGCCGATGACTTTTTTCTCCTCAGGGCTGCGCTTGCGCGCCATCATGACAGGCATGGCCGGGCTGGCTGCGGCGCTGGCCTCTGGCGTTCCGGCTGCGATGGCCGGTTCGATGGTCACGGGCGGAATCACCTCGCAACCGATCGGCCATTACGATTTCTGCCAGATCAACAAGGCCGAATGCTCCATCCGCACGGCCGATCGCGGGCCGGTGAAGATGACGCCGCAATTGTGGGACATGCTGGTAACGGCTTCTGCCGGGGTCAACTCGGCCGTCACGCCGATGAGCGACATGGAAATCTACGGCAAGGAAGAAGTCTGGGCCTATCCCGACAATGGCGTCGGCGATTGCGAGGACTATGTGCTGGAAAAGCGCCGCCAGTTGCACGAGATGGGCATTCCGCTTTCCGACCTCCTCATCACCGTGGTCCGCAAGCCCGACGGCGAAGGCCATGCCGTGCTGACGGTGCGCACCAGCAAGGGCGATTTCATTCTCGACAATCTGCGTAATGATGTCCGTTCGTGGGAAGATACCGGCTATCGCTACCTGAAACGCCAGGCCTCCAACCACACCGGGCGCTGGGTTTCCATCCGCGACGACCAGCAGGTTCTGGTGGGCTCGGTTCGTTAAAGCATGTCGCCCGAAAGTGGGAACCGGTTTCGGGGCAACGACATGCGTGAGAACAAGAACTTGAAGCATGTCGCCCGAAAGTGGGAACCGGTTTCGGGGCAACGACATGCGTGAAAACAGGAACTTGAAGCATGCCGCCCGAAAGCGGGAACCGGTTTCGGGGGCAACGACATGCGTAAACACAGGAACTTGAAGCGCAAGGCGCGAATCTGAACGATCGCGGCGCGCTTTGACGCCTGCTGCGCATATTCTGCTCGGGCCTTTTCCGGAATGTCACCGAGACCGGGATTTCATTGCCCGGTGGACTTCTTAAGAGCCTCGGCAAGCGACATTTTCGCGCTGCCCGGCTTCAGCGGCTTCTGCTGCGACGCATCGGGCGCCCAGCCCGAAAGCCACACCACGGGAAAGCTTGCCCTGATGCGCCCGTCCGGATCGGAAAAGCGCTCGGCGTAGATTTCGGCTGCGCGCCCAAACAGCGCGCGTGTAGCGGGACGGCGGGACCGTTCGACCAGAACGCTGGTCTCGCCCATGGCGCGCAGGTCCGCCATCAGGGCGAACATATGATCGTAGCGCACGGTCATGGTTTCGGTGTCGGCGACCGGCAGGGCAAAGCCGGCGCGCTGCAACAGGGCGCCGGCGTCGCGCACATCCACGAAAGGGCTGACGCGCGGGCTGATGCCGCCGTAAAGCCCGGTTTCGGCGGCAAGAAGGCTCTCGCGCAGCTCCGCCAGCGTGCCGGCGCCGGCCATCGCGCCAAGAAACAGTCCGTCCGGCTTCAGCGCGCGCCTGATCTGCACCAGCATGCCGGGAATATCATTCATCGTTTGCAGCGACATCAGCGAAATGGCGAGATCGATGCTTTCCGGTTCGAGCGGCACGGTTTCGAACGGGGCGATGACCGTCTCCGCAGCGGTGGAAAAACATCCGTCGCATTCCACGCGCACGGCGCTTTGCGCCTTGCCGCTTTCGGCGATTGCCGCCATCGCCGCGGGCGTCTGGCAAAAAAAAGCTGCCGCCCGCCCGAAGCGCCGCTCGACCGCCGACAGCCGCAGGGCCAGATCGTCGGCGACGTGACGCATGAGGAAATCGGCGCCGGCAACATCGAGGCGCAGGGCCCTGCGCTTGCGATCCAGCCATAGCGACGTATCAAAGAGGGTCTGCACCACGTGTCGCGCTTCCGGATTTTCTGTCAGAACGGTTTTGGTGGAAACGTCGAAACCGCCCTGATCATTTGTTTCGTCGCATTCCCGGACGCAAAACCGCTTCCCACTTTTGCTGGAAATGCTCTAGATTTGCCTGCCGGGCTTGCCAGCCTGGCAATCAGGTGGCCGATTGGAGGCGGGAGATCAAGAGGCTTGGCCGAACCATTCTCGACTGGCCGGCGCGGATATTGTTCCCTCCGGTGTGTGCCGGCTGCCGCCGTCAGGTCAGCCAGCCCGGCGTTTTGTGCGGTTCCTGCTGGCCCGGCCTCACCTTTCTGGAGCGGCCGTGGTGTCCTGTCATGGGCACGCCGTTCCCTCATGACATGGGCGAGGGATTTCTCTCGGGCGAAGCGCTGGCGGACCCGCCGCCCTTCGAGCGCGCCCGCGCTGCCGTAATCTATAGCGGAGTGGCCTGCGACATGGTTCGGGGCCTCAAATATTCCGATCGCACCGATCTTGCGCCATGGATGGCGCGATGGATGCAGCGGGCGGGTGCCGAATTGCTGGCCGACGCCGACATGATCGTGCCGGTTCCTCTTTACTGGCGCCGTTTTTTCCGGCGCAAATTCAACCAGTCGGCGGAACTCGCCCGCGCTCTGTCGGTAAATTCCGGGGTGCGGTTCAAACCTTCCGTGGTGAAGCGCGTGCGCCAGACAAGGCCGCAGGTCGGGCTTGAACGGCGCGAACGCGAGGACAATCTGCGCGGCGCTTTCCGGGTGCCGCCGGAAGGGGCGCTTGCCGTCGCCGGGCAAAGGGTGCTGCTGATCGACGATGTCTATACAACCGGAGCCACGGTGCGGGCCGTTACCATCGCGCTGAAAAAGGGCGGGGCGAAGGCGGTGGACGTGCTGACCTTCGCGCGTGTGCCGGCGGCAGCCGGGGCGCGCTCGGGACAGGCCTCCGGCCCGGGGGACTTCCAGCCCGCAGCGACAGAGCCTATATGAACTGAGTAAAACAGGCAGGATTAATTGGCCAATGGTCGATGTAACCATCTATACGCGCGCCATGTGCGGATATTGTTCGGCGGCAAAACGGCTTCTGGACAGCAAGGGCGTTGCCTACAAAGAACTCGATGCTTCGTTTTCGCCGGAATTGCGGCGGGAAATGATCTCCCGCGCCAACGGACGCTCGACCTTTCCGCAGGTTTTCATCGGCTCGCAACACGTCGGCGGCTGCGATGACCTGCATGCATTGGAACAAGCCGGCAGGCTCGATGCCCTGCTGGCGCAAGACGCCTGATATGGGAGGATGAGAGCGATGGCCATATTCAGGGCGGCGGCGGTCCAGATGCGCTCCGGGCTGGAGCCCGAGCGCAATGCGCGGGACATGGAGGCGCTGGTGCGCGAGGCCGCAGGGCGGGGTGCGACCTATGTGCAGACACCGGAAATGACCGGCGCCATGGTGCGCGAAAGGGAGGCGCGCGAAAAGCTGTTCGTATCGGAGGATCGCGACGTCATCGTCGCCGCCGCGCGCCGTCTCGCCGAAGAACTCGGCCTGTTCCTGCATATCGGCTCGACGGCGATCCTGCGTGAAGACGGCAAGGTCGCAAACCGGGCGCTGCTGTTTTCTCCCCGGGGCGAGACGATTGCCAGATATGACAAGATCCACATGTTCGACGTCGATCTCGATCATGGCGAGAGCTGGCGGGAATCGGCCGTCTATGAGCCCGGAACGCAGGCGGTCGTCGCTGAGGTCGAGGGGGTGGGGCTTGGCCTTGCGATCTGCTACGATCTGCGCTTTCCGCAGCTGTTCCGCGCCGAGGCGCTGGCCGGCGCACAGGTGCTGAGCGTGCCCGCGGCCTTTACCCGGCAGACAGGCGAGGCGCACTGGCATGTACTGCTGCGCGCGCGCGCCATCGAGAACGGCGCTTTCGTGATCGCCGCCGCCCAGGGCGGCCAGCACGAAGACGGGCGCGAGACGTTCGGCCATTCGCTCATCGTCGATCCGTGGGGGCGTGTGCTTGCCGAGGCCGGTCACGACCGGCCGGGGGTTGTCGTGGCCGAGATCGATCCTGCTCAATCGGCCGCTGCACGCGGAAAAATACCCAATCTGAAGAATGCGCGCGAGTTCACGCTGGCGAACGATGCTGGGGCGAATGGCGCTGGCCGAATGAGAGAAAGGGCAGAGGGTTGATCCGCTTTTCCCTCATTTGCAAGCATGATCACGAGTTCGAAGCCTGGTTCCGCAGCAGCGAAGACTTCGACAGCCAGAGGCGGCGCGGTTTCGTCGATTGCCCGACATGCGGCACCGCCAGCGTTGAGAAAGCGCTGATGGCGCCAGCCGTTTCCACGTCGAAAAAGAAGGAGAAAATGGCGCTGGCCATGGGCGAGGCACAGCGCCGGGCGCTGGAGGACATGAAGGCGCTGGCGGCGAAAGTGCGCGAGAATGCCGACTATGTCGGCGACAAATTTGCCGAAGAAGCCCGCAAGATTCACTTCGGCGAGACGGATGCGCGCGGCATTTATGGCGAGGCGACGCTGGAAGAGGCGAAAGGCCTCGCCGAGGATGGCGTCGAGTTCATGCCGATACCGGTTTTCCCTGACGACAGGAACTGAAACGCGCCCGGAAAGGGGCGCGGGTTCTCGTATCGGGTTTCTCCAGACGCCTTTGAAAGGGGAAGCCGCAAAATCAGGCCGGCTTTTTCCTCTCCGCCAGCACCATGTAATTGACGTCCATGTCCTTCGAGCGCTGCCAGCGGTCGGCCAGCGGATGATAGACGACGCCGGTGCGGTCGATGACGCTGAGACCGGCATTGCCGAGGGCGCTTTCCAGTTCGTCCGGGCGGACCAGCTTGCCGAACTGGTGGGTGCCGCGCGGCAGCCAGCGCAGGACGTATTCGGCGCCGACGATGGCCAGACCCAGAGCCTTCAGCGTGCGGTTGATGGTGGCCACGAACATGATGCCGTCCGGTTTGACCATCTCGCCGCATTTGTTGATGAACAGGCCGATGTCGGAGACGTGCTCAACGACTTCCATGTTCAGAACGACGTCGAATTTTTCACCCGCATCGGCCAGGTCCTCGGCCGTTGTGGCGCGGTAATCGATATCGACGCCCGATTCGGCGGCGTGGAGCTTTGCCACCTCTATGTTGGTGGCGGACGCATCGGCCCCGACGACCTCGGCGCCAAGACGGGCCATGGGCTCGCACAGGAGGCCGCCGCCGCACCCGATGTCGAGGATGCGCAGGCCTTCAAACGGACGTGCGGCATGCTCGTCCCGGCCAAAGCGCTCCGCGATCCGGTCGCGGATATAGGACAGGCGCACCGGATTGAATTTGTGCAGCGGGCGGAACTTCCCGTTCGGATTCCACCATTCGGCGGAAAGTGCCGAAAAGCGCTCAACTTCGCCGGAATCGATGGTCGATCGTCGGGTGTCGGACATGTCCTTGCTCTCCGTGGTTCGTACGAAGTCGGGTTTGGGGCGCGGAAAGTCAAGGCGGCATTTGCGTCGGGCCGTGGCAATCCCTTGCGCGAAAAGCCTCTATTGGCTAAGGAAGCGGCGCATCGGCGCGAGGCTGATTTGTCCCGCGCCAGACCAGTCCATCCGGGGGCATCCCCGTCATTCAAAGGCATTCCGCTTCCATGGCGCGTATCGTGATGAAATTCGGCGGGACTTCGGTCGCCGACATCGCCCGCATCCGCAATGTGGCGCGGCATGTCAAACGTGAAGTCGATTGCGGCCATGAGGTGGCGGTGGTCGTCTCGGCCATGGCCGGCAAGACCAACGAGCTGGTGGCCTGGACCCGCGAAGCCTCGCCCATGCACGATGCGCGCGAATACGATGCCGTCGTCGCTTCGGGCGAGCAGGTCACGGCAGGCCTTCTGGCGCTCGCTCTCCAGAACATCGGCGTCAATGCCCGCTCGTGGCTGGGCTGGCAGATCCCGATCCGCACCGACAATTCGCATGGCGCGGCCCGCATCCTCGACATTGACGGCTCTTTCCTGATCAGGCGCTTCGGCGAAGGACAGGTTGCCGTTATTGCCGGTTTCCAGGGGCTGGCGCCGGACAACCGCATCTCCACGCTGGGCCGGGGCGGCTCCGACACCAGCGCGGTGGCCATTGCCGCGGCCGTCAGGGCGGATCGCTGCGATATCTATACCGATGTTGACGGCGTCTACACGACCGACCCGCGCATGGAGCCGAAGGCGCGTCGCCTCGACCGCATTTCCTTCGAGGAAATGCTGGAGATGGCCTCGCTCGGCTCCAAGGTGTTGCAGGTCCGCTCGGTGGAGCTGGCCATGGTGCACAAGGTGCGCACCTTCGTGCGCTCGTCCTTCGTGGAGCCGGATGCTCCCGGCATGGACGATTTTCTCAATCCGCCTGGAACGCTCATTTGCGACGAGGATGAAATCGTGGAACAGCAGGTCGTCACCGGTATTGCCTACGCCAAGGACGAAGCGCAGATCTCGCTGCGCCGTGTCGCCGACCGCCCCGGCGTTTCCGCCGCTATTTTCGGGCCGCTGGCCGAAGCCGGCATCAATGTCGACATGATCGTCCAGAACATCTCCGAGGACAGCAAGTTCACGGACATGACCTTCACGGTTCCTTCCGGCGATGTCGACAAGGCGCTGGCCGTTCTGGAAAAGGCGCGCGAGACGATCGGATACGACGCCATTCAGCATGACAAGGGCCTGTCGAAGGTATCGGTGATCGGCATCGGCATGCGCAGCCATGCCGGCGTCGCCGCCACCGCATTCGAGGCGCTGGCGGAAAAGGGCATCAATATCCGCGCCATCACCACTTCGGAGATCAAGATTTCCATTCTGATCGACGGGCCGTACACGGAGCTTGCAGTGCGCACGCTCCATTCCGTATATGGTCTTGACAGGCAGTAAGGGTCGCGGGCCCGGCCGCGGGCCTTTTCCGGCGCGCAGGGCCGGATAGCGGCCATTGGAGAAAGACGCCGCAATGCGCGAAACGGCGGTCGGCCCACGCGTTCTACTGAAACGGCTGCGCGAGCTCATGCAGGAGCCGCTGGAGCCGCAGGAGCGGCTCGACCGGATCGTGCGCGACATCGCCTCCAACATGGTGGCGGAAGTCTGCTCCCTTTACGTGCTGCGCGCCGATTCGGTTCTGGAACTCTACGCAACCGAAGGCCTGAACCCGGCGGCGGTCCACCTCGTGCAACTGCGTCTCGGGCAAGGTCTCGTCGGCACCATTGCCGCCAGCGCCCGCCCGCTCAACCTGTCCCGCGCGCAGGAACATCCCGCATTCGCCTATCTGCCGGAAACCGGCGAAGAGATTTACAGCTCCTTCCTCGGCGTGCCGCTTTTGCGGGCGGGGCGCACGCTCGGCGTTCTGGTGGTCCAGAACAAGACCATGCGCACCTATCGCGACGATGAGGTGGAGGCGCTGGAAACCACCGCGATGGTCATCGCCGAGATGATCGCCACCGGCGATCTGGCGCGCCTTTCGCGCCCCGGCCTCGAACTCGATCTCAAGCGCCCGGTTTCGTTTGGCGGGGTTTCCTTCAATGACGGCATGGGGCTTGGCCATGTCGTGCTGCATGAGCCGCGCGTCGTTGTCACCAACCTGTTCAACGAAGACAGCGAAGAGGAAATCAGGCGGCTGGAAACGGCGCTGGGCTCGCTCAGGCTCTCCATCGACGACATGCTGGAGCGCCGCGACGTGGCCTTCGAGGGCGAGCATCGCGAAGTTCTGGAAGCCTACCGCATGTTCGCCAACGATCGCGGCTGGGTGCGCCGGCTGGAAGAAGCGATTCGCAACGGGCTGACCGCCGAGGCGGCGGTCGAAAAAGTACAGAGCGACATGCGCGCGCGCATGATCCATATGACCGACCCCTATCTGCGCGAGCGGATGAGCGATTTCGACGATCTCGCCAACCGGTTGCTGCGCCAGCTGATGGGAACGGGGCCTGAGGACATCGCGGCGGCGTTGCCCAAGGACGCCATCATCGTGGCGCGCTCCATGGGAGCTGCCGAACTGCTCGATTACCCGCGCGAGAAGCTGCGCGGACTGGTGCTTGAGGATGGCGCCGCCACCAGCCATGTGGTGATCGTGGCGCGCGCGACCGGCATTCCGGTGGTCGGGCAGGTCAAGGGCGCGGTGTCCATGGCCGAGAATGGCGACGCCATCATCGTCGATGGCGAGGAAGGCTCGGTTCATCTGCGCCCGCAGTCGGATCTGGAATCGGCTTATGCCGAGAAGGTCCGCTTCCGGGCACGGCGTCAGGAACTTTATCGCGAGCTGCGCAACAAGCCCTCGGTGACCAGGGACGGGGTCCATATCGATCTTCTGATGAATGCCGGGCTGATGGTCGACCTTCCGCAACTGGCGGAATCCGGAGCCGCGGGCATCGGCCTGTTCCGAACCGAACTCCAGTTCATGGTGGCGTCCACCTTCCCGCGCGCCGAAAGCCAGGAACAGCTTTACCGGGACGTGCTCGACGCCGCGCGCGGCAAGCCCGTCACCTTCCGCACCATCGACATCGGCGGCGACAAGGTGCTCCCCTATTTCAAGAACAACACGCCGGAGGAAAACCCGGCGCTCGGCTGGCGCGCAATCCGCTTGACGCTGGACCGGCCGGGCCTGCTGCGCACCCAGATCCGCGCCCTGCTCAAGGCCGCGGGCGGGCGCGAACTGAAGCTGATGCTGCCGATGGTGACGGAGCTTGGCGAGATCGCGCAGGCGCGCGAGATCATCGACCGCGAAGTGCGCCATCTGTCGCGCTTCGCGCATCTGTTGCCCAACAGTCTCAAGCTCGGCGCCATGATCGAGGTGCCTTCGCTGCTGTTCCAGCTCGACGAACTGATGAAGGCGGTGGATTTCGTCTCGGTCGGCTCCAACGACCTGTTCCAGTTCGTCATGGCGGTGGACCGTGGCAACACGCTGGTTGCCGATCGTTTCGACCCGCTTTCGGTGCCGTTCCTGAGGGTTCTGAAGACCATCGCGGATGCGGGGCGCCGAAATCACACGCCGGTGACGCTGTGCGGCGAACTGGCCGGAAAGCCGATCTCGGCCATGGTCCTGATCGGGCTGGGCTTTCGTTCCATTTCCATGTCGCCGGCCTCGATCGGTCCGGTCAAGGCGATGCTTGCGGAACTGCCGGCCGCCGAGCTTGAAGCCTTCTTCGCCGACAATCTGTCGGGTTCCGCGAATGATATTCCGATGCGGGCGCTGTTACACGCCTTTGCCGACGATCACTCGATTCCCCTTTGACCCGCCTCTGCATTCGAAGAAAGCCGGAGTGGACAGGGTATTTTCATCCGCATCCTTGCAAAGCCGGCGTTACGGCCTGCTTGCCGGATGCCTCAGCCCGGCAACGGTAGCACCATGAGCAATCTTCCCCGCGATCGCATGGATCAGCTCGTCAAGCGCTTCGAGATGCTCGAAGCGCAGATGGCGGCCGGACCGGAGCCGGAAGCCTATGTGAGGATGGCTTCGGAATATTCCGAATTGCAGGATCTTGCGGCCAAGATACGCGTCTTGCGCGATGCCGAGCGCGAGCAGGCCGATCTCACCGCCATGCTGGCCGACAAATCGACCGATGCGGAGATGCGCGAACTGGCTGAGGCCGAATTGCCTGATGTGGAAGACCGCATCGAGGCGCTGGAGCATGATATCCAGATTCTGCTTCTGCCGCGCGATGCGGCGGACGAGAAGAATGCGATCCTTGAAATCCGCGCCGGCACCGGCGGCGACGAGGCGGCGCTGTTCGCGGGCGATCTGTTTCGCATGTATGAGCGCTACGCCGCCGGGCGCGGCTGGCGCTTCGAGGTCATTTCCGCAAGCGAGGGCGATGCTGGCGGCTACAAGGAAATCATCGCCACCGTTTCCGGCAAGGGCGTATTCGCGCATCTGAAATTCGAATCGGGCGTGCACCGGGTGCAGCGCGTGCCCGAGACCGAGGCGCAGGGGCGTATTCACACCTCCGCCGCGACGGTGGCCGTGCTGCCCGAGGCGGAAGAAGTCGATATCGACATTCGCGCCGAAGACATCCGCATCGACACCATGCGGGCATCGGGCGCCGGCGGCCAGCACGTCAACACAACCGATTCCGCGGTGCGCATCACTCATCTTCCCACCGGCATCATGGTGGTGTCGGCGGAGAAGTCGCAGCATCAGAACCGCGCGCGGGCCATGCAGATCCTGCGCGCGCGCCTGTTCGACATGGAGCGCAGCCGCGCTGCGGAAGAACGCTCCGAATCGCGCAAGTCGCAGGTCGGTTCCGGCGACCGATCCGAGCGCATCCGCACCTACAATTTCCCGCAGGGGCGGGTGACCGACCACCGCATCAACCTCACCCTCTATAAGCTCGACCGGGTGATGATGGGTGAGATGGACGAGATCATTGACGCGCTGATTTCCGACCACCAGTCGAAACTGCTGGCCGACATGACGGAGAACTGAGATTTTGCGCTGTCGCCGGAGGCTTCCGTGACCCTTGCAGAGTTGCTGCGCCGCGCCCGGCAAAAGCTGGCGGCTGCGCAAATCGAGGAGGCCGCGCTGGAAGCGCGCATTCTGGTGGAGCATTTCACCGGCACCAGCCGCAGCGACGCAATTGCGCGGCCCGACGCCGTGCCGGAGGCCGGCGCCGTGGCTGCGGTCGAGGCCGCGCTTGAGCGCCGATGCGCCGGTGAACCCGTTCACAGGATCATTGGTTTTCGGGAGTTTTATGGCCTTCGCCTGTCATTGTCGGCGCAAACGCTGGAACCACGGCCGGATACCGAGATTCTCGTCGACGCGATCATGCCCTTCATGCGCGCCGTCGCGGCGCGCGAGGGAGCGTGCAGGGTGCTGGACCTTGGCACCGGAACCGGCGCGATCGCCCTTGCTCTGCTGGCCAATGTGCCGGAGGCCAGCGCCAGCGGCGCCGATATTTCGCCGGACGCCCTGGCAACGGCTGCGCGCAACGCCGCCGATCTCGGCCTTGCCGACCGGTTCACCGCCCTCCGCAGCGACTGGTTCTCACAAATAAAGGGCCGGTTCCATGTAATCGCCTCAAACCCTCCCTATATACGCTCCGGTGACATTGCCGGCCTGCAAGCCGAGGTCCGGCTTTTCGATCCGGTCCGTGCGCTGGATGGCGGTGAGGATGGTTTGCAACCCTACCGGATCATCGCGGCGCAGGCGCAAGCCCATCTGGAAGAGGGCGGCATCGTCGCCGTCGAAATCGGAAACACGCAGCGCGCTGACGTAAGTTCCATTTTCGCAAGCGCGGGTTTTCGCGGGCTGGAGGCCCGTCGGGACCTGGCCGGAAATGACCGGGTTCTTTTGTTCGCAGTTGCGTGAAGGTTTGTGTGCGCGGCGAAATAACGCTTGGCAAGGTCTGCAAATATAGATAGGGTCACCTTAACCGGATGAGTTGAAGCGGGCAGGTCTTCCAGAGATTCGGTTCCCTTGGACATAACTGCTTCGTGCGCAAACGGCGCTGAATGCTTCGCGGGGAATCATCCGGCAAGTGTTATGTGACCGGGATAAGGCGGCACGTTGCGCCAACGCAATCGATGCGGGCGGGCACCCGGCGGGACGGAAGATCGGCACGCCTCAGAGCGTCGCCGCCGCGATAGGTTTTTCTTGATTTCCAACTGAAGAGACTCGGATGAGGCCACAACAGCAGAACAGGCGTATGCGCGGCCGCAACAATGGCGGCAATACCAGCAACAACAGCAACCGCAAGGGCCCGAATCCATTGACCCGGAATTACGAAAGTAATGGTCCGGACGTCAAAATTCGCGGCTCCGCGCAGCAGATAGCCGAAAAATACGCCACGCTCGCCCGCGACGCGATGAGCTCCGGCGATCGGGTGATGGCCGAAAACTATCTTCAGCACGCCGAACACTACAATCGCATCATTGCCGCCGCGCAGGCGCAGATGCCGATTCAGAACGTGCAGCCGGTTCGCGACGAGTTCGACGAGGACGAAGATCGCGACGAGATCGAGGTCGCCGGCAGCGCCAGCGAAACCCATCAGCATCAGAACGCGCCGGCAGCCGGCAACGGTTCCGGTCCGCAACCGGAGATCGAAGGCGTTCCGGCTGAAGTCGCGCTGACCGCCGAGACCGTCGCCGAAACCCGCAACCCGCGCGAAGGGGGCAGAGGACGCGAGCGTGCCGGCGGGCAGCGTGGCGAACGCCGTCCGCGCGAGCCGCGCCTGAAGGACAGTGAAGCGGCGGAAGCTCCGGTCAAGGCCGGGGCGGAGGCCGTTGCGGCTCCGGCTGCAAAAGCGCAAGCCGAAGTGGCGCCGCCGGCTGACGCCGGCCCGGCAGCTCTCGCCGCGGCAGCCGAAAAGGCCGAAAAGAAAGAGGCCGGGGCCGAAGCGGAAGAAGCGCCTGCCAAGCCGCGCCGTCCGCGCAAGCCGCGCGTGACCGCCGCCAGCAAGGAGGCCGCCGACGCCGCCCCTGCCGAAGAGCCGGCTGTTGCGGTTTCGGAAGGCTGATCCGCGGACCGTCTTTTGCAGAAAATCCACAGGACGGCGGGGAGAGATCTCCGCCGTTTTCGTTTGCGCGGAATGTCTGCCCGGAGCGGCGGATAAATTTTCGGCGATGACTTTCCCCGGCTCCTTGAGAGCGTCTGTGCCGCGCCCCATATCAGTGGAGAGTTGAACCTGGCTTGAATGAGCGGGTTCGTCACCGCAATCTGATCCGGCGCCGCCAAGCGGGCCGGGCGGGC
>JAZIHP010000098.1:0-13655 GCA_036678505.1 Alphaproteobacteria bacterium
GATCTCGGTCATCGCGACATATCCCTCATGAATGCGAATTCGACGCTGGGCCGCATGGTCGAACCGTCGGAAATCGGCACGGTTGCCGCCTTCCTGCTGTCGGATGACGCCTCGGCCGTCACCGGCGTTTCGATGGCGGTTGATGCGGGCTTTTATCAGGTGGGCTCCTGGGCACCGTATGGGGGCGTCCGGGAATACTGACGTCAGGCATCAGCCGGCCTGCCGCTCCGGGAGAGGGCGGCTTTCAACAATGGAGGAATGAATGACCGTATCCTATCGGACCGGATTGTCCCGGCGTACCTTTCTGTCTGCGGCAGGCGCCCTTGGTGCGGCGACAATCGGCGCGCCATCCATCCTGCGGGCGCAGGGTTCCACCATCCGGGTCGGTGTTCCAACCATCCTGTCCGGCCGCGTCGCCATCCTTGGCGAAACCGCCTCGATCGGCGCGAAAATGGCGGTCGATGCGGTCAATGACGCCGGGGGCATCGACGGGCGCATGATCGAGCTGGTCATCCGGGACACGAAGGGAAAGCCCGATGAGGCCGCCCGCATCACCCGCGAACTGATCAGCGCCGACGGCTGTCAGATCATTCTCGACGCGGAAGCCTCGGGAGGGGCCTTCGCAGTGCATGAGGTCGTGCGCGATACGGGCACCTATTGCGTCCACTCCATCTCCGAAACCTCGTCCCTGACTGCCGATCCCGCCAATGCGGCGCACTGGATCTTCCGGTCTGGCCGGCAGGGCATCCATGACGCGATTGCCGGCGGTCTTTATGCCTCGGAACTGGCAAAGGAGGGCGTGAAGCGCTGGGCGACCTGCTCGCCGGATTATGCCTATGGCCGCGACACCACGGCGGAGTTCATGGAGTTCCTGACCATCTTCGCGCCGGATGTGAAACTTGTCGGCGAGACGTGGCCGAAATCCTTCCAGCCGGACTACACCGAAAACATCACCAATCTCCTGAACCTCGCTCCGGAAGCGCTCTACACCTGCCTGTGGGGCGGCGATCTGGTGGCGTTCTTCGATCAGGCCAGCCTCTACGGTCTTTTCGACCAGTTCCAGACCGTGGCCGTCAACATGGGCGACGCCCCGGTTCTGGAAGCGATCAAAAACCTGCCGGCGGGCATCCATTCCGGCAATCGCTACCACAAGGACATTCCCGACAGCGAGGCGAACGAGAACTGGAACGAAGCCTTCCGCAAATCCGGCAAGCTGCCGACCAACTGGGGCTGGCAGGCCTACACCGGCGCCTGCTTCGTCATCGAGGCCCTCCGGGCGGCCGGCGGCGACATTGACCGCGACAAGCTGGCGGAGGCAACCAGGGGCCGCACCATCGACAGCCCGCTCGGCGTGAGCGGCACCGTCACCATGCGCGAAAGCGATAACACGCTGGTCGACTATGCGCTCGGCTATGGCAAGACGATCTCTGAAGAGCCTTATCTCACGGACTTCCAGCCCATGGCCTGGGACGTGATCGTCGAACACGAGACCGAGTGGAAGAAGCGCAAGGGCTTCATCTGATCCTCACCCGCCGCGCGGCGCCTGTGCCCGCGCGGCCCATCTCTAAGGAAAGCCGCCGCAGATGCTCGATCTCGATGCATTGCTGAACTGTTTCAGCGCGACCTCCTGTCTGGTCACGCAGACCTCCACCGGCATCATCATCGGGATGCTGCTGTTTCTCGTCGCCTCAGGTGTGACGCTGATATTTGGTGTTCTGCATGTCGTGAACTTCGCTCACGGCGCCTTCTACATGATCGGCGCCTACACCGCATGGTCGGCTTACAATGCGACCGGCAGCTACTATCTTGCCGTTCTGGCCGGCGCGCTTTCCGCCGCCGTGATCGGCATCGTTTTCGAGCGGCTGGCCATCAGCAGGGTCTACAAGGAAAACCTGCTGATGCAGCTTCTGGTCTGCTACGCCTTCGTGCTGGTCGCGGACGACGCCGTGAAGATGATCTGGGGCGCGGAATATCTCGCCATGGGGATTCCGGCGGAATTCCGCGTGCCGCCATACCGGTTTGCCGGCGGCGTGGTGCCGCCTTTCTATGTGTTCCTCGTCGCGACATCGCTGGCGGTGGCGATAGCCTGCCTGCTGCTGATCCGTTACAGCCGGTTCGGCAAGATCGTGCGGGCGGCGGCCCAGAATGCCTCCATGGTTTCGGTGCTTGGCATTCGCGTGCCGGTCTATTTCGCGGCGCTGTTCGGCCTTGGCTGCGCGCTTGCCGGCATGGCGGGCGCTCTGGCCGCGCCGGTCCGCTCCATGACGCCGGGAATGGGGCTTTCGATCCTGATCGACAGTTTCATCGTCACCGTCATCGGCGGCATGGGGTCCATCCCCGGCGCATTGCTCGCAGCCATCCTGCTCGGGGTCACGCGGTCGTTCGGCAGTCTCGGCTTTCCGCTCTTCGTCGACGGCGTGATGTTCATCATGATGGTCGCCATTCTCGTCTTCCGGCCGCAGGGGCTGCTGGGCGAAAGGGCGCCGCGATGACCCGCTTTCATCCATTCGTCCGGGCCGCGCTGCTGGCATTCGCCGCCTTTTGCGGTTTCCTTCTCGTCGGCGCGATCAGCCCCGGCACATGGCTGCTCGATACGCTGACAGGCCTGTTCGCGGCGGGGCTGCTTGTCATGTCGCTGCATCTGCTGATCGGCTACACCGGGCTGATATCGTTCGGCCATGCGGCTTACTATGCCGGCGGCGGCTACATCTTCGGGATGGTTCTGCAGACACCCGCCTTCGTGGCCGCTTGCGGACCGTGGTCGGTGCCTCTTGCAACGCTGCTTGCCTTTTGCGGAACGGGGCTCTTTGCGCTGGTCGTCGGATCGATCTGCGCGCGGCTGTCGGAAATCTACTTCGCCTTCCTGACACTCGCGTTCCAGATGCTGTTCGTGTCCATCATCCAGGGTCTGGTGTACTATACCGGAGGCGATCAGGGGCTGATGGGCGGCATTCCGCGCCCGGCTTTCCTCGGGCTCGATCTGGTGCAGGCGCGGGATCGCTATGCGTTCTCAGCCTTCCTGTTCGTCGCCGGCGTGCTGGCCGTGCGCCTGATCACGCTGTCATCTTTCGGCGCGAGCCTGCGCATGGTGCGCGACAATGAACGCCGTGCCGCCTTCCTCGGCGTGAACACCTATCTCGTGAAGGTTCTGGCTTTCACGGCGGCCGGATCGATCGCTTCGCTGGGCGGTGTCGTCCTCGCCGTCTTCACCTCGGCCGCCTACCCCGAATGGGCAAGCTGGTCGGTTTCGGGCGAAGCGATCTTCATGATCATGCTCGGTGGCCTGCACAGCTTCTGGGGGCCACTGGTGGGTGTGGTGGCCATGCGGATCATCAACGACCTGACGCTACTCTACACGACCCATACCGAAATGGCGAAAGGGCTGGCGATCCTGTTCGTCGTTCTGGTCCTCAAGCGCGGCATTCTCGACTGGCTGGCCGACTGGCGAAAGGCGCGCCACGCCGCATCTTCCGCAAAGGAACAAGACCATGCTGCGCCTTGAACATCTCGTGAAACGCTTTGGCGGGTTGACGGCGACTGACGACGTTTCGCTGCACTTCCCCGCCGGTTCGCTCTCGGCCATCATCGGGCCGAATGGCGCGGGCAAGACCACGCTGTTCAACCAGATCACCGGCCACCTCGTTCCGACCAGCGGGAGGATCCGGCTTGAAAATGAGGACATCACCGGCCTCAAACCCGCAGCCATCGTACGCAAGGGCATAAGCCGCGCGTTCCAGATCGCCAGCATCTTTCCTTCGATGACCGTAAGGGAGGCGCTTGCCGCCGCAGTGACCGCACATCGCCGCGCCACCTTCAGTCTGGGAAGTGCCTTTCCCCGTCGCGATATCGCAGATCGTACGGACGAGCTTCTTGGCCTTCTGGGCATGGAAGACGTGGCAGAGCGCATATCCGGCCAGATTTCGCACGGTGATCAGAAGCTGCTGGACGTTGGCCTTGCCCTCGCTCTTGAACCGAAGGTTCTGTTGCTGGACGAACCGGCCGCCGGCATGGGGCCTGAAGAGCGCTGGCAGATGATGGCGACGGTGCAGCGCCTCTGGAAGAGCGCCAACATGACGCTCATCTTCATCGAGCACGACATCGAACTCGTGTTCCGCACTGCCGAAGTCATCCACGTCCTGCGCTACGGTGCCGTGCTCGCGTCCGGCACGCCGGATGAGATCCGTGGGCATCCCGATGTGATTGAAGCCTATCTCGGCCGCGAAACCGGGGAGGAAACGGCATGAGCGACGTGGTGCTCGATCTTCGTGAGGTAAACGTCTTCTACGGCGCCTCCCACATCCTCTTCGACATGGGGTTTCAGGCGCGCAGGGGACGCACGCTCGCTCTGCTTGGCCGCAACGGTGCCGGCAAGTCGACAACCATGAAGACGATCATGGGGGTTGCGCCCGCCCGGTCAGGCGAAATTCATTATGCGGGAAGCCGTATCGACGGACAGGCGCCGCATGCCATCGCCCGGCGCGGCATCGGACTTGTGCCTGAAGACAGGCAGGTCTTTTCCCGACACTCGGTCGACGACAATCTGCGCATCGCCGCCAAGCCGGGTGCAGATGGCCAGACCAGATGGACGATGGACAACATCTACGATGCATTCCCCATTCTGGCGAAAATGCGCGGGCGCGCCGCGGGCATGATGTCGGGCGGTGAGCAGCAGCTTCTGTCCATGGCGCGCTGCCTGATGGGGAACCCGGATCTCATTCTGCTCGATGAACCCTCGGAGGGACTTGCGCCGATTATCGTGCAGGAGATCGGCCGCCTTATCCGGAGCCTGCGCAGCACCGGCGTGACGATCGTTCTGGCCGAGCAGAACATGCATTTCTGTCTCGGCATCTCGGACGACGCCGTCGTCATCGACAAGGGCCAGATCGTCTATCGCGGCACCATCGAAACATTGAAAGCCGACAAGGACATCACCGGCCGTTACCTGGCCATCTGAACGCAAATCATGACCAGCACCAACATGAAGAGGGCCGTGCCATGAGTCGCAAGACCGCCCCCAACAATCCGGCGGAGGCGCTGAAGAGCATCTATCGCCGCGCCATGATCATTCGCGAGGCAGAAAAGACGCTTCAGCAGCTGTTCGTCGACGGCAGGGTTCCGGGGTTCCTGCACCTGTCCATCGGACAGGAGGCGATCGCCTCCGCAATCTCGGAATTCCTGACACCAGGCGACACGGTTTCCTCCAATCACCGTGGCCATGGGCACACGCTTGCCAAGGGCGTGGACCTGACCGGCTTCTTCGCGGAAATCCTCGGCCGCGCCACGGGCATCTGCGGCGGCAGAGGCGGGTCGATGCATGTCGCCGACCTGCGGCTGGGCATGCTCGGCGCCAACGGCATCGTGGCTGCCGGATTGCCGATCACGACTGGATCCGCGCTGGCGCTGAAAGGGCGCGGAAAAGGTGAGGTCGCGGTCGTCTATTTCGGCGATGGCGCGCTGGCCGAGGGGCTGGTGCACGAATGCCTCAACATCGCCAGCCTCTGGTCGCTGCCGGTTCTGTTCTGCTGCGAGAACAACGGCTGGTCCGAATTCAGCCCGACGGAAAAGCAGCTTGCGGTGCAGCTGAAGGATCTGGCGGCGGCCTTTGGCATCGCTTATGCCGAAGCGGACGGCAATGACATGCTGGCCATGCATGATGTGGCGCGCGATGCCATCGGGCGCATGCGGGCCGGGTGTATTCCTCACATTCTGGAATGCCACACCACCCGGGTCCGCGGCCACTATGAAGGTGACAGGCAGGACTATCGCCCGGAGGGCGAGGCAGACGAAATGTCGGCCCGCGACCCTGTCGCCATCGGCCGCCGCCGCCTCGCCGAGGCCGGCGTGGAGAACGGCTGGATAGAAACCACCGACGCTGAAGTGAAAGCCGCCAATACGGCAGCCCTGGAGACCGCGCTGGCAGCGCCGCTGCCGGATGCCGCCACCCTGCTTGCCGATGTCTATACCGAAGGGGGTCTCCGTCATGGCTGAAAGCCGCTATGTCAGGGCCGTCACCCGCGCCATGCAGGATGCGATGGCCGCCGACGCTTCCGTCATCCTGATCGGGGAGGACGTCGCTGCTGCGGGCGGTTCCTTCAAGGCCACGCGCGGGTTGCTGGAAGAGTTCGGGCCGCAGCGCGTCTATGATGCGCCCATTGCTGAAGCCGCGATTGCGGGCATGGCGGTGGGGGCCGCCCTTTCAGGCATGCGCCCCATCGCCGAAATCATGTTCATGGACTTTGTCACGCTGTCCATGGACATGCTCGTCAATCAGGCGGCCAAGGCCCGTTACATGTTCGGCGGGCAGGGCTCGGTGCCCATGGTGTTGCGGACGCCTCATGGCGGCGGGCTCTCCGCAGGGCCACAGCATTCGCAATGCCTCGAAGCCTGGTTTGCGCATATTCCCGGCCTGAAGGTCGTGGTGCCGGCGACCGTTGAAGACGCCTACAGTCTTCTGCGTGCCGCCATTGATGATCCAGATCCGGTGATCGTCGTGGAAAACAAGGCGCTTTACGCCCTGAAGGGAGACCTGCCGGACGCGCCGGCGCCAGCCCGTATCGGTGAAGCGCTGGTGCGCCGCGAAGGTATGGATGTGACGCTGGTCACCTATGGCGGGACGCTGTGGACGGCACTGAAGGCTGCCGAAATCGCGCAGGCGGAAGGCATTTCGGTCGAAGTGATCGACCTGCGATCGATCCAGCCGTGGGACGAAGCGGCCGTGCTGGCAAGCCTTTGCCGGACGCACCGTTTGCTCATCGCCCACGAAGCTGTCGAAGCCTTCGGCGTTGGCGCGGAAATCGCAGCGCGCATGGCCGACATCGGGTTCGATGAGCTGGATGCGCCGATCCTGCGGGTTGCGGCGCCCTTCTCGCCGGTGCCGTTCAGTCCGACGCTGGAAGGCGAATGGCGGGTGAGCGAAACCAAGATCCTGACGGCGTTGCGTCGTCTGATGGCCTGAGGAGCATCTCATGAGAACCGAACAGAAAACCGCCTGTGTGCGTCTGGAAATCGAGGACGCGGTGGCGATCGTGACCTTCGACCGTCCCGAGAAACTGAACGCTCTGGATATGGGCGTTCTGGCTGAACTCGACGGCATCCTCGACCGGATCGAGAACGATCAGGCCATTCGCGCCGTGATCTTTACAGGCGAGGGCCGCGCCTTCGTGGCGGGCGGCGATATCGCCGATCTCGGTTCGCGGGATGCTCTGGCGCATTACAATGAATTCGCCGAAACGATCCACCGTACGTTGCGCCGCATCGAGATGCTGGACAAGCCCACCATCGGCGCGATCAACGGCTTTGCGCTGGGTGGTGGCACGGAACTGCTTCTGACGTTCGACCTCAGGCTCCTGTCGGATAAGGCCAAGCTCGGTCTGCCCGAGATCAATCTGGGGCTTTTTCCGGGTGCCGGGGGCACCCAGCGCATCCTTCGGCAGATTCCCTTCTGCCGTGCGCGCGAGATCATGTATCTCGGCGAGATGATCGCGCCGGATGAGGCCGTACGGATCGGTCTTGCCAACCGCGTCGTGCCTCACGACCGCCTGATGGAGGAAGCGCGCGCCATGGCGGCGAAGCTGGTCGCGAAATCTCCGCTGGTCCTGAAGCTTCTGAAGAGGACGCTGATCGACGGCGCCGATATGCCGCTTTCGGCAGCATTGCGCCATGAGCAGGCTGTGATCGGGCTCGTTCTCGACAGCCACGACGCGCATGAGGGCTGCGCTGCTTTCATCGAAAAGCGTCAGGCCGATTTCCGGGGAGAATGAGATGTCCGAGATCGTGATGCCCAAGTTCGGGCTGACGATGACCGAAGGCTTGATCACGGTATGGCATCGCAAGGTGGGCGAGGCGGTGAAGGCCGGAGAGTTGCTGTTCGAGGTCGAGACGGAAAAGGTCACCAACGAGGTGGCGGCTTCCGCTGACGGCGTTCTGGAAGAGATCCTTTTTGCCGAAGGCTCCGTCGTGGCCGTCGGCCTGCCGATCGCGCGCCTTTCGGGTGGTGGCGAGATAACGGGTATTTCACCAGCCTCTTCGGTTCCGGCCGGTGCTGATGCTCCCTCAGCCCGCAAGCTCATGGCCGAGCACGGCCTCGATCGCGAGAGTGTGACGGGAACGGGCCGCGGCGGACGGGTGATGAAGGAGGATGTGCTGCGCGTCGTGGCAACCCCTCTGGCGCGCCGGATCGCACGTCAGGACGGAGTGGATCTTTCAGGCGTGACGGGATCAGGTCCGGGCGGCAGGATCAAGGCGGCCGATGTCGCGGCCGCCAGAGGCACAGGCACGGCGCCGGTGGTTCCCGCCAGCGGGCTGGTCCAGCCGGATGCTGTTCGCGCGGCGACGGCCCGGCGCGTACAGGCGGCCAAGCGTGACATTCCCCATTTCTACGTGACCCGTCATGTTGACATACGCGCGCTCAGCCGCCTGCGCGCCGATCTCAATGCAGCTGCTTCCGGACACGGGCGGCTTTCGGTCACCCATCTTCTGGTCAAGGCAACCGGCCTGGCGCTGGCCGCGCACCCACACCTCAACCGCGTCTGGTTGCCGGACGGTATTCTTGAGCTGGGCAGCATCGGTGTCGGCATTGTGACCGAAACGCCGCATGGTCTGCGCATTCCTGTTGCCGATCGCGCCGACCAGCTGCCGCTCGATGAACTGGCCAACCATTGCGCCGGTCTGTTTGCTCGCGCCCGGGCGGGGTCGCTCACCACGCAGGATGTCTTGGGAGGAGCCATTTCGATTTCCAATGTCGGGATGTTCGGAGCGGATTCACTCACTCCGATCATCAGCCCGCCGCAGGCCATGATCCTCGGCGTTGGTGCCGAGCAGACCCTTTTTCGTCCTGACGCCGAGGGGCGACCGGAAGCCGTACATGAGATCATCCTCACCCTTGCCGCCGATCACCGCTTGATCGATGGCGCGGAGGCTGCGCGGTTTATCGCCACTCTCTCCTGCCTGCTCGAAGCACCGTTGGCGCTGCTGCGCGCCCCCGGCCCGGCCGTCCACTGATACTGAGGATCAACAGATGAACTTCGACATTACCGAAGAACAGAAGATGATGATGATGACCGCGTGCCAGATCGGCGAGCGGTTCGGTCTCGAATACTGGCGGCAGAAGGACGGAGCCAAGGAATATCCGCACGAAGTGTGGCAGGCGATCTGCGATGCGGGTATCGCGGGCATGATGGTGCCCGAGGTTCATGGCGGTCTCGGCCTGGGTCTGATCGATCTGGCGCTCTGCATCGAAGAGCTCTGCAAGGGCGGGGCGGGCTCCACGCTGTCCCAGATGTTCATGCTGAATCCGGTCTTCGGCGGTGTCGCTCTGGCTCTCTACGGAAGCGACGCCATGAAGCGCGATCTGCTGCCCGGCCTTTGCAATGGCAGCATGACGTTCAGCATGGCGTTGACCGAACCGGATACCGGCACAAACTCTCTTGGCATGAAAACCCAGGCGACACGGGTCGATGGCGGCTGGTCGATCTCGGGTCAGAAGATCTGGATTACCGGGGTCGCGGCCTCGAAGAAGATGCTGGTGGTCGCGCGCACCACGCCGCTGCAGGATGGTGTGAAGAAAACCCACGGCATCAGCCTGTTCATGATCGACGCGGATCGCGAAGGGGTCAGTCATACCGAGATCGACAAGCTGGGCACCAACACCCTGCCGTCCTCGGTCGTCTATCTCGATCGCGCGTTCGCATCTGACGACGAGGTTATCGGCACGGTGGATGGCGGCTGGCCGGAATTGCTCGACATCCTCAATTGCGAGCGGATCGTGACGACTGCCGGACTGGTCGGCGCCGGTGCGCTGGCGCTCAGGCTGGCGGTGGACTACGCGCGGGAACGCAAGGTCTTCAACGGACGGCCGATCGGCAGCTATCAGGGGCTGCAATTCCCTCTGGCACAGCAATGGGCGGAACTGGAGGCGGCGCGCCTGCTCAACCTCAAGGCCGCCTCGAATTTCGACCGTAACCTGCCCTTCGGATCGGAAAGCAATGCAGCAAAGCTGATTGCCTCGCAGGCAGCTTCCGCGGCGGCAGAGCAGTCGATGCAGGTGATGGGGGGCATGGGATATTCCAAGGAGTTCCATGCCGAAAGATTGTGGCGCGATGCCCGCCTTTTCCGCTTTGCCCCGGTTTCTGAAGAAATGATCCTCAATTACATCTCGACGGTAAATCTTGGCCTGCCAAGATCCTACTAAGACCGGAGAGGAGAGCCGATGTTCAATTTGTCCCGATATCTGGCAGTCAACGCAGGCCGCAAACCCACTGGTGAGGCGCTGATCTACGCAGACCTGCGCCTCGATTGGCGCACGCTCGAAATGCGTGTGCATCACCTTGCCGCCGCACTTTCCGCGCGCGGCATAGGTGAAGGCAGCATCGTCGCCCTGATGATGAAGAACAGTCCCGCCTTCATCGAGCTGATCTACGCGGTCAGCCATCTGGGCGCCGTGATCCTGCCGCTGAACTTCCGCCTGTCAGGCGAGGAAGTGACGTACATCACGGGCCACGCCGGAGCCGTCATGATCGTTGCCGACGATGTGTTCGAGGCGCAGGCGGCCGGTGCCGGCCTGCCGATGATTCTGCTCGGCACGGATGGCCAGATGGATATCGGGACGACGCTTCTCGATGCGTCCGGCGGGCGGCGGCAGGCAGCGGCCGTGCCGCGCGGTCGCGACGATATCTTTCGCCTGATGTACACATCCGGAACCACCTCGCGGCCCAAGGGCGTGGTGCACAGCTATGACAATTTCTACTGGAAGTGCTTCGATCATGCCCTTTCTCTGGGTCTGAACGAAAACACCCGGCTTCTGGTCGTCGGCCCTCTCTATCACGTCGGAGCCTGTGACCTGCCTGGTCTTGGCGTGCATCTGGCTGGCGGCGCGCTGGTGCTGTTGCGCGACTACGAGCCGCGCGCCGTGCTCGAAACGATCGAACGCGAGAAGACAGATGGCATCTGGCTTGCTCCGGTCATGGCCAATGAAATCCTGAACCTTCCGGCGCAAGGATTGCCTGATGTCTCCTCGCTGCGCTGGTGCATAGCCGGCGGTGAGCGGACGCCGGAAACGCGCATCCGCGCCTTTTTCGACCGCTTTGCGAATGCGCGCTATGTCGATGCATATGGCATGACGGAAACAGTTTCAGGTGACACGCTGATGGAAGAGGGGCGCGAATTCGAGAAGATCGGTTCCGTCGGGCTACCCCTGCGCTTTGTTGAAATCGAGATACGCGATGACAGCGGCCTGCGCCTTGCGGCAGGCGAGGTCGGCGAGATCTGCATGCGTGGCCCCAAGGTCATGCGGGAATACTGGCGTGATCCGCAGAAAACGGCGGAAGCTTTCTTTCCCGATGGATTTTTGCGGTCCGGAGATGCAGGTTATCTCGATGAAGATGGGTTCCTGTTCATCACCGACCGCCAGAAGGACATCATCATTTCCGGCGGCGAGAATATAGCCTCTTCAGAGGTGGAGCGCGTGATCTATGATCATCCTGCCGTGCGGGAAGTGGCCGTTTATGCCCGCCCGCATCCGCGCTGGGGGGAGGTGGCGATCGCAGCTATCGTGCTTGCGAAGGGCCAGACGATGACCTATCAGGAACTTCTGGATCATTGCCGCGCAAGACTGGCAGGTTTCAAATGTCCGAAGGGTATGGTTGTTGTAGAAAGCCTGCCGCGCAACCCTTCAGGGAAGATACTCAAGCGCACTCTTCGTGACATCGACGCCGCCCGATTGCAGGCGTCACCAGAGAGGATGGACTAGAGTGTCTGTCGAAAAGCCTTCGGCTAGTATCCGCAAAGCACCCCGTCGGCGCATGAGTCGGGAAGAAAAGGCCCGCGCGACGCTGGACAGTCTGCTCAATGCCGGCTGCGCGGTCGTTGCCGCAGAGGGATATTCGGATGCTTCAGTGGCCAAGATCGCCGATCTGGCCGGTGTCGCCCATGGTACTTTCTACAATTATTTCGAAGATCGTAAGGCCCTGTTCAACGCACTTTTGCCTTACGAAGGGCTCCGGATGCGCGAGAAGATCGAACAGATAGCGCGCACGGCCCCTCAGGGCGTCCAGCGTGAGATCGTCCGCTTTGAGGCGTTCCTCAATTACGTGATCGAGAACGACGGGTTCTACCGTATTCTCTACGAGGCGGAAATATTCGCCCCAGAAGCTCACCGGGAGCATATGGACAATATCGTCGAGGGCTATCTCGGCACGTTCCGGCGGGCCATGGCTGAAAACCGGATACGGCGCTTCGACGACCAGCAGTTGCGCTGTCTCATCTACCAGATCCTTGGCATGCGCGCCTATACCGCCATGCAAATCCATTATGCGGCGAATCAGTCCGAGAAACTCAAAATCCGTGATTGTTCCATTGAAATGTACAGCCTGTTTTTCGGCCAAAGTCTTATGCAAGCCTGACCAGATATCTGATGTTGGCAACCATCAGATCGTATGGAAAAATCAGCTCTTCTTTAGGGGGTCTGTTGCAACATTTTGAATGCCGGATGTCCGGCGTCAGATCATTTGGCTCAGATTGGATCGCAGATTAGGGGAGTGTCGGCGTCATCTTGGGGTTGATGTTATGCGGCTATCTTGCGGTGCTGCAAGCGCCGGTGTTGGATGGTTTGCCGTTTGATCCTTTCGCGCTGTTTGATGATGGTCTGGGCCTTGCCGAAGTAGGCGTCGGCTGGGGTCGCGTTGTCGAGGCTCTCGTGGTAGCGCCGGTGGTTGTAATGCTCGATGAAGGCTGCGATCTGGGCTTCGAAGTCGCTGGGCAGGAAGTAGTTCTCCAAGAGGATTCGGTTTTTGAGGGCTGGTGCCAGCGCTCGATCTTGCCCTGGGTCTGGGGATGCATTGGAGCGCCCCGGACATGGCTCATGCGTTGGTCCTGGATATAGTCCGCCAGTTCGCCGGCGATGTAGCTGGGGCCATTATCGCTGAGCAGCCGGGGCTTGTGGTGCACATGGGCCTGGCACCCTGAGGCAGCAAGCGCCATGTCCAGCATGTCGGTGACGTCCTGGGCCCGCATGGTGCTGCACAGCTTTCAGGCGATGATGTAGCGGGAGTAATCGTCGAGCACGGTGGACAGGTACATCCAGCCCCAGCCGATAATCTTGAAGTAGGTGAAGTCGGTTTGCCATATCTCGTTGGGTCGCGTCGTTTTGGTATGGAACTCGTTCGCCGCCTTGATCACCACATAAGCCGGGCTGGTGATCAGGTTGTGGGCCTTCAGAAGCCGATAAACGTTGGCTTCCGACGCGAAGTAGCGCTTCTCGTCAGTGAACCGCACCGACAGTTCGCGCGTGGAGAGTTCGGACTGCTCCAGCGCAAGTTCGATAATCTGGTCACGGATGGCAGGCGGGATGCGGTTCCACACCCGGCTCGGCGCCGAGGGCCGATCTTCCAGCGCCTCAGGCCCGCCGCCGAGATAACGGTCATACCAGCGATAAAGCGTATCGCGATCTTTCAGATTCGCTCCCTGTGTTTTAAGTTTTTGTTTTCGCGCATGTCGTTGCCCCGAAACCGGTTCCCGCTTTTGGGCGACATGCTCTAGGTGACCGACTCATAATTTCGCAGCCCTATACGAATTGACGCGAGTTGGACGGATGCGAGAAAGTTATCGTCTCGCTTGTCGTAGCGCGTTGCCACAGCCCTGAAGTTCTTGAGTTTGTTGAA
>JAZIHP010000099.1:0-13159 GCA_036678505.1 Alphaproteobacteria bacterium
CAACCGCCGGAACATTTGGCGCGGCAGCCGCCGCCGGGCGTCTGCTCGGCCTCGATGGAGACGCCATGGCATCCGCCTTCGGGGTCGCCGCCAGCCAAGCGTCCGGATCGCTTCAGTTCCTCGTCAACGGCGCATGGAACAAGCGATATCAGGTGGGTGAAGCGGCCATGAAGGGGCTGATGGCCGCCACCCTTGCGGATTCCGGGTTTGTCGGCGCCGAGGACGCGATCGACGGCAAGCATGGGTTTCTCGGCGGCTACAGCGACGGCGCGGAGCCATCCCGGGTTGTTGCGGGCCTTGGCAGCGTCTGGGAAACCATGCGCATCGGCGTCAAGCCTTACCCGGCCTGCCGCTATACCCACGCCGCCGTGGACGGCATTCTCGCCCTGAGGGCGGAACTTGGCCTTGCACCGGAGGATGTGCAGAAAATCACCGTGGGGCTGCACCGCAACGGCATTACCCTTGTCGGTGCCCCGCTTGAGGAAAAGCGGCAGGCCCGCAGCGTGGTCGAAGGGCAGTTTTCGATGCCGTTTGCCGCCGCCGTCGCCATGTTGCGCGGGCGCTTTGGCTGGGATGATTACGACCTGCTCGGAAAACCGGAGGTCGAGGCGCTGGCCGATCGCGTCGATGTGATGCGCGATGAAACGCTTGAAGGGCTGCGCCATCCCTTTGGCGCGACGCTGACGATCCGTACAGGCGATGTCGATCACCGTCTTCGAATTGCCGACCCTTCGGGCGAACCGGAAAGTTTCCCCGACCGCGACGCGATTGCAACGAAGTTCAGGACGCTTGCCGGCCCCGTGTTGAACCAGGGCGCAGACGCTCTGCTTTCCCGCCTTGGCGAACTGCCACATGCCCCTTCGCTGCGCGGCTGGTTTGGCTGATCGCGCCAGCGCCCGCATTTCTACCGGAGACCTGCCTTGAAAGACATAAACAGTCAGCACGAAACCCATGCCGAGCTGCGGGAGGGTATCCGCGCGCTGTGCGCCAATTTTCCGGCCGAATATCATCGGAAAGTGGATGTGGCGCGTGCCTACCCTGAAGAATTCGTCGACGCGCTCACGAAGGAAGGCTGGATGTCGGCGCTGATCCCGGAAGATTATGGCGGTTCGGGTCTTGGCCTGACCGAAGCGGCGATCATCATGGAGGAGATCAACCGCGCCGGTGGCAATTCGGGCGCCTGCCACGGCCAGATGTACAATATGAACACGCTGGTCCGGCATGGTTCGGACGAGCAGCGGCGGAAATACCTGCCAAGGATCGCCAGCGGCGAGTTGCGCCTGCAAAGCATGGGCGTGACCGAACCGACTACCGGAACCGACACCACCCAACTGAAGACGGCGGCGGTCAGGAAAGGCGACCGCTGGGTCATCAATGGGCAGAAAACATGGATCAGCCGGGTCCAGCATTCCGATCTGATGATCCTGCTTGCCCGCACCACGCCGCTGGATCAGGTGAAGAAGAAGTCAGAGGGACTTTCGATCTTCCTGGTCGACGTGAAGGAGGCGATGAAGAAGGGGATGCAGGTGCGTCCCATACTGAATATGGTCAATCACGAGACCAACGAGCTGTTCTTCGATGACCTCGAAATCCCCGCAGAAAACCTGATTGGCGAAGAGGGACAGGGCTTCAGATATATTCTGACCGGCCTCAATGCCGAACGCGCGCTGATTGCCGCCGAATGCATCGGCGACGGCTACTGGTTTACCGACAGGATCGTCGCTTACGCATCGGATCGCGTGGTGTTCGGCCGCCCGATCGGCCAGAACCAGGGCGTGCAGTTTCCGATTGCCGAGGCCTATATCGAAATCGAGGCGGCCAACCTCATGCGCAACGAGGCCTGCCGCAAGTTCGACGCCGGCCTGCCCTGCGGAGCCGAAGCGAACATGGCCAAGTATCTGGCGGCGAAGGCAAGCTGGGAGGCCGCCAATGCCTGCCTGCAATTCCACGGCGGTTTTGGCTTCGCCTGCGAATACGATGTGGAGCGCAAGTTCCGCGAGACCCGACTTTATCAGGTGGCTCCGATTTCGACCAATCTCATCCTGTCCTATGTGGCAGAGCATATTCTTGGCCTTCCCCGTTCCTTCTGATGTCGGTGTCTTCTCACGGTTCAGGTGAGAAAAAGGGTTTTGCATTGCTCGATATGGATCATCTGAAAAGCTGGATCGGCGCCACGCGAGAAAGCCGTGACGCGATCACGCCGCGTCTCGCGAATGGCCTTGCCGCCGTGCTGGACGAAACGCCGCTTCTGGCGGAAGGCGATTTTCCGCCGCACGGCATACACTGGTGTCTGTCGCCGGATATCGTGCCCATGTCGGGCCTTGGACCCGACGGCCATGCTGCGCGCGGCGATTTCCTGCCGCCGGTTCCCCTGCCCCGCCGTATGTGGGCAGGCGGGGAGCTGGTGTTTTCGGGGGAGTTCCGGGTCGGCGATGCGATAACCCGGCATTCCCGGATAGTCGATGTGACGCTGAAGAACGGGCGCACCGGCCCCCTGTGCTTTGTCACGGTCACCCATGATTATACCGGTCCCCGTGGGCAGGTGCTGAGCGAGCGCCAGGATATAGTCTACCGGCCGGTCCAGACGGCATCGGCCGGCCCCTCGCAGGACATTCCCCATCCGTCGCCCGACGCCTCTCATGAAGTCGAGGCAAGCCCGGTTCTTCTTGCCCGTTATTCGGCGGTGACTTTCAATGGACACAGAATTCATTACGATCGTGACTATTGCCAGCGTGAGGAAGGTTATCCCGGCCTCGTGGTGCATGGCCCGCTGCAGGCAACTTATCTTCTGCGGCTTGCCTGCCGTATTAGGGAGGGGCGTTTGCCAGTTCGTTTCGCGTTTCGAAGTATTGCTCCATTGTTTGACGGAGACATCTTCACGGTGAATGCTGCAGCTGACGCAGAAGATCACACTCTGTGGGTTCGTTCTCATACTGGGGGCGTCTCCATGCACGCCACGGTGGCAGATGGATAGAATCCAAAGTAAGGTTCTCCTCGGCGTTGGTGCATAGATGCCCTTGTGATGGTATGAGCTGTTCAGCTGCAACCCTGCCGAGCTTTTCATGCCGTTCAAATTCAACCAGCCTCGACGTCATCGCATTCCACGCGCTCAATATCGCATAAAGAACTGGAATGAATATGACCGAAGCCTGATGCACCGCGGCGATATCAAAATGTGGATTTCAGTTGAAGCGATTGCCGGATGGAGACCATCATGTCGAACAATGCCGGGTGGTCAACGGCAGTTCTCCGACCTTGCGATCGAGACAACATTTCCTGCTGGGCGCTCTGGTGCGCTTTCCTCTGCGCCAGACCGAAGGCTTTGTCCGCTCCTTGCTGGCGTTGATCCGACTTGATCTGGCCGTGCCTGATCACACGACACTGGCTCGTCGGCGCAGAACCGTTGTCATCCTCGACTTGTCGCTACCGCGCAAGGGCCCCGTTGACATTGTCGTCGACAGCACAGGCTTGAAATTCTATGGCGCAGGTGAATGGGCGCGTAAGAAACATGGCGAAAGCCGGCGCTCCCGGCGCAAGCTCCATATCTCGGTAAACCCCGAGATCAATGAGATTGTTGCCCATGAGTTGACAGATGACGACACCTCGGACGCCGCTATGATTGGTGACCTTGTCGTCAATTCGGGCGGCAAGATCCGCAGCGTGATTGCCGACGGCGCTTATGATGGCGAGCCGGGCTATCGAGCTATCCGCTCAGTTCGACCTGTTGGCTCACCACCCAATATCGTCATTTCGCCCAAAGGACCGTCGATCCCTGATAAGGGTCAGCTACATGGCGGGAGCGAGCGAGAGCGTCATGCGGCTGAAATTTCCAGATCCGGACGGATCGCCTGACAGAAGCGAGACGGATATGGCAAGCGCTGCATGGTCGAGACGGCTATTTCGCGTATCAAGAACATCAATGACGGACGCCTGACATCTCGAACATTTGGGTCACAACGCAAGGAAGCCGCCATTCACTTCAAGATTGCAAATCGCAACATGCTCCTCGCAAGGCCGGTGTCCGCGAGGGTCCGCTGAAATCGTAACAAACTCGCAGCCAGGCCCAAGTGCCTCGTTGCACCAACGCGGAGCCTGATCGGCAAGCTCGTCGATATCTTCCAGCCTAACGAATGCGCCAACTACTTCGTTTCATGTGGTTATGAGCCAGATTGATCGAAAACCGCTCTAAGTTCCTGTTTTGCGAGTGTCTCCCGAAACTGGGTTTCCTTTTGGGAGACACGCTTTAACCGGTTCAGGAATAGTGACCTAAGTTCGATCAGAACAGCAGATCAGGCACCAGAGTACTGATTACCGGGATATAGGAGATCAGCAGCAGAGCACCGACCATCAGAATGATGGTTGGCAACGCTGCCCGGAAAATCTCGAACAACGTCATCCTCGCGATGCCCATCGCCACGAAGAGGTTGAGGCCGACCGGCGGTGTCAGCATGCCAACCGACAGGTTGACCAGCATGATGATACCGAAATGGATCGGGTCAACGCCGACCTGAGCTGCAATCGGCTGCATCAGCGGTGCCAGAATGATGATCGCCGAGGCGCTGTCGAGGAAACAGCCGGCAACCAGCAGGATTAGGTTGAACAGCGCCACGATGATCACCGGGTTTCCGGTGCCCGACAATATGTAGCTGGCCAGTTGCGCCGGCGCGCCGGTATTCGCCAGCAGCCAGGAAAACGCCGAAGCGCCGGCGGTGATCAGCAAGAGCGGCCCGGCCAGCAGGCCGGTATTGCGCAGGATGATCAGCGTGTCGCGCAGCGAAATCGTCCGATAGACGACGGCGCCGATCAGCCAGCCATAGATACAGGCAGCCGCAGCCGATTCCGTCGGCGTGAAGACCCCGGTATAGATGCCGCCAAGCAGGATGACCGGCAGGCCAAGCCCCCAGGCCGCCCGCTTGAATGCCTGCAAAATGTGTCCCAGCGTCGGAAACGGATCACGCGGATAGCCTTTGCGCGCCGAATACCAGCTGGCATAGGCGATCAGCATGGCGCCGATCAGCAGGGCTGGCAGCAGGCCGGCGGCAAACAGCCTGCCGACCGAACTTGACGTGACCGAGCCATAGATGATCAGCGCGATCGATGGCGGCACGATCGGGCCGAGCGTGCCCGATGTGGTGATCAGTCCGATGGAAAAAAACTTGTCATAGCCAGCCTTGACCATCGCCGGATACATGATGGTACCGATGGCAATCACCGTTGCCGGGCTGGAGCCGGAAATCGATCCGAACATCAGACAGGCGACGACGGTGGCGGCAGCAAGGCCGCCCGGCAGCCAGCCGATCAGCGAGCGTGCCAGATCGATCAGCCGGTCGGACAGGCCGCCTATCCGCATCAGTTCAGCGGCCAGAATAAAGAAGGGGATGGACATGAGCGAGAAGTTGTTCATGCCCGAGAACATGCGCATCGGCACCACCAGCGGATCGATGCCGGTGGTGAAATAAAGGATGGCCGTTACCGCCAGCGCCAGCGAGGCAAAGATCGGCAGACCGAAAAACAGCAGTGCAAAAAACACCGGGACAAGTGCAGAAACCATTCCAGACCTCTCAGGCGTTCTTGATATCGGTATGGGGTGGTTCGTAAACGCGACCGGCAAGCAGATGCTGGAGAACCAGAAGATAACGGATGACCATAAAGGCACCGGAGAGCGGGATAATCAGGTAGATATATCCCACCGGCACGCGCATGGCAGGCGAAAGTTGTCCCATGCGTAGGGTATTTTGGGTCAGGCGGGTGCCCAGATATATGAGCACCCCGGCGAAGATCAGGCCAAGACATGCGGCACCGATCTTCAGCCCCTGAGCAAGACGAGGGCCGACAAAAGCCTGTCCCGCTTCGACGCTGATATGGGCGACGTAGCGTACGCCCATGCCCATAGTCAGAAAGCTCATTGCGATCAGCGAATAAAGGATCAGTTCCTCCGACCAATAGAGCGAATTGTTGAAGACGTAGCGGGCGGCGACCTGAACGATCGCCACCACGGTTGCCGTCAACATCAGCGCGGTGACCAGAAAATTTTCCAGCCAGTCGACGATGCGGTTCAAACCTTCAATCATTATCCGGCCCCGTTCTTATGGCTCAGCCGCGGCTCAACCCTTGGCGGCTGCCAGCGCCTTGTCCATCAGCTCGGGCGTGACCTTGGGACGGAATTCGTCATAGATCGGCTTGGAGCTTTCGACAAAGGCTGCGCGGCCTTCCGGGCTCAGTTCGATGATTTCGATCTGATCCTTGATTTCGTCCAGGATTTTAGCCTCGTCTTCCAGCGTGTATTGGCGCGCGGCATCACGCCCGACGATCATCGCATCTGAAATCACCTGCTGCAGATCTTCCGGCAGGCTGTCCCATGCCTGCTTGTTCATGACGGCGGCATAGGTGTGATAGGCATGCGCCGTGAGGGTCATGTATTTCTGCACCTCATGGAATTTCATCGAATAGATATTGGCGAAGGGGTTTTCCTGACCTTCGACAACACCCTGCTGCAGGCCGTTATAGACTTCCGTATAGGCCATGGCGGTCGGGTTTGCGCCATAGGCACGATAGGTCGACAAGATCGTCGGCGCCTGAAGCGTGCGCATCTTGATGCCCTTCAGATCGTCGGGCTGGGCGATCGGGCGCACATTGTTGGTCATGTGGCGGAAACCGGCCCCCCACATGGCAATGCCGTGCAGATTGTTCGGCTCCAGCGTGCCGAGCAGCTCGGTGCCGACCTCGCCATCGAGAACGCGCTTCATCGACTCATCGTCCGACAGCAGGAAGGGCAGGTCGAACAGATACATTTTCTCGTTGAAATTCGCCAGATTGCCGGTTGGCGGGATCGAGATATGGACCAGTCCCATCTGGGTCTGCTCGATGATTTCAACGTCGCCGCCAAGCACGGCTGCCGGGCGGATGTCGATGGCGATACGGCCGTCGGAATTTTTTTCGACTTCTTCCTTGAAGCGCACGGCGGCGCGGGCATTCGGCGTGTTCTCGGTCAGAACATGCGCGAAGGTGAAGGTGAAATCCTGTGCCATGACGGTGCCGCTCAGGCACATGGTGATGGCAGCAGCCAGTGTAAGTCCGAGTTTACGCATGGTATTTCCTCCTGTTTGTAGCTTCATGATTGGTGCTTGAAAAGCGGGGCGGTTCCCATCAGATCAGCCGCTGTGCCGATGATGTCTTCGATGGCGCGGCCATACCCAAGCAGTGCCGTTTCCTGTCGTGATGGTGCCATTAATTGCAGCCCGACCGGCAGGCCGAGCGCATCCGGCCCGGCCGGCAGAGTGAGAGCGCACCAGCCAAGAAGATTGGCGACTGCCGTATTGCGCAGCACGAGCAAATTTGCGGCGCCATAGGCCTGAATGTCGGCAACATCGTCAAGCAGCGGCGGCGCTACCGCCACTGTGGCGCTGACGACGGCATCGCATTCGGTGAAAACAGCGTGTGAACGGGCGCTAAGCAGCGCCAGCTCCTCGCGGCGCTGCAGATATTCCAGCCCGCCGGCAGCTTCGATATCGCGCATCCGCAGCCGCACCACCGGATCGAGACGCTCCATGCGATCTTGCAAATGCCGATCGAGAAAGGCGCGCAATTCAAATGCCGCCAGCCCGCCCTTGCGGAAGATCGCCAGCGCCTCGTCGGCACCGGGGATCGTCACGCTGACCAGCCGTGCGCCGCGCTGCTCCAGCAGACGCAGCCTGTCGCTGACAAGCTGCAGGATCGAGGCATCGCCATCTTCATCAAAGATGTGCTGCGGTACGCCGATGCGCAGACCGGCAAGGGAATGCGGCTCGACCATTTTTTTGGCGACGGGATCGAGCGCGGCAAAGGCATAGGCGAGATCGGCGACCGTCGCGCATAGAAGGCCCGGCGTATCGAGCGATGGTGACAGCGGCACGATACGGTCATTTGACCAGCGGCCATGGCTGGTTTTCAAGCCGGCCTTGCCGGCAAAAGCCGCAGGGATACGCACCGAACCGGCCGTATCGGTGCCAAGCGCAACCAGAGCGCTGCCTTCAAGCAGCGATATGCCAGCACCGGAACTGGAGCCGCCCGGCACACGCTGGTCGACAGTGCCAGACCATGGATTAACCGGCGCGCCCCAATGGGCATTGAGGCCAAGGCCGCCAAAGGCAAATTCGACGGTGTGAGTCTTGCCGGTGACGATGCCAAGCTGGCCGAGTAGACGCTCAACAACCGGCCCCGCCTGCCGCCATTGTTCCGGCAGCGCTGCGCTGGTGCCGGCAAAGGTTTCAAAACCGGGGACACCGTAAAGATCTTTGACCGATACCGGGATGCCCATCAAAGGACCAAGATCGATGCCGGTGGCCAGCAGCGTATCGGCCGCCTGCGCCTGTTGTTGGGCACGCTTGCCATTAAAGCTTTTATAGGCACGCAAATGCGCCCCCCAGCGCTCATGCGCCGCAACTGACTGCGCGCAAAGAGCCGCGCAGGATAAACGCCCTGCGCGAATATCTGTGGCAATCATGGCAAGCGGTCTGTTAGCTGCGCTCATGCAAGGCTCCTCTCATTGAGCAGGAGTGTAAAAGCCGCCAGCCGGAAAGCCAGCGCCTGTGACAAGGCCAATGTAAGCGCCAGCAATGCGGATTTGCCCGATTTTTTCCGATAAAAAAGCCGAATTCATTTTGCTGAACAAGGAGATAGGCAATGTCTGATCGCGGCATGTGCCCTTTGTTGACGAGGGGTGTTGTCTTTTTGGCAAAGCATTGTTGCCTGCACCACGCTCGCGCGATGCGACCCATAACCTATCCTTAAGCCGGTTCCAGAAAGAGGAGTTCAGGCCATGACGAGTGAAACTGAAAAGCGTTTGAAGGAAATGGGCATCGTGCTGCCGCGTCCGCCCAAGGCGGTCGGCAACTATGTTCCGGGTGTGGTGGTCGGCAAGATTCTTTATCTTTCCGGCACGCTCGGCACGATGCCGGACGAAAATGACAATGACGTCCTGCCCTATGTCGGCAAGGTGGGGTCGGATCTGACGATTGAAGAGGGTTATGCCTCGGCGCGCATCATGGCGATCAATCATTTGACCCTGATGAAAGCGGTGCTTGGCGATCTCGACCGCGTCAAGCGAGTGGTCAAGATGGTTGGCTATGTCACCTGCTCGGCCGGCTTCACCGAGCCGCATCTGGTTCTCAACGGCGCCTCCGACCTGTTCGTCGAATTGTGGGGCAAGGAAAATGGCCGTCACGCCCGGGCAGCCCTTACCCAGCATGAGCTGGGCCTCAATGCGCCGGTGGAAGCGGAACTGACGCTGGAAATCCACGACTAGCTTCCCGTGATCCGGGCGAGGAGCCTGGCATCGGCCTTCTCGCCTTCGGCGAAAGCCCGCACGATTTCCTGCAGAAAGGCAGCAGCCGCCGGCGGCAAAGCGTGGTTACGGCGCGTCACAGCATAGATGTGGCGATGGCGAAATTCGACGCAATCGAGATTGAGCGGAACAAGCCGTCCGGCCATAACGTCGCTGATCGCTGCCTGCAATGGCGCATAGACGATGGCGCCGGTGCGCACGGCATAATCGCATAAAAACTGCAACTGATCCGCCACGACATCGAAGCGGGGCACTATGCCGGCCCGGGTAAAGGCCCGCTTGACGAGATGATGGATGCCAAATGTTTCATCCGGCAGGGCACAGGGTTGCCCCGCCAGATCAGCAAGGGTCAGCTTGCGCTGATCGGTAAAGGCATGGCCCGCGGGTGCCAGCGCCAGCAGGGGCTGGTGCCATCTGCCGATTTCCTCGATCGTCGGATGCGAAAAATGATCGTAAAGAAAGCCGATCTGGCTGACATGCTGTTCCAGCGCTTCTACCACCCGCTGTCGGCCACAAATGCGCAGCCGGAAGGCGACACCGGGATTTTGGCTGCGAAAATCGGCGATCTGGCCCGACAAAAAAGGGCGGGTGATGCCTTCAACCGTCGCGATCTGGACCGTGCCCTTGCGCAAGGCATTAATGTCGGCGATTTCGTCGAGCGCCCGATCGATGTGGTTATGGATCGCACCAAGATGATCGCGCAGAAGCAGGCCCGCTTCTGTCAGTTGCACACCATCGGCCCGCCGCTCCAGCAATTGCGCCCCGATGCCCTGCTCAAGCCTTGTCAGCTGGCGGCTGATGACCGATGGTGCCACCTGCAACCGGTCGGCAGCCTGACGGATCGATTGCGAACGGGCCAGTTCAAGGAAGTAGCGGCAGATCGGCGAGGTCAGCAGGCCGTGCGCATCCAGACCATCAAAGGCAGCAGTGCCGGCAGGCGGGTTGAAAGGCTCATTGAGCGCCGCATTTTGGGACGCGGCTGCGGGCAGCATGTCTGACGGCGGCGCGGCAGCCATCTGGCCGGCTTCACCCTTTCCGGCTCCCATATTGATGCAAGGCTTTGTGAGCATTCCACTCCTCCTTGCGCATCTTAAAGCACGTCGCGATCTCTCAGATCCACCCGTTGCGCTTTAACCCCTTGTTTTCACGCATATTCTGATCCCAAAACCGACCCCAACTTTCAGGCAGACATGCAGTTAATGCATCTCTTGCTCCGTATGACATACTATGCATTATGCGTAATGCATAGTGTCGTGAGGAAGATATGGCGCAAATTATTATCGGCACCCTTGGCGGAACCATCGCCATGGTCGAGCAAGAGGCAGGTGTCGGCGCCTTGCCCAAGCTAGATGCCGCAGCACTTTTGCGCAGTATTCCCTCCTTCCATCATGAAGATGGGGTCCGGGCTGAAACCCTGCTGCAACTGCCAAGCGCATCGCTTAGCCTGAAGGATGCGCTGCGCGTTCTCGACTGGTGTCGCGCTGCCGCCAGTGAAAATCCCGCCGGCATTGTTTTAACGCAGGGAACCGACACGCTTGAGGAAATCGCCTATCTGCTCGATCTGTTCTGGGACAGCGATGTGCCGCTGGTGGTGACCGGCGCCATGCGCACGCCGATGACGGCTGGTGCCGATGGCCCGTCCAATCTGCTGCGGGCACTGGAGACTGCGCGCCATGAGGCAAGCCGGGGCCGCGGCGTGCTTGTCGTCATGAATGACACGATTCATGCCGCTCGCCGCGTCGCCAAGGCCGATGCGCTGGCTGTCGATGCCTTTCGCTCTCCGGATGGTGGTGTTCTGGGCCGCATGGTCGAAGGCCGGCCCTGTTATTTTTCTGCCCCTGAAGCGCGTGGTGCCCTGCCGCTACCGGTACGCCGCGATCACGATGTGGCGCTGGTCACCTGCGCGCTTGGCCTGAGCAATGATCTGCTCCGCCATGCCCTGTCCAGCGACAATTATGCCGGTGTTATCGTCGCTGCTTTTGGCGCTGGCCATGTCGCTGCCGCCGATGCCGAACTGATCGGCGAATGGACAAGCCGGCTACCAATCATCATCGCCAGCCGGACGGGCGGCGGCAGCACGGCAACCGCCACCTATGGCTTTGTCGGCTCTGAGGTTGATCTGGCGGCGCGCGGTGCCCTGCTTGCCGGCTGGCTTTCGCCCTTCAAGGCACGTATCCTGCTCTGGGCCCTGCTTGCTTCGCAGACGGAAGATGAAAAGCTTCGCTCCCTCTTTCAGGAGAGAACAGGGTTTTAAACCGCCAGTTTCCCGAACAGGAACAATTTTTGGACTGGAAGCCTCTTTGAACCCGAACTTCGGTATTTTTCACACGGTCAGGGAAAACGCAGGCCCTGCCAAGATGCTGCTCTTTCAGGGCTGTCGCTACCCATGACCATCATCGCCACATCACGCCCGCGCACTGCCGCAGAATTTGTCGTCCATCAGTTGCGACGCAAGATTTTGAGCGGTGAAATTTCAGCGGGCGAAAGGCTACGACAAAATCACATTGCCAGCGAATTCGGCGTCAGTTCGACGCCGGTGCGCGAAGCCTTGCGCGAACTGGCAGCGGAAGGGCTGATCGTGTCCGATGCCCATCGTGGCAATATGGTGCGGGGCCTGACGATTTCGGACGTTAGCGAAATCTATGAATTGCGTCGTAAGCTTGAGCCGGTGCTGATCGAGCGGACCTTTCCCAGTGTCACGCCGGACGATCTTGACGAATGTGCGGCGCTGATCGAAACTATGGAAAAAACCAGCGATATTGTCAGTTGGTCACAGATGAACGGGCAGTTTCACACACTGCTTTCCGGCCCCGATCAGGAACTGAGGACCGCCAGACTGGTCGAAAGTTTGCGGGATGCCTCGGCCCCCTATGTGGCGCTGTCTCTTTATGGCCGCGACACCGAACTTGCCCGTAGCAATGATGACCATCGCAATATAGTTGCAGCCTACAGACAGCAGGATCTGGCACAGACCATCAGGCTGAATGATCTGCATTTGCAGGCGACAATCGAGATCATTCGTGAAAAATTCTCCGCTCCCGAAGGCTGACGGTCAGTTCTTCGCCGCTCATTGTCGTGGTGCCTTTCGCCTGCAAGCCGGAAGACATGACGCTGACCAGACTGGAATTTGATCGCGCTCCTCTACCTGAAGGCAGAGTCAGATTATTTTCAAAACCAACCCGCAGCCGCCGTCCAGCTGCCCGGCGGCAAGGGTTGACGTTGCCTCTTAACGGCCAAAGGCACGCCGAATGGCGGCGCCGCAGCCCGGCACGACTGGCCGCCTTCCACCATGCCGACGACCCGCGTGCGAATGTCCAGAGAATGTGCCTTGCCCATCATCCACCTCCAGCAGGAAGTGAACCCCGAAAACCAGAAAAAAGGGATCCTTTCCGATTCACGTTTATGGAACGGCGCTCTGGTGTTTGATCCCGGCATTTGATGGTGCCATCTTTTCTCATGAATGGAAGGAGGCACCATGGGACAAGTTCACCACGGGAGCGCCATGACGACAGCGGCAGTCCGTCGAGCGATACAGCATAGTCAAGAGAGCCTGAGGAGGCTGGCCAGGCGCTGCGGGATCAACCAGAAGACGGTTGCTAAATGGAAAAAGCGCTCCTCGGTAGCCGATTTGCCGATTTGCCAACCGGGCCGAAGGAGCCGCATTCGACGGTGCTGTCGCTGGAGGATGAGGCCGTCATCGTCGCCTTCCACAAGCATACGCTGCTGCCGCTCGATGACTGCCTCCATGCCCTTCAGGCGACGATCCCGCATCTGTCGCGATCATCGTTGCATCGCTGCCTGGAGCGCCACGGCATCTCCCGACTGCCCGATGTCGAG
>JAZIHP010000100.1:0-13007 GCA_036678505.1 Alphaproteobacteria bacterium
GCCCGGCCCCACCCAGTCCGCACCCCTTCCGCCGAACAATGCCGCCATCAGTGCAGCCGCAACGGTGGAGTTGCCGACGCCGAGATCGCCGAGGCAGAGAAGGTCCGCTCCGCCGGCGATAGCTTCCATGCCGAATGCCATGGTGGCCGCACAGCCGCGCTCGTCCAGCGCAGGCTCACGCGTGATGTCGCCGGTCGGCAGATCCAGCGCGAGGTCGAAAACCTTCAGGCCGAGATCATAGGCCAGACATACCTGATTGATCGCCGCGCCGCCCGCCGCGCATAATTCGACCGCATCGGCGGTCGCCGTGACCGGGCGCGGCGAAACGCCATGGGCCGCCACCCCATGCGTTCCGGCGAAGATGGCAACCAGCGGCCGCGTCACCTGCGGGCTTGCCCGTCCGGTCCAGCCGGCGAACCATGCCGCGACATCTTCCATGCGCCCAAGCGGCCCCTGAGCCATCGCAGCCTTCGCAAAGACGGTGCGCACGCCGGTTGCGATAAGGTCGTCCTGTTTCGGCAGCTTGTCCAGAAGGACGCGGAAATCTTGAAACGGCAATGCGCTGACCATAGGCCCCGGCTCCATGCAAAACTCGCCGCTCGCATAGCCCTCTGCGGACCGCCTGACAACCGCATCGGCCGAAAACGGCGAATGGCAGGTGGCGAGAAGGCTTGCATCGCCGGTTTCCCTGTCCCATGTGGATCGGGAGTTTGGAAAATGGTCATGACGGCAATCGAATCGCCCTGCATCCATGTTTGCTCGATCGATCCGGAGAGCGGCGGCTGCATCGGCTGCGGGCGCACCGGCGGCGAGATCGCGGGATGGCTTGCCATGAGCCCTCCCGAGCGCCGCCGCATCATGGACGCGCTTGGCGCGAGGCTGGAGAAGATGGAAGGCGGCATGCACGGAAAACCCCCGGCCCCGCGAAAACCGCGCCAGCGCATCGGGGCATCCGGATGAGCCGCGGCCTGTGGGTCATGCTCGGCATCATCGGGCTGGCGGCCGCGCTCCTGATGCTCAATCATGAATCCGGCGCCACTTTGGGTTTTGTCAACGAGGATTTCGCCGACCTGATCTGGCTTGGGCTGCTCGCCGCCGTGATTGGGGCGGGCCTTCTGCGTTCCGGCCACGGGCTGGGCGATATGGCGCGCGGCCTGGGCCTGTGGGGCCTGATCGTCATCGCGCTCATTGCCGGCTACCAGTATCGCTATGAACTTCAGGATTTCGGCAACCGCATCACCGCCGGCCTGATCCCTGGAAGTCCCCTGATGCTCGGCACCGAAGACGATCGCGCCACGGTTGCGCTGGACAAGGGGCGCAGCGGCCATTTCGAGGTGCGCATGATCATCAACGGCAGGTCGATCCCTGCCGTGGTGGACACCGGGGCAACGACGACGGTGCTGAGCGCGGAGGATGCGCGCGCCGCGGGTTTTGATCCCGCGTCGCTGAACTATACCGTCCGCGTTTCAACGGCGAACGGCGCCGCCAGCGCGGCAGCGGTTCGCGCGGATGAGATTGCCATCGGCAACATCGTCCGCCACAACCTGCCGGTGCTGGTCGCCGCGCCCGGCGCGCTGGGGCAAAGCCTGCTCGGCATGAATTTCATCGGGTCGCTGTCGGGCTTCGACGTGCGCGGCGACCGCATGATCCTTCGCGACTGAAACAAAACAGGAGCCGTCATGACCGTTTCGACCGCAGATCCCAGAACCGTTACCGCCTTCTGGCGCGGGGCCGGGCCGGAGGCATGGTTCAGGAAGGACGAGGCTTTCGACGCCGATTTCCGCAAACGGTTCCTCGACCTGCATTATGCCGCCGCCCGCCGGGAGCTGGAGGACTGGATCGGGAACGGCGAAGGGGCGCTGGCGCTGATGATCCTGCTCGACCAGTTCCCGCGCAACTGCTTCCGGGGAACGGGACATATGTTCGCGACCGACCCGCTGGCCAGACATTATGCGGCCAGGGCGATCGAAGCCGGTCACGACATGGCCGTGGACGAGCAGATCCGAGTCTTTTTCTACCTGCCGCTGGAACATTCCGAAGATCTGGACGATCAGAAGCGCTCGGTCGAACTGCACAAGGCCAATGCCGCCAGCTATCTGAGCTATGCCGTCGATCACTACGACATCATAGAGCGCTTCGGGCGTTTTCCGCACCGGAACGGACCTCTGGGCCGCACGACAACGGCTGAGGAACAGGCATTTCTGGACGGCGGCGGCTTCGCCGGCTGATCGGCAACCTGCTCAAGGCCCGGCCCAGCCGCGCCACCATAGGTCCGGCTCAGCCGCGCCACCATTGCCTGCCGGAATCGAGACGCTCGATTCCGGCAGCGTCAACGCCGGCCAGAAGCTCCCCGACGCGTTTCCCGTCGATCTCGAGGGCGGGCGCAAGCTCCGCAAGCGGCGCCAGCACGAAAGCGCGTTGCAGCATGCGCGGATGCGGCACTTCCAGTCCCGTCTCGTTGATGACGCGGTCATCGTACAGGAGAATATCGATGTCGATGAGGCGCGGCCCCCACCGCTCCTCGCGAACACGCTTGAGGGCGTGCTCGGTCTGAAGGCACAGCTCCAGCAGTTCGCGCGGTTGCAGCGTGGTGTGAAGTTCGGCTGCCGAATTGAGGAAATCCGGCTGATCGGTCTTCCCCCACGGGGGCGTCCTGTGGAGCGACGAAACCGCCGTCACCCGCAGCCGCGGATGTGCATCGAGCGCCCTCAGCGCCGCTCCCATCGATTGCGCTGGATCGCCAAGATTGCCGCCGAGGCTGACGAAAACACGGTTATCGCGGCCAGGCAACGGTCACCTCCACGTAATCCAGAACGCCGCGCACCGGTGCATTCGGCTTCCGGACCGTTATCTCCGCGCGCCGGATCTGCGGAAACCGGGCGGAGAGGGATTTGGCGACCTCATGCGCCAGCGCCTCGATCAGGAAATGACGGCGGCCGGTAATGATCTCTTCGATCACGCTGAAAGCCACGCCATAATCCACCGTCGCATCCATGGCGTCGGCTTCGAGCGGCTTCGTCGGCTCCACATGCAGAACCGCATCGACATAGAAGCGCTGGCCGAGCTTTTCCTCTTCATCCAGCAGCCCGTGCGTGGCAAAGAAGGCGCAATTCTTCATACGGATGACATACATGGGCTAGCGTCCGGATTGTGAGGGAAGGTGAGCTTCGCGCGCCAGCATAGCATCCGTGACCGCCAGCGCGTCCGCGTTGATTGCGACATCGTGGACACGGAAGAGATCAGCGCCGCGAAGGCGGAGGATGACGCTTGTGGCGGCTGTCGCCGCACCGCGATCCGGCGCCTCGCGCCCGGTCACGGCCCCCAGGAAACGCTTGCGCGAGGTTCCCGCCATCAGCGGGAAACCCAGCTCAAGCAATTCTGCGAAACGCGCCATCAGATCGATATTGTCCTGCGGCGTTTCCTTGGCGAAGCCGAAGCCGGGATCGAGCACGATATGCTCTTCGCCGATGCCGGCAGCCCGCGCGATCTCCAGCGATCTGCGCAGGAACAGGAACTGGTCCGCGACCGGATCCGCCAGCTTTTCCCGCCCGCGCCCGGTATGCATGATGACGAGCCCTGCCCCGCTCTGCGCAGCCACACGGGCAATGCCGGGCTCGCGCTGCAACCCCCACACATCGTTGACGATATGCGCGCCGGCCGCCACCGCCAGCCGCGCCGTCTCTTCCCTGTAGGTGTCGACGGAAATGATGGCGCCTTCGAGAGCGGCCAGCGCCTCGATCACCGGCAGTGCGCGCGCCTGCTCTTGCCTCGCGGTGACGGGAGCGGATGCGGGACCCGTCGATTCGCCGCCGACATCGATAATCGCAGCCCCCTGCTCCAGCATGAGACGCGCACGCCCCAGCGCATCGTCAAGCGAGCGATAGCTGCCGCCATCGGAAAAACTGTTGGGCGTCACGTTCAGGATGCCCATGATCACGGCGCGTGGACCAAGATCGATATGGCGTCCATGCGCCAGTTGCCATCGTCTCATCATAGTTTCAGTTCAGCCCGTGGCGATTGACTGTTTTTCCGTTGCGCCGAAAGCCGCCGTAACGCAAGGTGCAGCGCGAGACAACATGATGAAGACAATTTTCCTTTCCCTGATCATCGCAGCCGGCGCAGCCGCACCCGCCGCGGCCGAAGCGGTTGCCAAGAGCTACAGCTATTTCGACATCCGCGGCACGACATTCGACCAGATCGAAAAAGACCTGTCGAACCGGGGCCCGCATGTCAAATCCACCGGCCTGCGGCATCCCGGCGCCACCCGCATGAATTTCACCACGAAAATCGGATATGCCAATGACGGGCGCTACTGCCGCATCGTTTCGGCCGATACGGTGGTGAAGGCGCGTGTCATCCTGCCCCGGTGGAAACCCCGCGGCCGCGTCGATGCCGAGGACCGGCTCTTCTGGAATACGCTTTTCGCCGACATCAAGCGACACGAGGACCGCCATGTCGGGATCGCCAAGGCTCATGCGCGCGAACTCGAACAGGCGCTCAGAACACCGGCACGCTTCAGCAATTGCGAGGCAGCCGCAGCGAAAGCGAAGGAAATAACCTCCAAAACGCTCGCGCGGCACGACCGGGCCCAGATCGAGTTCGATCGTGTCGAGACCATCAATTTTGAAAGCCGTTTGCTGCGCCTTCTGAGCTATCGCGTCGAGAAAGCGGCGAAGCCGCGCTGAAACCCTCTCCCGGTTCGCAATCCGTCGTGACATATCTTATGCATTTCGGGCGACCCGAATTTTTGCCGGCCAGACAGCCGCCTTTTTAAAAGAAGAACAGGAATGGACCAGCCGATCAGCGCCCCGCCGAAGCGGGCCGTCCCGGATTTTTCGCTCAGCGACCGTGAAAAGAACGTCATTATTGCCGGCTCCCTGCTCTCGATGCTGCTGGCGGCGCTCGATCAGGCAATCGTGGCCCCGGCCCTGCCCACGATCGCGAACGCGCTTGGCCATGCCGAATATCTGTCATGGATCGTGACGGCCTATCTGCTCACGGCCACCGCCGTTGCTCCGCTTTACGGCAAATTGTCGGACATTTACGGGCGGCGCGGCATCATGTTCGCGGCCATCCTCATCTTCCTGGCCGGTTCGGTCATGTGCGCCGCAGCCCCGAACATGCTGGTCCTGATTGCCGGCCGCGCGGTTCAGGGGCTTGGCGGCGGCGGCCTGTTCGCCCTGACCCAGATCGTGATCGGCGACCTCGTGCCGCCGCTGGAAAGAGCCCGCTACGCGGCCTGGATTTCCGGCACATGGGCCGTGGCCGGCATCGCGGGGCCTCTGCTCGGCGGCGCGTTTGCCGAACATCTGCACTGGTCGCTGATCTTCTGGATCAACCTTCCCCTCGGCGTCGTCGCCATGGCGGTGATCAACAAGCCGCTGCGCAAGCTGGCGATAGCGGGCGCCAGCCACCGCATAGACGGCTGGGGCGCGCTGTTGCTGATCCTCGCCACCTCGCTTCTGCTTCTCGCCGTCAACTGGGGCGGCAATCGCTATGCGTGGAGCGATCCGCAGATCGTGAGCCTGCTGATCGGATCGGCCGCTTTCTGGTTTCTGTTCTGCGTGCGGCTGCGCATGGCGGACGAACCGCTGGTGTCGCTGGACGTGCTCCGCAACCCGATCGTTCTGACCGGTACGTTCACGATGTTCCTGATTCAGGCAGGCAGCATCGGTCTGGCCGTCTATCTGCCCGTCTACATGCAGGCAACGCTTGGCATGTCACCCGGCGACACGGGACTTGCCATGCTGGGCCTGCTTCTCGGCACCGTGGTCGGCGCGGGTGCGAGCGGACGGCTGGTTCCCCGCATCGTCAACTACAAGCGCATAGCGGCGGTCGGAATAAGCGCCGCCATCCTCGGACTGGCGGTAATGGCGCATATCGCCGACACCGCGCATCTTGCGGCGATCGAGGTCGCGACGGCGATCATCGGGGCCGGCATCGGCACGATTTTCCCCGTTTCGACAATCTCGGTTCAGAACGCGGTCGAAAGGAAGGATCTCGGCGTGGCCACCGGCCTGCTTACCTTCCTGCGCTCTCTGGGTGGCGCCATCGGCGTCGCAGCCCTTGGCGCGATCGCGCTGGGCAACAACCTGCCGCTGGCCGCGGAAGGCATGGCGGCCGTGGCGACGGAGGGTCCGAACGGATCGTTTTCGGTCATTTTTCTGGCCGCGGCCGCCATGCTGACCGCTGGGCTGCTCGTTTTCGCCTTCATGCCGCAAAAGCCGCTGCGCGGCCACGATCCCGCCGAAGCGCCGGTCACGGCGAAGTAAGGCCCGCCTGAAACGCGGCGTCGCGCGCGCTCATCCCTGCCGTTCAGGAATGGACACGACCAGACCGTCGAGTTCGTCCCTGACCCTGATCTGGCAGGAAAGGCGCGAGGTCGGGCGCACGTCATAGGCGAAATCGAGCATGTCCTCTTCCATCGCCTCGGGTTCGCCGACCGCATCCTTCCACGCTTCATCGACATAGACGTGGCAGGTCGCGCAGGCGCAGGCGCCGCCGCATTCCGCCTCGATGCCGGGGATCGAATTGCGAATGGCGCTTTCCATGACGGTCGCGCCGTTTTCGGCTTCAACGTCGAAGCGGGTGCCGTCGTGGGCAATGAATGTCAGCTTGGTCATCTGGTCACCTGAGGGGGAAAGTCACGGCGGAGATAATCACTCCTCCGCCCAAGTCAACTGCGGCGCGGCAGCGCCCTGTCCTGCGTTTCAGCCACAGCCCCGGGGAACGTTCTTCCGCGCGATGAATTCGAGGACGACATCCATCAGTTCATCGAGGCGGTTCATCGTCTCGTCGAGATCGGGCGCCTTCTCGACAGCCTCGGCGCCGTCGGCGAGAAAAAACGCGCCAACTCCGCGTGCCGCCCCCTTCAGCCCATGCGCCAGCGCCGCCCGCTCGGCAGGCGAAGCGTCCTTCAATGCAGCCCGAACCGACTTCACCTGTTCGCCGAGCAGCCCCAGAATCTCGGCCTGAAGAGCCGCATCGCCCATCGTCTGCCGCTCGAAATGGGCATGATCGATCGGCGGCACGACGGTTTTCCCACAGTTTTCGGCAGCCTGTCCCGAAGCGGCCATACGCCTGCCTTCATTCATGTGTCCATATACCCTTGCCCCGGACGCTGTGCCCGCATCATGGTGAAACGTGGCAGAAACCGGTGGATAGCAGGTTAAGGAATGCGGCCCGTTCCGATGCGAAATCCCCGGATTTGCGGGGTTTCCCCATCACGTCGCCGTTAACCTTATATTTAAAGTTTTACGTATCGGCGCGAATGCATGTTTTATTTACCCCCCTGTGTCATTACGATACGAGGCTTCCATATGTGGCCTCTCGGCAGGGCGTAAAAGACCAGAACAAGACGCTCCACGCAGCTAGTACAGGGTAGCGAAGGCATGGCGAAGAAAACCACGACGGCAAAATCCATCGACACGGAAGTTGCCCTGGAGCTCGAGAAAGCCCTCGATCTGGATCTGGATCTCGATGTGGGCGATCTCGGCGACCTCGACATCGCGGCCTCGATGGAGGACCTCGAAGCGCAGATAGCGGAAGCTGCGGACGAACTGGCGCGCGCCAGCCAGTCGGCACAGACGCAGCCGCAGGAGGCGCAGGCTCCGGTTTCGAAAGCCGCCGCGGTCGACCAGCCGCGGCCTGAAACGGCCGATCTGCGTCCTGTCGAGCCGCAGCCCGCTCCCGGTTTCGCTCCCGCCCCCGGCTTCGCTCCTGCTAATGACGACCGCCAGAAAGACTACAAGTCCCTCTTGCACAGCCTCAACCGCCGCACGCCCAACACCATCTACTGGGTAGTCGCTTTCCTGTCCCTGGCATGGATCGCGGGCGCCGCCGCAATCGCCAATCTGACGCTCGGCCCGGACGTGTGGCAGGTCCGCACCTTCGGGCAGTTCCTCGCCCGTCCGCAGCTGATGGGCCTGATGGTCGCCACCATCCTGCCGATCATCCTGTTCTGGGCCTTCGGCGCAATGGTGCGCCGCGCTCAGGAAATGCGCCTTGCCGCGCAGTCCATGACCGAAATGGCCTTCCGACTGGCCGAGCCGGAAACCATGGCTCAGGACCGCGTCATGACGCTCGGCCAGGCCGTGCGCCGTGAAGTCGCGGCAATGGGCGAAGGCATCGAGCGCACGCTGGCCCGCGCCGTGGAGCTGGAAACGCTGGTTCACAGCGAAGTCAACCAGATCGAACGCTCCTATTCCGAGAACGAGGCGCGCATCCGGTCGCTGGTCGATGGGCTGGGCAGCGAACGCGAGGCCGTGGTCGGCCACGCAGAGCGCGTGCGCGCCTCCATCGCCGGCGCGCATGAAACGCTGCGCGAAGAGATCAGCACCGCCGGCGATGCCATCCGCGAAAGCATCGTTGGGGCATCGACCCAGCTGTCGATGACCATCACCAATTCGGGCGACGCCCTGATCGACCGGATCAACGAGAGCTCCACGTCGATCTTCGAAACCGTCGAAAGCCGGCTCGATTCCATCACCGACCGCCTGTCGACCTCCGGCGAGGCTTTCGCCAGCCTTCTCGACACGCGTATCGCCAAGCTCACCGACAGCGCCGACGGCCTGACGCGCTCCCTCACCGAACTGCTCGACGACCGCACTTCCGGCATGGTTTCGCTGCTGGGCGGCGCCGCCCGCAACCTCACCTCAGAGTTCGAGGCCAGCCTTTCGGGCATCGAGCGCACGCTGGCCGAGCGCGGCCAGGCGCTGATCAGCGAATTCGAAACCCGCGCCGAGGCGCTGGATACCGGCACCCAGAAGCTGAACGCGGCGCTCGAAGCGCGCGCGCGCCAGATCAACGAGACGCTTGCCGACCGCACACGCGACATTGCGCAGACCTTCACCTCCGGCAGGGATTCCCTGTCGACCCTCATCGAGGAAGGCCGCGACCGCATCGGCGCCGACATGGCGGATTTGATCTCGTCCACCTCCACCATGCTCGAAGCCCGCGCCGGTGATTTTGCGGGACGCCTGGAAGCCGCGCGCGATACGGTTTCCAGCGCCTTCGACGCCGATATCGAACGCCTTGCCGAAGCGCGCGCCGGCATCGATGACGCCGTGCGCCGGCACAGCGTGGAAATGGCGGAAAGCCGCGAGCGCATGGCCGTCGCCCTGCATGAGGATCTGGCGAAATTCGCCGAGGGCCGCGCGGAAATCGACAACGCCGTTTCCGGGCAGATCGAAAAGCTGGCCGAAGGCCGCAATCTCATCTCGCGCGCGCTGGAAGAAGACCTGCGCAAGGTCAACGAATCCCGTTCCGCCATCGACGCCTCGCTCGGCGGCCATCTCGAAGCGCTGGAGGTTGGCCGCAAGCGGCTGGCGGATTCGCTGCACGAAGATTCCCAGAAGCTGGTGCAGGTCCGTGCCGACATCGATGAAATGGTCTCCAGCCATGTCGGCAAGCTGGCCGAGGGGCGCAACATTCTCACCCGCGCGCTGGAAGCCGATCTTTCCAGGCTGGCCGAAAGCCGCTCCGGCATCGACGGCCTGGTTGCCGGACAGGTGGAAAAGCTGGCCGAAGGCCGCGACGTCCTGCGCCGCGCCATGGAGGCGGACCTCGCCAGCATCAACCGCATGATCGCCGATCATTCGGAGAAGCTCGCAGGCGACCGCGACCTGCTCTCGCAGGTTCTGGAAGCCGATCTCGCCAAGCTGGAAGAAAGCCGTTCCGGGCTCGATGGCCTCGTCGCCGGTCAGGTCGCGAAGCTGGCCGAGGGCCGCGATATCCTGCGCCGCGCCCTCGAAGCCGACCTCGCCAGCATCAACGGCCTGATTGCGGAGCACGCCGACAAGATCGCGGTGGACCGCAGCGTGCTGTCGCAGGCCCTTGAGGCCGATCTTGCCAGGCTGGCGCAAAGCCGTGCCGACATTGACGGCCTCGTCAGCGGTCAGGTGGCGAAGCTTACCGAAGGCCGCGACATCCTCACCTCCGCGCTGGAGCGCGATCTCGACACCGTCCGCAACGTGATCGCCGAACAGGCGCAGCAGATCACCGGCGAGCGCGAGCGCTTCTCACAATCGCTTGAAGATGATCTGCGCAACGTCAACGGCCTCGTCGGCGCCCATGCCGACCGTCTGGTTCAGGAGCGCGAGGCGCTGGCGAAGGCGCTGGAAGACGATCTTGCCAAGCTGGCCGAAAGCCGCTCCAGCATCGACGGGCTGGTTGCCGCGCAGGTGGAGAAGCTGGCAGAGGGCCGCGACATTCTCAGGCGCGCCCTTGAAGCGGATCTCGCAAAACTGGCCGAAAGCCGCGCCGGCATCGACGGGCTGGTCTCCGATCAGGTCGGGAAGCTGGCGCAGGGTCGCGACCTCCTCACCCGGGCGCTGGAAAGCGATCTCGGCGCCGTGCAGCAGGCCATCGCCGCGCAGGCCGAAAAGCTCGCAACTGATCGCGCCAGGCTGTCTCAGGCGCTGGACGAAGACCTCGCCCGCGTCAATGCGCTCATCGACCAGCATGCCGAACGCCTCGCGCAGGACCGTGGCGCCCTCTCCCGCGTGCTGGAAGACGATCTGGCCAAGCTGGCGCAAAGCCGCGCCGGCATCGACGGCCTGGTCGCCGGGCAGGTCGAGAAGCTGGCCGAAGGCCGCAATATACTACAGCGCGCACTCGAAGCCGATCTGGAGAAGATCTTCAATTCGCGCGGCCAGATCGAGGAAGCCGTTGCCGGACAGGTCGGCAAGCTGGCGCAGGCCCGTCAGGAAATCGACGCCGCCGTGACCGGTCACATCGAGCGCATCGCTTCCACCAGCACGCGCATTTCCGACGCGATCGCCGGCGACGTCAGCCGTATCGAAAACGCGTTCGAGCGCCAGACCGGGGTCATCGAAGAGCGCACCGGCACCATGGAGCGCGCGCTGTCGATCGGTGTCGACAATATTCGCGGCACCCTTGAGCAGAGCGCGATATCCGTGGCCAGCGCCTTGCGCGACAAGGTTCTGGAAGTCACGGCCGCCCTCAACGAGCAGGCAGGCGCCGCGCTCAGCGATGCCGACCGCAGGATCGCGGAACGCGCCGAACAGACCTCCGCCGCGCTGCTGGCGCGCGCCCAGGATATTTCGCGCACGTTCGAGGAGGCCGAAGGCCGCCTCGCCGCGAAGGCGGAAGACACCTCTTCCATGCTCATCGCGCGCGCCGGGGAAACGGCCGACGCACTGGCCGCCCGTGCCGGCAATATCGTGGACAGCTTCGAGGTCGCGGACCAGCGGCTTGCACAGCGCGCCATCGAAACGGCACAGTCATTGGCGGCCCGTGCAGGCGACGTGCTGCGCCACTTCGAGGATGCGGACACCCGCCTTGGCGCGCGCATCGGCGAATCCGCCGAAGCGCTGGCCGCCCGCGCCGCCGACCTTGGCCGCATCTTCGATGCTGCCGATCGGACACTTGCACAGCGCATCGCCGAAGGCTCGCAGACCCTCGCCGGTCGTGCGGCCGAAGTGGAGCGTGTCTTCGAAGCGGTCGACCAGAAGCTGACACAGCGCATTGCCGAAGGTTCGGAGGCGCTTGGGGAACGTACCAACGAAATCGCCCGCGTGTTCGACGAAGCCGACAACCGCATGGTGGCGCGCATTGCCGACACCGCCTCCACCATCGGCCAGCATGCCGACAATATCGTCGGGGCGTTCACCGAGACGGAACGTCAGGTAGCCGCGCGCGCCGCCGAAACCGGCAAGGCATTGTCGGATCAGGCCCGTTCCATCGAGGCCGCGCTGGCAGGCGCGGACGAACGCCTTGCCGCGGGCGCCGCAACGGTTGCCAGCCGTATCGGCCAGGAAGTCTCCAGCGTCGAAAATCGCCTTGCCCGTTCGGCCGAAACCATGGGCGAAAAGCTTGGCGAGCAGGTGGCCCGCGCGGAGAGCCAGCTCGTTGCCCGCGCCGATGCCATCGCGGAAACATTCACCGCCGTCGGCCAGCATATCGGCCAGAGCACCAACGAAGCCGCTAAGACCATCGGCATCAACACACGCGAACTCAACGAAATGCTGGCCGCCCGTTCCGCGGAAATGACCCGCATTCTCGACGAGACCGCGCTTCCGCTGGTCGAGCGCTTCGTCGAAGGGGGCTCCGAATTGCAGAAGAGCATGGAGGAAGCCACCGAGCGCGCCACCGAAAAGCTGCGGCATGAAAATGCCCGCCTCGCCGGCGCGCTGGCCAACCGTACGGCGGAAACGCTTTCCGCCGTCGAAAACGCCCGCGCGAACCTCGCCGACGGCATCGACGATCTGATCGGCCGTCTCGGCGCTTCCAGCCAGGGGCTCGGCCAGCTCATCGAACGCGCCGCCGCCAATCTGGGCGAGATCGACGAGCGGCTGAGCGGCAGCACGCAAAGCTTCGCCGCGACCACGGAAAAGGCCGCGCAGACCTTTGCAAGCTCGGCGCGCCTGGTCGATTCCAATGCGACACGCCTCACCGAGCTGTCGTCCAATACGCTGCGCGAGGTGGCCTCCATCGCCACCCGGTTCGACGAGCACAGCCGTCTCCTGTCCAGCGCTTCGGAACTGCTCGGTTCCGCGCAGAACAATCTGGAACACACCCTGGAGCGCCAGTCCTCGCTGGACGATCTCGCGGTCGGGCTGGTCAGGAAGTCGGAAGACCTCGAAAAGGTCATGCAGTCCTTCGAGGCTCTCGTGGGCCGCACGCTCCAGACGGCGGAGAGCCGCACGCTGGAATCGGCGGAGAAGATCCGCTCGTCCATCGGCGATGTGGTCGAAACCGCCACCAGGCGCTTCGCCGACGCGACCGAGGACATGCGCCGCACCGCCGCCGCCATCAAGAGCGAACTGGACCTGACCCGCGCCGAACTCAAGCGCGGCGTGGTCGAAATGCCGGCCGAAGCCAAGGAATCGACCACGGCTATCCGCCGCGCTGTTTCCGAGCAGATCAACGCGCTGAAGGAGTTGTCGGCAATCGTCGCCAAGTCCGGCCGTGGCCCGGATGCCGCCGCCAGTTTGCGCCCGGCCGCACCCGCTCCTGCTGCCCCCCGCCCGGCTGAACAACCGCGC
>JAZIHP010000101.1:0-12702 GCA_036678505.1 Alphaproteobacteria bacterium
CGGGGCAACGACATGCGTAAAAACAAGAACTTGAAGTGCAGGGAGCCGATCTGAAAGATCGCGAGGCGCTTTAGGATAAAATCGGAATTGACAAAAAAACCCGGCTTTGCGCCGGGTTTTTCATAATGCCGTTCTGGCAATGGATCAGCTCACCTGAACCTTGGAAGCGGCCTGGTCCTCGGCCAGCTTCTGCTGGAACATCTGCGCGAAATCGATCGGGTCGAGCATCAGCGGCGGGAAACCGCCATTGCGGGTCGCGTCGGCAATGATCTGGCGCGCGAAGGGGAACAGCAGGCGCGGGCATTCGATGAACAGGAGCGGCAGCATGTGCTCCTGCGGGAAGCCGTCGATGTTGAAGACGCCGCCATAGAGAAGCTCGACATTGAACAGGACGTCCTTGTCGACGGTGGCCTTTGCCGTCAGCGACAGGTGCACGTCGAACTGCTTCTCCGAAAGCGGATTGGCGTTGACGTTGACGTTGATGGCAATGCCGGGGGCCTTGTCGCGGCCGCGCAGCGAATTCGGCGCGCCGGGGCTCTCGAAGGACAGGTCCTTCACATATTGAGCCAGCACGTTGAGGGTCGGCTGCTGCTGGGTTGCGGTGCCATTGCCGTTGCCGGCTTTCTTTTCATTCTCGTCGGCCATGAGCCCTGTTCCTGTTTTCGGACCGTCCGGCCCCGAGGTGGATTCGCGGGGTTGGCTATCACGGCAGGGCAGCCAAGACAAGGTTTTGGCTTTTTACCGGACCGAAGCGGGCTATTCGTCGGGAAGCCGCCGCCATGGCGAATTTTCATCCGGTTCGCCGCTTCTGCTGAAGTCGTCGCTGTCCAGATCGATCGTGTGTTCGTCCGGTCCGCGCCGGAAACCGCCCCTGCTGAACTGGCCCTCCCCGAACTGACCACCGCCAAACTGGCCGGCAACGACGACGCGGCGTCCCGCAAGGCGCCAGAAAAGCGCGCGCACCGGCGGCAGCAGCACCAGAAGGCCGACGATCGAGGTGATGAAACCCGGAATGATGAGCAAAATGGCGGCAAGCACGCCCATGGCGCTGTTTGCCAGCTGCTGGCCGGGGTCGCGGCCCGCTTCCACCGCCGCGCGCACCTTGTTCATGGCGCCAAGGCCCTGATAGCGGAGCAGCATGCCGCCGGCCAGCGTGGAAGCGATGACGAGGCCGACGGTGGCAAGCGCTCCGATCTGCTTGCCGACGACGACGAAGCCGGCGATTTCCGCCAGCGGCAGCAACAGGATGAGCCCGGGAAAGAGAGAAACACGCAAATTTGTAACCGTCGGCTGGTCGTTTACGCTGGCGGCGTCATTTGCCGCTGGCACTGGGCCTTACAGATAGGTATGCGTGCCTTTGATTTGAATGATTGTGTCTCGCGTTCTATATGTTTTGATAGAATGACGCCAGACGGGTGCTGTGCGTTGGTTACAGCCGAAAAAGGGATTGATTGGCGCGCGCATGGAATTCTTCGACTTCGGCACGATTTTCTTCATGATCGCGGCAGTGGTGATCTTCTTCCAGCTGCGCAATGTGCTCGGCCGACGTACCGGCAGCGAACGTCCGCCCTTCGATCCCTATTCCGCCCGCAAGGCGGAAAAACCGGTTGCCGGCGACGGCGACAATGTGGTGGCGCTGCCGCGCAAGCGCGGCGAAGCGGCCCCCGACGCCTATGCCGCCATCGATGCCGTCGCCGCCCCCGGCACCGAACTGAACCGCGGCCTGAGGACAATTCGCGATCATGATGCCGCTTTCGATCCGGACGGCTTCGTCGAGGGCGCCAGGATGGCTTACGAAATGATCGTCATGGCCTATGCCGACGGCGACCGCAAAGCGCTCAAGAACCTTCTGTCGCGCGAGGTCTATGACGGTTTCGTCGCCGCCATCTCGGAGCGCGAGGCGCGCGGCGAGAAGATCCAGTCTTCCTTCGTGGGCATCGACAAGACCGGGATCGTTTCCGCCGAGATGAAAGGCAGCGAAGCCCATGTCACGCTGCGCATCGTCAGCGAACTGATTTCGGCCACGCGCGACAAGGCCGGTGAAATCATCGATGGCGATCCGGAGACGGTCGCGGAGGTCAAGGATGTGTGGACCTTCGCCCGCGACACCCGCGCACGCGATCCGAACTGGAAGCTGGTCGCCACCGAAGCCGAAGACTGACCGGCTTCGCCCGGTGGCGGATAAAGCGGACAGGCAAGCCTCTCCATTCAGGCCGTCGGGTTTCGCCGACATGCCCGGCTGGCAAACCGACGACCATCTGGCCGCCTTCGACGCGTTCCGGCGTTCGGCTTGCCACATATTGACGCGGCCCTACCGGACCGGATCGCTCGGCATCCGCTTTGAGGCTTTTTCTTCAGCCTACCATGAAGCGCGCACCCTTTTCCTGGCAAGACAAAGCGAGGCGCGCGCCTTTTTCGAGCGCCATTTCGCGCCCCTTCATGTGAAGCCGGAGCCCGACGGCCGTGGAGGCGATCATGGATTTGTCACCGGCTTCTACGAGCCGCAGGTCGAGGCATCGCCGGTCGGGACCGGACGCTTCACCGTGCCGCTTCTGGCACGCCCGCCCGACCTGATCGACATCGACGATGTCAATCGCCCGCCGGGCATGGACCCTTATCTGGCCTTTGCGCGCGATACGGTGGCCGGCTTGGTCGAATATCACGACCGCGCGGCGATCGAGCAGGGCGCGCTTTCGGGGCGCGGGCTTGAGATCGCCTGGTTGGAGGACAAGGTCGACGCCTTCTTCATCCATGTGCAGGGCGCGGCGCGGCTTGCCATGACGGATGGGCGCAATATCCGCCTCACCTATGCGGCCAAGTCCGGCCAGCGTTTCACGGGTGCGGGCCGGGTTCTGGCTGATCTCGGCGAAATTCCGCTGGCGCAGGTCACCATGCAGTCGATCCGCGCCTGGTTCCGCCGCAATCCGGGCCGGGTAGATGAAATCCTGCGGCAAAACCGCTCCTATATCTTTTTCCGCGAGGCGTCGGTGGACGATCCGGCGCTCGGGCCGGTGGCCGCGGCCAGGGTGCCGCTCACGCCCGGCCGCTCCGTGGCGGTTGATCGCCTGCTGCATACTTTCGGCACGCCGTTCTTCATCGACGCGCCGGAACTGACCGTTTTCGACGGAAAGCCGTTCCGGCGGCTGATGATCGCGCAGGACACCGGATCGGCCATTGTCGGGGCCGCCCGTGGCGATCTGTTTGCGGGTTCAGGCGATGCGGCGGGCGAGGTTGCCGGCGTGGTGCGCCATGCCGCCGATTTTTATGCCCTTGTGCCCCGGCAGATCGCAGACCATTTGTCGCCCGTTACGGATGCGAATCGATGACGCGACGGCCGCAAAAGACATTGAGCGACGAGGACCGGGTTCTGTGGAACCTGGTGGCGCGTTCGGCCGTGCCGCTGAAGGGCCGCGCGCCGCCGCCCATCGATGTGACGGAACCGGCGGCGGCTCCGTCTCCTGCCGCCGCGCCCTCTCCTTCCGCCTCCGTCGCCCGGCCGCAGGCCAAAGCCGGCCCGCCTGCGGCACCGCGCAGCCTCGACCGCCCCACCCTCGACAAGCTCGCCAGGGGACGGCTGCCGATCGAGGGTCGCGTCGATCTTCATGGCATGACGCAGGAGGAAGCCTATTCGCTGTTGTTTTCTTTCCTGAACCGGGCCCATGCGGGCGGGCTGCGCTATGTCCTGGTCATCACCGGCAAGGGCTCGTCGTCCGGCGGCGATGGCGTTCTGCGCCGTTCGGTTCCGGCATGGCTGGCAACGCCGGCTTTTCGCATGTTCGTGTCGAGCCACGAGCATGCCGCGCGCCATCATGGCGGCTCGGGCGCGATCTACGTGCGCCTGCGCAAGGTAAGGTAGGGTGATGACACCTCTGGGGGAAAAAATCCGCGAATTGCGGCGGGAGCGCGGCGCCAGCCAGAAGGAAATGGCGGCCGCCATCGGGGTCAGCCCCGCCTATCTGTCGGCGCTGGAGCATGGGCGGCGCGGTGCGCCGAGCTGGACCCTGATCCAGAAGATCATCGGCTATTTCAACATCATCTGGGACGAGGCGGAGGAGTTTCAGCGCATCGCGCAGGCTTCGCATCCGCGCGTGAAGGTCGACACTTCCGGCCTGTCTCCGGCCGCCACCGAACTTGCCAATCTGCTGGCGGAAAACATCGCCCGCATGGACGAGGCGGAACTGCGCGCCATCGCCGCCCGCATCCGCGAGCTGCTGGCGCGCCGCCGATAACACCGCTCCCGCCGGCGGCCAGGAAATCAGGTGTCGCGGACCTGATAGTCCTTAACCGCCGCGAAGCGGATCGCCTTCCAGCGTTCGGCCTCGTAGTTGAGCGAAAACTCATGCTGGGCGAGGAACACCGGATCGTCGTCGAGATCGCGGGCGATGTCGCCGCGATGCGCTTCAACGAAGCGGTTGAGTTCGGCGCTTTCATCGGCGTCGATCCAGCGGCAGACGGAAAAGCGTGAAATCTCGAAATCGACGGGCAGGCCGTATTCGATGTTGAGGCGCTCCTTCAGCACGTCGAGTTGCAGCGCGCCGACCACGCCGACGATTGCCGGCGAGCCGTCTTCCGGCGAAAACAGCTGGACGACGCCTTCCTCCGCCATCTGGTGCAGGGCGTCCTTCAGTTTCTTGGCCTTCATGGCGTCGCCGAGGCGCACGCGGCGCAGGATTTCCGGCGCGAAGTTGGGCACGCCCCGGAACAATATGTCCTCGCCCTCGGTCAGCGTGTCGCCGATGCGCAGCGTGCCGTGGTTGGGAATGCCCACCACGTCGCCGGCATAGGCCTCGTCGGCGGTGATGCGCGAACGCGCGAAGAAGAACTGCGGCGCCGACAGCGATATCGGCTTGCCGGTGCGCACCAGCTTGGCCTTCATGCCGCGCTGGAGCACGCCCGAGCACACGCGCACGAAGGCGATGCGGTCGCGGTGGTTGGGGTCCATATTGGCCTGGATCTTGAAGACGAAGGAAGTCATCTTGTCTTCGGTGGCCTGAACCGTGCGGGTGTCGGCTTCCTGCGCGCGCGGCGGCGGGCCGAAGGCGCCCAGCGCCTCGATCAGATCGCGCACGCCGAAATTGCGCAGCGCCGAGCCGAAATAGACCGGCGTGAGGTGGCCTTCAAGGAAAGCGTCGCGGTCGAACGGACGGCAGGCTTCGCGCGCCAGTTCGGTTTCCTCGATGAAGGCGGCGCGGTCGTTCTCCGGCAGAAGGCCGGCGGCGCGGTTGGAATCCGGGTCATGAACCGGGGTGCGCTCGGTCTCCGCATCGCCGCGACGCACCGCGTTTTCCGCCAGATGATAGGTGCCGGCAAAAGTCTTGCCCTGCCCGATCGGCCAGGTCACGGGCGCGGTGTCGAGCGCCAGCTTCTCCTCGATCTCGTCGAGAATCTCGAAGGTGTCGCGGGCCTCGCGGTCCATCTTGTTGACGAAGGTGATGATGGGAATGTCGCGCAGGCGGCAGACCTCGAACAGCTTCAGCGTGCGTGGCTCGATGCCGCGCGCGGCGTCGATGACCATCACGGCGGCATCGACAGCCGACAGCGTTCTATAAGTATCGTCGGCGAAATCCTCGTGGCCCGGCGTGTCGAGCAGGTTGAAGACGTTGTCGCCATATTCGAAGGTCATCACCGAGGTGACGACCGAAATGCCGCGCTCGCGCTCGATCTTCATCCAGTCCGAGCGGGTCTGGATCTTGTCTTTCTTGGCTTTGACCTCGCCGGCAAGCTGGATGGCGCCGCCGAACAGCAGCAGCTTTTCCGTCAGCGTCGTCTTGCCCGCGTCCGGGTGCGCGATGATCGCGAAGGTGCGGCGGCGCTTCACCGCTTCTTGAATTGTCTCTGCCATGTCAGGAATCCCGTCTGGTGGCGGGCTTCTAGCAATAACGGCGAAGGCTGTCGAATATAAATGGTCCGGCCAGGCGGCATATGCCGCACTGGTCTATTCGCAAGCCCTGCTGTAAGCGGGCTGCCGGGGCGTGTCGCCGTCGGGGCGCTACCCCCTGCCCTGCCCGATCTGTCTCGATAGGATTTGCGCCATGTCCTCCCAGCCCGTTTCCGTCATTGGCCCCACCGTTGGTTTCGTGCGCCTGCCGCATGCCGCCGATCTGCCGTTGCCCGCCTATGAAAGCAAGGGCGCGGCCGGCATGGATCTGCGCGCGGCGATTCCGGAAGACCGCTCGATCCTGATCCTGCCCGGCAAGCGGGCGCTGGTGCCGACCGGCCTGACCCTGGAAATCCCCGAGGGCATGGAAGGTCAGGTCCGTCCCCGTTCCGGCCTTGCGCTGAAGCACGGCATCACCTGCCTGAATACGCCCGGCACCATCGACAGCGATTATCGCGGCGAGGTGCAGGTGCTGCTGGTCAATCTGGGCGACGAGGATTTCTCCGTCAGCCGCGGCATGCGCATCGCCCAGATCATTTTCGCGCCGGTCACCCAGGTGCGCACCGAAGAGCGCATGCTGGCCAGCGGCACCACGCGCGGCGCCGGCGGGTTCGGCTCGACCGGAATCGCCTGAGCACCGGTTGCGGCGCCGGAGCGGGTTCAGGGCGGGTTCGGGGCGGATCCGGGGCGAGTTCGGCGAAAAAAGCTTCAGTCCGGTCCTTGCGGGCCGACCAGATGCACGGGAATATGCGCCCGCGCCAGCACGCGATACGGTTCCTGGCTCCACATCATGCCACGGATGAGCCAGGGCCGTTTCGGGTCCGTGCCCATGATGATGGCCCGGCAGTTCTGCCGCCTTGCCTCGTTCAGTATGCTCTTGCCGGGATTGCGGGTGGTGACGATGTGGCCGTCGGCATCCATACCCGCTTTCTCCAGCTGGCCGATGGCCCAGTGGACATTGTCCTGCTGTTCGGCCATCTCGCTTTTGCTGGGGCGCAGGCCCGGATTGGGCAGGCCGAAGCTGGTGCCCCACAGGCGCGCAACCGTCAGAACCCGCGCCTGGCCGCCCCCATCCCGAAGCATGCGGACGGCCGTTTCGATCACCTCCGCGCTGAACCGCCGCCCTTCCGAGGCGATCAGCACCCGCTGAGCGATCTGCGGATCGCAGGCTTGTGGCGAGCGCCTGAAAGGATTGCGGATCATGCGCCGCGCTCCTCAGCTGCCGGATGCGGCCATTTCGGCGGTGGAATAGCCGTTTCGGGCGTCTTCCCACTTCCGGTACCAGTAGAGCGGCAGGTACATGAAGGTCGCCGCTATGCCGAGGAAGTAATAGATCGCCTGCCCGCCGATATAGGAATAGATGATGCCTCCGCACAGCCAAACGAAGAAATACAGCGCCGCCAGAGCCAGTGCGATATATTTGAAATATTCCGGCAACCGGAACGGGCGATGCACGTTGGGGCGGTCCTTGCGCAGCAGATAATAGGCGATCAGCACCGGCACGAACGAGCCGAGATATCCGACGTTGGAGAAGGAATAGATCTCGATCGCCCCGCCCATGAAGGCGATGAGCAGGCTGGCGCCGACATTGGTCATCATGGCGCGGTCCGGCACGTGATGCTTGTTCAGATGCTGGTAGAAACGCGGAAACTGCCCGTCCAGCGACATCTGATAGAGCGAGCGCGAGCAGCCCATCAGCGAGTTCAGGGCCGAAAGCACCAGCGCGATGATCAGCATGATCGCCATCAGCCATTCCATCACCGCTCCGGCCACGCCGGGGAAGATGTTGCTGGCGAAGGTGACGAACATCGTCTTCGGATCGACGAGGGCCGGGTCCGAGATGGCCTGTGCGCCGAGCACCACGACGAACGAAACCGGCAGCATGGTGTAGACGAACACGCCGTAGCCGCCCTCCAGCGTCATGGCGATGCGGGCATCGCGGCCGGGGTTCTTGCACTCGCCGATATAGCAGGCCGCCGCTTCATACGCGATCACCGTCCACAACAGCGGGAAGGCATAGGCGATGTACATGATCCATGCCGGATAGCCGCCGACGGGATCGAAGAAGCTCGACCCGTCGAGATGCGGGAAGCCGGCAAGCTCGCTCCAGTTGGCGGCATCGAGGTTGAAGATGAAGCCGATCGACAGGAAGGTGAGCGGGATCATCGACAGAACCGCCAGGATCGTCGCCATCGAAGTGCCGAAGCGGATGCCGAGATAGGCGGGGATCGACAGGACGATCAGGCCGGCGGCCGTGATGCCCAGCGTCCAGTACGGAATGAAGGTGCTGATCGGCGTGATGCCCTGCGTCGCGTCCAGCCCGAACAGATGGGTGATGTAGAACGAGGCGAGGATCATGTTGAGCGGCGCCACGGGCATCCAGCCCACCCAGTACATCCATGCGGTGACGCCGTTGACATGCGGCGCCAGACGCGGCCAGCGGTTCTTGTAGGCCGGATAGGCATAGGATGGAGAGCCGCCGGTGCGCCCCGGCATCATGGCCGACAGTTCCGCCAGCAGGAGGCACAGCAAAACGCCGGTCAGCGTGAAGAAGGTGATGAAGGGAATGTAGGATGCGCCGAATACGGTCAGGAAGGCCGGCGCGGCGCCGGTTACGAGGATGGTTCCGGCCAGCCCGATGACGAAGGCGCCCCACCAGTTGGTTCCGGTCTGAAGATTGCCTTGCTCGTATTCGAGAACGTCCATGGCTCCGCTCGTGCTCATCTTGCATCCTCCCTCATGGTGGCTGACCTCATGGTGGTGGGCCTCATCATGGCGGCGGGTCGCGTCGAGGGGCCGATGGGGGCCGGATATCCGGCTTGCGCCAAAGGCATGGCGTGCTGTGGATCGGTAAAACTCATCGAGTGTTCTCCTCCTCCTGACTTGTGCGTGGTCGTTTTTTTCTGTTCTTACCTGCCTGCTCTGCTGGAGTTCGGGCTCTTCCGGCCGCGATCCGGGACTCCAGAAACACTCTCTACCGAGCTGCCGGTCACAGCCTTCGCGCCGGATTCTGAAGCAAAGAAAACCCGCCGCGCGCCAATGCGGTTGCGCGCGTGTCCGGCAACTTCAAAGTCCGGCATTCCCATGCATCGGCCCCATGCATCGGCGCCGATCGGATGGCTGTCTTTGCGTCTCCAGAGCGTTTCCAGGAAAAGTGGAAACGCTTTTCCGGTTCACAAACGCGTCAAATCAAAGACCTGGAGCCGTTCGGCGATTCCATGAAACCATGAACGGCTCTAAGCGGACGCCATTTCGCCGATATCGCAACGATGCGATCCCGGCTGCGAACAGCAAAGGCAATATACGCCATGCAGTTGCGATCGTGAGCGGGTTTCAGCCGGGCGTCCCTTTGGGGGAAATCTCCCGTTCCGCCAGCCTTCAAAGGCGCGGCGCGCGATGGCGCGCAACGGCCCGTTCAGGCAGGTCGCGGATGCCCGCTTCCGATTCGTAATCCATTCCTCCCCTTCGACGAACCATGGGTAACGCATCAAAGAACCACCAGGTGTCGGATGAAGCCGTTTTTCCGTTATTGATTCATTTTAAGAAAAAACATTTCATCTCATGCAATCAGGTCACAACGCCATCCTGATGTCAACAGGATATTGACGTTTGGGAAGATTCGCTTTTTCCCCGGGTAAAATCAGGGTAAAATCAAAACTAAGCATATGAATAATATGGATATTTTTTCCTAAAGGCGCAATTCAGCCATCCTGCCGTTTTTCACCCGCTAAAGCATGTCGCCTGAAAGTGGGAACCGGTTTCGGGACAACGACATGCGTGAAAATAAGAACTTGAAGCGCAGGGGCCGACCTGAAAGATCGTGAACACGCTTCAGAGCCGTTCAAGGTTTCACGGAATCGCCGAATGGCTCCAGGTCTTTGTCTTGTCGCGTTTGCGAACCGGAAAAGCGTTTCCGCTTTTCCTGGAAACGCTCTAGGATCGGTTCGATCCGGGTCATGTTCGGGCAGGCGTCGCTATGGAAAAGACCACCGGCAAGGGCGCGGTTTTTCGCAACCTCCATGCCTCCACCTTCGTGATTCCCAATCCATGGGATGTGGGGACGGCAAGACTTCTGCAATCGCTTGGTTTTCAGGCTTTGGCCACCACCAGCGCCGGCTTCGCTTTCTCGCGGGGCCTGCCCGATGGCGGCGTCGGCTTCGACGCCATGATCGCCCATTGCCGGGAGATCGTGGGGGCGACGGACCTGCCCGTCTCGGCGGATCTGGAAAAGGGCAAGGGCGACAGTCCCGAAAGTGCGGCCGAAACCGTCTTCGCGGCGGCCGCCGCCGGACTTGCCGGTTGCTCTTTGGAAGATTTTTCCGGCGATGAAGACAAGCCGGTCTACGAATTCTCCCATGCGGTCGAACGCGTCGCGGCCGCCGTGGAGGCCGCGCGGGCGCTGAGGAGCGATTTCGTGTTCACGGCGCGGGCCGAGAATTTTCTGCGCGGGTTTTTCGATCTGGACGACACGATCCGGCGGCTTCAGGCTTTCGAGAAGGCGGGCGCCGACGTTCTCTATGCGCCGGGGCTCACCGATATCGGCCAGGTGCGCACGCTCTGCGCGGCGCTGGAAAAGCCGGTCAATGTGCTGGCGACCCCCGCCTTTACCGTCGCGGCCCTCGCCGGGGCGGGAGCCAGGCGGATTTCCCTCGGCTCGAAGCTGACCACCAGTGCTTTCGGCGCGGTGGAAAGAGCGGCAAGGGAAATTCTGGAAAGCGGCACCTTCGCCTTTGCCCGTGAAGCCATGGATTTTGATCGCCTTCAGGAAATGTTCCGGCCGGTCGATTGATCCTCCCGCCTGCTATGCAAAATCATCGTGATGATCTACCACCGGCCAGCTTCGGGGCTGCCTGAACGAACCCGTCTGCATCGGAGAGGACTGAATGCCGGATTATGACGCCTTGTGCATCGGCAATGCCATTGTCGATATCATTGCCCAGAGCGACGAGGCTTTCCTCGTCGACAACGGTATCGTCAAGGGCGCGATGAACCTCGTCGATGCCGGGCGCGCCGAACTGCTCTACGGGCGCATGGGGCCGGCGGTGGAGGCCTCCGGCGGTTCGGCCGGCAACACGGCGGCGGGCATTGCGAGCCTCGGCGGCAAGGCGCCCTTTTCCGGCAAGGTGGCCGACGATCACCTGGGCGCCATCTATGCCCACGACATCCGCGCGCTCGGCGTCGCCTTCGACACCGTGCCGCTGGCCGGAACGCCCCCCACTGCGCGCTGCATGATCTTCGTCACGCCCGATGGCGAGCGTTCGATGAACACCTATCTCGGCGCCTGCGTCGAATTCGGCCCGGAAGATATCGAGCCGGAAAAGATCGCGGCATCCAAAGTCGTTTATTTCGAGGGCTATCTGTGGGATCCGCCGCGCGCCAAGGAAGCGATGCGCGAGGCGGCGCGGATCGCGCATGCAGCCGGCCGCGAAGTGGCGATGACGCTTTCCGACAGCTTCTGCGTCGACCGTTACCGCGACGAGTTTCTGGAACTGATGCGCGGCGGCACCGTCGACATCATCCTGGCCAACGATCACGAGATCAGGGCGCTTTACCAGACATCCTCTTTCGAGACCGCGCTGGAGGCGCTGCGCAAGGATTGCAGGCTCGCCGCCGTTACCCGCTCCGAACGGGGCTCGGTGATCGTGCGTGGCGATGAAACCGTGAAGATCGACGCCAACGCCATCGACAGTCTGGTCGACACCACCGGCGCCGGCGACCTTTACGCCGCCGGTTTCCTCTTCGGCTACACGCAAGGGCGGTCGCTGGAAGACAGCGGCAGGCTGGGGTCGCTTGCCGCGGGTCTCGTCATCCAGCAGGTGGGGCCGCGTCCGCGCCAGAATTTGCGCGTCGAGGCCGAGCAGGCCGGATTGCTGTAATCAGCTTCCAAGCTCGATGGAACGCTTGCGCGCCGCATCGACCGCTTCGGTCATGAGGCGCGTCAGCGCATCTGCGCCCATCAGCACGTCGAGGGCTGCGGCGGTCGTGCCCTTGTGGCTCGTCACCTGCTGGCGAAGAACGCCGGGCTCCTCGCCGCTCGTCGCGGCCATCACCGCGGCGCCATAGACGGTCTGCACCGCAAGCTGTGCTGCCGTGTCCGCCGGAAGACCGGCGGTTCTGGCCGCGGCGGTGAGCGCCTCGATGAAGTGGAACACATAGCCGGGGCCGGAGCCGGACACGGCCGTCACCGCGTCCATCAGCTTCTCGTCATCGACCGATGCCACCTCGCCGCTGGCGGCCAGCAGCCCGGCCACGAAATCGCGCGCCTTGTCGCTGACATGGCCGTTGGCGAACACCACCATCATGCCCTTGCCGATGGCGGCGGGCAGATTGGGCATGCAGCGGATCACCGGGGTCTTTTCGCCCAGAATGCCCTCGAATGTGGCGACGCTGGCGCCGGCGGCGATGCTGACGAAGGTGGTGGAACCATTGCCGAAGCGCGCATAGCCGGCCAGCACCTCACGGATCGCCTGCGGCTTGACCGCGATGACCACGATTTCGGGCGAGAGGCCCGCCGGCAGGGCTTCGGCTCCCGGCACGGTGGCGCAACCCAGCTCCGCCGCCTTGCTGCGCAACTCCGCGTTCGGCTCGGCGACCAGCACTTCAGCCGCCGTGATCCGGCCGGAGCCGATCCAGCCGGACAACATGGCCCGGCCCATATGGCCGCAGCCGACGAGAACAAGCTTGGCAGTCATATCGATCCTCCGAATTGGCCGAGTGTTCTTAACCCGGCCAGCTTCGGCTGAAAAGGGAGCGGGCGTTGAGCCGTCTGAACCCAGCCGCCGGACATCAACCCCCGGATATCACCCCCCCCCGGGGCATCACTC
>JAZIHP010000102.1:0-12544 GCA_036678505.1 Alphaproteobacteria bacterium
CGTCCGTGGCGAATGCCGAATAGAGACCGAAAGCGCATACCGCCGCCACCACCCACCTGGTGAGGGTTCCGCAGGAATGCCGACCGTTGATGTGACGTTCGCTTCTGTTCAAATCAAAAGGCCTTGCAGGCTGCCGTTTGTCCCCGGATTTGAGCAAACGGATATGGATTAACCAAATCCGAATATCAATCCTAATGGTTAATGGTCCCTTATTGAAGGCCAAATGCGGTCACAGCGTGGCAGCCCGAAGGCCGAAAAAGCACATGGCCGCTCATGGTAAACGAACCGTTTATAGCACGTTAACAAGGGATTAAGACAACGGTCCTCATGTCGCCCGAGAACGGACGGAGCGCCCCGTTTCCGGGTCGATGCCATATTCCCGGAGCTTGCGATAAAGCGTCGAACGGCCGATGCCCAGCCTGCGCGCCACCTCGCTCATGCGGCCATTGTAATGATCGATCGCAAAACGAATCATTTCAAGCTCGACCACCGACAGCGCCCGCACCTGGCCGCGCGCGTCCAGCATGGGAAGAAGGCCCGGCCGCAATTCCGGCCCGGAAGGTTCCGCAGTGACTTCAACCGGTGTTTCATCCGGGCATGAAACAGGCGCTTCCTTGCCCGTGCCGCGCTCCCGGTCAAGGTCGATCGCGCCTTCCACCTGCGCGCGGATCTGCGGGAACTCCTCTTCCGTCAGCATATCCCCTTCGCACAGCACTGCCGCACGGAAAACGGCATTTTCGAGCTGCCTGATATTTCCGGGCCAGTCATAGGCCTCAAGCAGCGACAGCGCCCTGCCGGATATGCCGCGCGGCGAGCGGTCGACCGCCACCTCTTTCATGAAGTGCTTCACGAGCAGCCCGATGTCTTCCCGGCGCTCGCGCAGCGGCGGCACCAGGATTGGGAACACGTTGAGGCGATAGAACAGGTCCTCGCGGAACTTGCCGTCCCGCACCTGCTGGATGAGGTCGCGGTGCGTTGCCGAGATCAGCCTGATATCGACCTTCACCGTCTGGCGTCCGCCGACGGGATCGACCTCGCCTTCCTGAACCGCCCGCAGGAGCTTCACCTGCGCATCCAGCGGCAGGTCGCCCACTTCGTCCAGAAACAGCGTGCCCTCATGCGCCTCGACGAATTTGCCGGCATGGCGGTCGGTAGCGCCGGTGAAAGCGCCCTTCTCATGGCCGAACAGGATGCTTTCGACGAGATTTTCCGGGATTGCGCCGCAATTGACGGTGACGAACGGTTTCGCGCGGCGACCGCCGCTGCCCTGTATGGCGCGCGCCACCATCTCCTTGCCCACGCCGGATTCGCCCTCGATCATGATCGGGATGCGTGAGGCCGCAGCCTTCTGGCCAAGCCGCAGCACGCGCTCCATGGCCGGGCTGCGGGTCAGCAGGTCCCTGAAGGTGAGAATGCCGGCGGCGCGGCGCGCCACCCGCCGCGTCTCCCCTTCGGCAGCCCCCACCTTCAGCGCGCCGGCGATTGCCGACCGGAGGCGTTCGGGCGATGCCGGCTTGACGACGAAATCGAAAGCGCCGTGGCGCATGGCCTGCACGACCGTCTCGATGCCGCCCTGCGCCGTCTGCACGATGACCGGCACCCGGATGTCGCGCTCGCGCATGGCCTTGAGCACACCGATCCCGTCCAGCCCCGGCATGGACAGGTCAAGGATCGCGACCGAGATGTCGCCTCCCCTGTCGAGAGCCCGAAGACCGGCCTCTCCGCCATCGGTGACCACGGCCCTGTGGCCGAATTTCGAGACCGCCGCCTCCAGCAGCCTGCGCTGGACCGGATCGTCATCGACTATGAGCACGGAACCTGACATGAACGCCCGAACAGCCCGCCTTTGATTTTCCCCTATGGATCAACGTGGCACAGGGTTCTAAATAAGGTTTCAAGAAAGCCGGTGAACGAATTGTTTCGCCGCCGGCCAGACGGCCGCTGTAATACAGAATTTCAGATTGAAAGGTTCCCCATGCCAAGTTTCCCGGAAAGACAGTTTGCCGCGTCCTCCGCAGCGCAGGCGAAGGCGGATCTCGGCGACCTGCCGGAGTGGAACCTTTCCGACCTCTATGCCAGCCACGATGCACCGGAACTGAAGCGCGATCTGGAAAAGGCGGCGGCCGATGCCATCGCCTTCGAGACCCGCTGGAAGGGCAGGCTCGCCGCGGAAGCCGAACGCGGCAGCGCGGGCGGGCTGGGCGAGGCCATGCGCGAATATGAGGCGCTGGATGAACTGGCTGGCCGCATCGGCTCCTATGCCGGCCTGCTCTACGCAGGCGACACCTCCGATCCGGTTCGCGCCAAATTCTACGGCGACGTTCAGCAAAAGCTGACCGATGCCGGTTCGCATCTCCTATTCTTCGGTCTGGAACTGAACAAGATCGACGATGCGCTGATTGAGAAGGCGCTGGCGGAAGATGCCGGTTTCGGCCACTACCGGCCGTGGATCGAGGATTTGCGCAAGGAAAAACCCTATCAGCTCGAAGACCGCGTCGAGCAGCTTTTTCATGAAAAATCGGTCACCGGGCGCGGCGCGTGGAACCGCCTGTTCGACGAGACCATGACGGGCCTGCGCTTCCGGATCGACGGCGAGGAACTGACGCTGGAGCCGGCGCTGAACCGCTTGCAGGATGCGGATGGCGAGGTGCGCCGCAAGGCGTCCGAAGCGCTTGCCGCTACCTTCTCCGCCAATATTCGTACCTTCGGCCTGATCACCAACACGCTGGCCAAGGACAAGGAAATCTCCGACCGCTGGCGCGGTTTCGAGGACATCGCCGATTCCCGCCACCTCGCCAATCGCGTCGAGCGCAAGGTGGTCGACGCGCTGGCGTCATCGGTGCGCGAGGCCTATCCGCGCCTGTCCCATCGCTATTATGCCATGAAGGCCCGCTGGCTTGGCATGGAGACGATGAACCACTGGGATCGCAACGCGCCCCTGCCCGAGACCCCGCAGGCAACCATCGGCTGGAACGATGCCAAAACCACCGTTCTCGATGCCTATAGCGGCTTTTCGCCGAAAATGGCCGACATCGCCCGCCAGTTCTTCGATCTGAACTGGATCGATGCGCCGACCCGCCCCGGAAAGTCGCCGGGCGCCTTCGCCCATCCGACGGTGCCGTCCGTCCACCCCTATGTGCTGCTCAACTATATGGGCAAGCCGCGCGATGTGATGACGCTGGCCCATGAACTGGGCCACGGCGTGCATCAGGTGCTGGCCGGCAAGCAGGGCGCGCTGATGGCCGCCACCCCGCTGACGCTGGCCGAAACCGCCTCGGTCTTCGGCGAGATGCTGACCTTCCGCTCGCTGCTCGACCGCACCACCGACAGGCGCGAGCGCAAGGCCATGCTCGCCCAGAAGGTGGAGGACATGATCAACACGGTCGTGCGCCAGATCGCCTTCTACGAATTCGAGCGCAAGGTGCATACCGAGCGCCGCAATGGCGAACTGACCTCGGAACAGCTTGGACAGTTCTGGATGGAGGTGCAGGCCGCAAGCCTCGGGCCGGCAATCAGGCTTGGCGAAGGCTATGAAACCTTCTGGGCCTATATTCCCCACTTCATCCACTCGCCCTTCTACGTCTACGCCTATGCCTTCGGCGATTGTCTGGTGAACTCGCTCTATGCCGTCTACCAGAACGCCGAAAGCGGTTTTCAGGAAAAATATTTCGACATGCTGCGCGCCGGCGGCACGAAGCACCATTCCGAACTGCTGAAACCATTCGGGCTCGATGCCACCGATCCCGGCTTCTGGCAGGGCGGGCTCGGTGTCATTTCCGCGCTGATCGACGAGCTTGAAGCTCTGGACAAAGCTGCCTGAGAACGGGTGCGAGGTGCCGGATACTTCCTTCATTCTGTTCCGCGACGATCCCGCGCGCCGCGAAAAGCTGTTTGCGCGGCCAGCGGAAATCATCGCGCCCTTTGCCGCCGATGAATTCGGGCCTGCGTGGGTGCGGTTGCAGGCCGCTCACGAGGCGGGGAAATGGCTGGCCGGTTATTTTTCCTACGAGGCCGGATATCTTCTGGAGCCCAAGCTTGTGCCGCGCCTGCCGGACGGACGGCGCGCGCCGCTCCTGTGCATCGGCGTCTTCGACGCGCCACAGGACAGGCAGGCCGCCGATACGGCACGGCCGGCCGCCAGCGAACCCATTCACGATGCGCAGGCGCGCTGGAGCTTCGCCGATTACGAAAAGCGGTTTTCCCGCCTGCACCGGCATCTGCGCGAAGGCGACTGCTATCAGGGCAATCTGACCTTCCCGGTCGACGCGCGTTGGAGCGGCGATCCGCTGGCCGCTTTCGATGCCCTGACCGGGCGCCAGCCGGTGCGCTACGGCGCCTTGTCGACCCTCGGTGACGGCCCAATCGTGCTGTCGCGCTCGCCCGAACTGTTCTTCGAGATCGACGAGCAAGGCTGGATCGAAACGCATCCGATGAAGGGCACCGCGCCGCGCGGCACCGCTCGGGAAGAAGACGAGCGGCTGAAGGAATTCCTGCGCAACGACGAGAAGAACCAGGCCGAAAACCGGATGATCGTCGACCTTCTGCGCAACGACATTTCCCTCATCAGCGAAGTGGGATCGCTGGATGTGCCGGAACTGTTCCGCATCGAAAGCTATCCCACGGTCCACCAGATGGTGAGCCGGGTACGGGCAAAACTTCTGCCGAACCTTTCGCTGCGCAGCATCTTTGCAGCGCTGTTTCCCTGCGGATCGATCACCGGCGCGCCCAAGATCAGGGCGATGGAGGTGTTGCGGGATCTCGAAGCCAGCCCGCGCGACGTCTATTGCGGCGCCATCGGCTGGATCGCGCCCGGCGGCGCCATGCGCTTTTCGGTCGCCATCCGCACCATCTCGCTCTACCCGCAGGGCGAGGCCGTCTACAATGTCGGCGGCGGCGTGGTGTTCGATTCCACGGCTGAGGAGGAGTACCGCGAATGCCTGCTGAAGGCCCGCTTCGCGACCGGAACGGTCCCGGCTTCGAGCTGATCGAGACGCTGCGCTGTGAGCCTGGGGCGGGCATCCTGCGGCTCGACCGGCATCTGGCGCGGCTTGCCGCCTCGGCCCGTAAGCTCGGTTTCGCCTGCGATACCGACAAGGCGGTTCGGCTACTGGAAAGAGCCGCAGCCGGGGCAACGACGCCGCTGCGCATGCGGTTGCTGCTCAGCCATGATGGCGCGCTCGAAGTCACCGCCCGGCCTTTCCAGCCTTTGCCGCAAGACACGGTCTGGCGCTTGCGGCTGGCGCGCACCACCCTTTCGCGCAACGACACGCTGCTGCGCCACAAGACGACCCGGCGCGCGCTTTATGAACGCGCCCGTGCCGAATACCCCGCCACGGACGCCGATGAAGTGCTTTTGACCAATGAGCGCGGCGAGGTCTGCGAAGGCACCATCACCAGCCTGTTTGCGGATTTCGGCGACGGGACGCTTGTCACGCCCCGCCTCGATTGCGGATTGCTGGCCGGTGTGCTGCGCTCCGAACTGATCGATCGGGGGCGCGCCGTCGAGGGCGTGATCCCGGCCTCCGCCCTTTCCTGCGCACTGTCGCTATATGCCGGCAATGCCCTTCGCGGCCTGATCCGGGCGACCTTCATTCCCTGAATTGGGGATCGCGCCCGCTTCGCCATGTTTCGGGTTTTCCCGTCCCGGCACGTTCGCAATCGTCGAACCCGCCTGTTTTTTTATTGGTATGTGACAAATATCTGTGATTGTTGCGCCGTCCCTGGCGCAAGCCTGCCGACCGCAATCCAGCAGGGAGCCTGCGAAGAATGGCAAATATGAAATGGCCGGTTTACGGCGAGATCACGGGGCCGCTGGTCATGATCGGCTTCGGCTCCATCGGCCGTGGCACGCTGCCGCTGATCGAGCGCCATTTCAGCTTCGACAAATCGCGCATGACGGTGGTCGAACCGCGCGACACCAACCGCAGGCTTCTCGACGATCGCGGCATCGCCTTCGTTCAGGAGGCGGTGACACAGGACAATTTCAGGGACTTGCTGACACCGCTGCTCACCGCAGGCGACGGCCGGGGCTTTTGCGTGAACCTTTCCGTCGATACCGGCTCCGTCGACCTGATGCGCCTTTGCCGCGAGCTCGGCGTTCTTTATGTGGATACGGTGATCGAGCCGTGGCCCGGCTTCTATTTCGACGAGAAAGCGGACAACGCCGCGCGCACCAACTATGCGCTGCGCGAAACCTTGCTGAAGGAAAAGCGCAAGCGGCCCGGCGGCACCACCGCCGTTTCCACCTGCGGCGCCAATCCCGGCATGGTTTCGTGGCTGGTCAAGCAGGCGCTGGTCAATCTGGCGGGCGATCTCGGCCTGGATGCCAATGAGCCTCCGGACCCGGATGACCGCGAGGGCTGGGCCGGGCTCATGCGCGATGCCGGCGTGAAAGGCATCCACATCGCCGAACGCGACACCCAGCGCGCGAAGAAGCCGAAGCCGCTCGACACCTTCTGGAACACATGGTCGGTCGAGGGTTTCATCGCCGAGGGGTTGCAGCCGGCCGAACTCGGCTGGGGCACGCACGAAAAATGGATGCCGAAGAACGCGCACGGCCACAAGAAGGGCTGCGGGGCCGGCATCTATCTGGATCAGCCCGGCGCCACGACCCGCGTGCGCAGTTGGTGCCCCACCCCCGGCCCGCAATATGGCTTCCTCGTCACCCATAACGAGGCCATTTCGATCGCCGACTTCTTCACGCTGCGTGGCAAGAAGGGCAAGGTCCATTACCGTCCCACCTGTCACTATGCCTATCATCCCTGCAACGATGCCGTGCTGTCGCTGCACGAAATGTTCGGCGCGGCCGGAAAGCCGCAGGGCGTCCAGCATGTGCTGGAGGAAAACGAATTGCTCGACGGCGCCGATGAACTTGGCGTGCTGCTTTATGGTCACGGCAAGAACGCCTACTGGTACGGCTCGCAGCTTTCGCTTGCCGAAGCCCGCAAGCTGGCCCCCAACCAGAACGCCACCGGCCTTCAGGTCAGTTCCGCCGTGCTTGCCGGCATGGTCTGGGCGCTGGAGAACCCGCAAGCCGGCATTGTCGAGGCCGACGAGATGGATTTCCGGCGCTGCCTTGAAATCCAGTCTCCCTATCTCGGGCCGGTGAACGGCTATTATACCGACTGGACCCCGCTCGAAAACCGCCCCGGCATGTTCCCCGAAGGCATCGACGCCGGGGATCCGTGGCAATTCCGCAACATATTGGTGAGATAGCTTTGTGCTCTTCCCGGTTGCACTGCTTGCAATCGACCCTAAATCGCGCGATTGAACGGTAGCGGATCGAGGAGATGCCCAGGATGAACATTGCCCGTAAAATCGTGAATGCAGGCCTGATCATGTTGACGGCCGGTGCGCTGGCCTCCTGTACGACGGCCCCTCCCCCGCCTCCCGGTGGCGGCATGGCTTCGGCGCGCAACGCGGTGGATGGATCGTGGATCGATGCGCAGGGCACCGGCCTCTCCACCTTCTCCAGAGGCGCTTTCCAGACCGTGGCTACCGACACAGGCCAGAAGCTGTCCGATGGCAGCTACCGCATGACCGGCCCGAATTCGGTCGAGATCAGCGGCACCTCGCTGATCCGCCAGTCGGCCATCAGCTTCAACTGCCTGATGGTATCGACCAGCCAGCTCAACTGCACCAGCGCCACCGGCCAGAATTTCGTGCTGACGCGCCGCGCCTGAGCATCCGGCCCAGGCACGCATGCGGCGTATCGTCCGCCGCATGCGGGTGCGGCCAGACGCTGCATTGCATCCCCGCGCGGCAGCGCTAGGTTCTGCGGCTCGTGGAGAAAGCGAGCGCATGACACAGATCGACCCGAAAGAAGCCGCTGCCGTAAAATCGCCGGAGACCCGGCCGAGCCAGCCCTCTTCACGGCAAACCCCGGTCCGTTGCGCCAAAGTGGGCGTATTGCTGCTCAATCTCGGCACGCCCGACGGCACCGAATTCAAGCCCATGTGGCGCTATCTGCGTGAATTCCTGTCGGACCCCCGCATCGTCGAACTGAACCGGCTGATCTGGTATCCGATCCTCTATGGTATCGTTCTGACCGTTCGTCCGAAGAAATCGGGCGAGAACTATGCCCGCATCTGGAACCGCGAGCGCAACGAATCGCCGCTGCACACCTTCACCCGATCGCAGGGCGAGAAGCTTTCGGCCTGCCTGCGCGATCTGGCGAACGTCACCGTGGACTGGGCGATGCGATATGGCAATCCGTCGACCGGCAGCGTGGCGAAGAAGCTGGTGGAACGCGGCTGCGACCGCATTGTTTCCTTCCCGCTTTATCCGCAATATTCGGCCACCACGACGGCGACCGCCAACGATCAGCTCTTCCGCGCGCTGATGAAAATGCGGCGCGCGCCCGCGGTTCGCAGCGTACCGCCCTATTATGACGAGCCAGTCTACATCGACGCGCTCGCAACCTCGATCCAGCGGCATCTGGCCACGCTCGATTTCGAGCCGGAAGTGGTGCTCGCATCCTATCACGGCATTCCCAAAGCCTTCTCCGACAAGGGCGATCCCTACCGGCGCCATTGCCTTGAGACCACGCGCCTCGTGCGCGAGAAGCTGGGCTGGAGCGAAGACAGGCTGATAACCACCTTCCAGTCGCGCTTCGGCGCGCAGGAATGGCTACAGCCCTACACCGACGCCACCGTCGAAAAGCTGGCGAAGAACGGCGTCAGGCGCATCGCCGTGCTCAATCCGGGCTTCGTGTCCGACTGCATCGAAACCCTCGACGAGATCGGCCGCGAGGTTTGCGAGGAATTCATCCAGGCCGGCGGCGAAAAGTTCAGCCATATTCCCTGCCTCAACGACAGCCCCGAAGGCATGGCCATCATCGAGACGCTGGTGCGGCGCGAACTGGCTGGCTGGGCCTGATCCGGAACCCGCCATCCGGCGCCACCGGAACGCCAAAGCAGGCCGCCTGAAAGCGAGAACCGGTTTCGGGACGGCGACATGCGTGAAAACAACAGCTTAAGGCGCAGGCAGCGAGCCTGAAAGATCGCAACGCGCTTTAATCTGTGTGGAGCCGCGGTTTTTGCAGCCAGCGGTTTCCACTTCTGCGGGCAATGCCCTAAATGTCTTTCGACAGCAAATGCTTTCGAAAGGTAACTGGCGATGCTCGCAGGGTTCGATATTGTCATAGTGGTGCTGGCGGTCGTTGTGCTGCTGGTGCTGTTCGCCGGCATCAAGACGGTGCCGCAGGGCTACAACTTCACCGTCGAGCGGTTCGGCCGCTATACGCGCACGCTGCATCCCGGCCTCAACCTCATCGTTCCCTTCGTGGACCGCATTGGCGCGAAAATGAACATGATGGAACAGGTTCTCGATGTCCCCACGCAGGAGATCATTACCCGCGACAACGCCATCGTCGCCGTGGATGGCGTTTCCTTCTATCAGGTGCTGAACGCGCCGCAGGCCGCCTATCAGGTGGCCGGCCTGCAAAACGCCATCCTGAACCTGACCATGACCAATATCCGCACCGTCATGGGCTCGATGGATCTCGACGAACTGCTCTCCAACCGCGACACCATCAACGAGCGCCTTCTGCGCGTGGTGGACGAGGCCGCCCATCCATGGGGCATCAAGGTTACGCGCGTCGAGATCAAGGACATCAATCCGCCCGCCAATCTGGTGGAATCCATGGCCCGCCAGATGATGGCCGAGCGCGACAAGCGCGCCCAGATTCTCACCGCCGAAGGTCTCAAGCAATCGCAGATCCTCGAAGCCGAAGGCCGGCGCGAAGCCGCTTTCCGCGATGCAGAAGCGCGCGAGCGCGCGGCCGAGGCCGAAGCCCGCGCCACGCAGGTGGTTTCGGAAGCCATCTCCAACGGCGACCTGCAGGCGCTGAACTATTTCGTCGCCCAGAAATACACCGAAGCGCTGGCGAAGATCGGCTCCGCCACCAATTCCAAGGTGGTGATGATGCCGATGGAGGCCTCCGCCCTGATCGGCACGCTGGGCGGCATCGGCGAGATCACCCGCGAAGTGTTCGGCAATGGCGGCCAGAAAGGCGGTACCGGCGGCAGCCCGCGTCAGTCCGGCGGTCGTCCTCCCATGGTGCGTTCCACCGACCCGTGAGCTTCAAAGCATGCCGCGATCTTTCAGATCGGCTCCCTGCGCTTTAAGCTCCTGTGTCTACGCAGGCCGTTGTCCCGAAACCGGTTCCCACTTTCGGGCGACATGCCTTAAAGCGCGTCGCGATCTTTCAGATCGGCTCCCTGCACTTTAAGCTCCTGTGTCTACGCATGCCGTTGTCCCGAAACCGGTTCCCACTTTCGGGCGACATGCTTTAGAACCGTTCAGGGTTTTACGGAATCGCCGAGCGGCTCCAGGTCTTTGTTTTATCGCGTTTTCGAACCGGAAAAGTGTTTCCACTTTTCCTGGAAACGCTCCAGCGACAGGCGGAAGCGATGATGATGCCCATCATTTCAAAACTCGGACCGTGGAGCTGGGTCGTTCTCGGCCTCATTCTGCTTGGCCTCGAAATCTTTGCGCCGGGCGTCTATCTGCTCTGGGTCGGCATTGCCGCGCTCATCGTCGGCGCCGCTTCTCTGGTATTGTGGGAAACGGGTTTCTGGGGCTGGCAGGTGCAGGTTCTGCTGTTCCTCGTCCTGTCGCTCGCCAGTGCCTGGCTCGGCAGGAAACTGGTCGTCTCACGCCAGGACAATACCGACCAGCCTCTGCTGAACCGCCGCAGCGAGCAGATGATCGGGCGCACCGCCACGCTGGCCGAGCCGATCCGTGACGGGCGCGGCCGCATCCAGCTTGGCGATACGCTGTGGCGTGTCTGCGGCCCGGACCTGCCGGCCGGAACCCGCGTTCGCGTCGTTGCAGCGGCCGATGCCGATCTCGAACTGACGGTGGAAAAGGCCGAATAGAAGCTCTTCGTACCGGTCGCGCACGATGCCCCCTCAGCCCTCATGTGGTCGATCCAGGCTCCGCGGCAATTGCAGTCCGGCGAGCGCGCCAAATCGATAGTTGGCTGCGCGGCAAACGCCTGCCCGCCGCCCAGCCCCAGTCCAAACCGGCATCATCGGCGCAGACCTGTCCGCCACCGTCCAGCACTGGAAGGTCAAGGATTTTTCAAGCGGATGGCGGGGCGCGGACGGGTCAGGCAGCGCCCACGCGCAGAAGGTCGTGGAAATGCAGGATGCCGACGGGCCGGCCTTCCTCGGCCACCACCAGCGCGCTGATCGAATGCTGGTTGAGCAGCGCCACCGCCGAGCCGGCGAACATGTCCGGTTCGATGGTCTTGGGCGAACGCGTCATCACGTCGTCGACGATCGTGCGGGTCAGATCGCGGTGCAGGTTGCGGGCGAGATCGCCATCGGTGATGATGCCCACGAGCTTGCCGGCCTCATCGGCCACGCATACGCACCCCACGCGTTTCTGCGCGAGCATCGCGATAGCCTCGGGCATTCCTGTGCCCGGCGCGACCACCGGAATCTGATCGCCGACGCGCATGATCTCCGAAACCCGCGTCAGGTTTGCGCCAAGCTGTCCGCCCGGATGGAAGGTGCGGAAATGGTCGGGCGTAAAGCCCCGCGCTTCCAGAAGCGCGATGGCCAGCGCATCGCCAAGCACGAGCTGCAAAAGGGTGGAAGTGGTGGGCGCCAGCCCGTGCGGACAGGCTTCCGCCACGCGCGGCAGAAGCAGCACCACATCGGACGCCCGCGCCAAAGCCGATTCCGCGCCGGAAGTGATGGCGATCATGGGAATGGAGAAGCGGCGCGAATAGGCGATGATGCCCTTCAGCTCAGCCGTCTCGCCCGACCATGACAGGGCAATGATCGCGTCGCTGGGCGCGATCATGCCAAGGTCGCCATGATTGGCTTCCGAAGGATGCACGAAGAAAGCCGGCGTGCCGGTCGAGGCAAGCGTCGCCGCGATCTTGGAACCGATATGCCCGCTCTTGCCGACGCCGGTGACGATGACGCGGCCCTTGATGGCCGAAATCGTATCGACGGCCTGCCGGAAAGGCCCCGCCAGTCCGTTTTGCAAGGCATCTGTCAGGGCAAGCAGTCCCGCCTGCCCGGTAGCCAGGGTGCGGAGCGCGGATTCCAGGGTCGGGTGTCGCAGATCGGAAGTGCTGGGATCGGTCATGGGCGTGCGCTTAGCGCGTCACACGCTTCATGTCCAATAATTTGCTCCCGGCGACCCTGTGCGGGCACCCGTTCAACCGTCCGTTAACCATCGCCGTTTACCGTTCGATAAGCATGGCGCGCTTGCGCCTTTGAGGTCGTAATGCCGCGTTTGAACTCCAGATTCGGAACCGTTCAGCGTGCCGGGAAACTCGGCGCGCTGCTTCTGGTGACCAGTTTTCTGATACCTGCCGCGACGGCGCTCGCCCAGGAAATGGAACTGCGCGGCACGTCCGATTCGCCCCGGCGGCAAATACAGCAGCGCGGCATTCCCGCACCCGCCTACCGGCCCGTCAACCGGGGTGCCGAGGCCGAACAGGCGCCGGACGCCAATGCCGCGCAAGGTGTCGATCCGCTGGTCGATGCAGCGCTCGATGCGCCTCCCGAACCCGCGCCCGCCC
>JAZIHP010000103.1:0-12462 GCA_036678505.1 Alphaproteobacteria bacterium
GATCGGCGCCGCCTTCGCCATCATGCCGGCAAGGCGCGGCGGAATGCCGGCGGCGACCAGCAGGGGCCTGAGATATTTGCGGGCGAAGGACAGAAAAGCCAGAACGCCGATCCCGATCGCCAGCGTGACCGGATTGATGGCGGCGTACCGGCCGAAAAGCGAGGCGACAATTTCGGGAACGGTGCCGCCGCCGCCCGGCAGGCCGAGAATATGGCGAAGCTGGCCGGCGGCGATCAGCAGGCCGGATGCGGTAATGAAGCCCGAAATCACCGGATGCGACAGGAAATTGGCGAGGAAACCAAGCCTGAAGATTCCCATGGCGACAAGCATGCCGCCCGAAAGCAGCGCCAGCCCCATCGCCGCGGTGAGATAATCGAGCGTGCCCTCGGCAGCGATCTGCCCGATTGCGGAAGCCGTCATCAGCGAGACGACGGCGACGGGCCCGACGGCCAGCGTGCGGCTGGTGCCGAAGATCGCATAGGCGGCCAGCGGAAGGATCGAGGCGTAAAGCCCCACTTCCGCCGGCAGACCGGCAAGCATGGCATAGGCCAGCGATTGCGGGATCAGCATGACGGTGACGATCGCCGCCGCCAGAAGGTCGCTGGCCAGAACCGAGGCGTCATAGGTTCTGATCCATTGAAGGAACGGGAAATATCGGGAGACTTTGATCATGAATTATCTGCCGGCGCGGGAAACAAGGATGGGGGGCGCGGGAAACAAGGGTGGGCGCCGCCACATAAAGAAGGCATGTGACGGCGCCCGGTCGGACAATGGAGGTTCTACTGTCCGATTGACAGTGGGGGGTTCTACTGTCCGATTGACAGTGGGGGTTACCGTCCGATCGACGAATAAAGCGCGGCAGAGCGGGCGCCGGAACGGCAATAGCTCAGGACCGGCCCGTCGACGGCATTCATCACTTGTTCGAGACGGGCAGCCTGTGCGGCTGAGGGCGCTCCCGCCACGGGGATATGGATCGCTTTCATGCCGTGCCTTTCCGCTTCGCGGGCAATCTCGGCAAATGGCGGCTGGCCCGCCTCTTCATTGTCGGGCCGCGTACATATGATGGCGACATAGCCGTTCCGGGCGAGTTGCCCGATGGCTTCAGGATGAAGCTGACCGGTCGTTGCAAAACGGTCGTCGATCTTCTTGATGCTCATTTTTCCGAATTTTCCAGGAAGGTTGAAGGGCCACATCGTCAGACGGCCTTCGTCGTCGCGCGCGATGCGAGCGAATGGCGGGCCAGCCGGGCCAGGGCGATGCCGCCGGTCATGGAGCCGACGAACAGCCATGCTTCGCCATGGCCGAGCCCGAGGGCGGGAATGGCGCCGCCGGGGCAAAAGCCGGTGATGCCCCAGCCGATACCGAATATGGCGGAGCCGGCAATGAGCGGGAAATCGAGATCCCGACCCGTGGGCAAATGAAACCGGCGATCGAGAACAGGCGCCTCGCGTTTCAGGACGACAGCATAGCCGATCGCGGTAACGGCCAGGGCGCCGCCCATGACGAAAGCCAGCGAAGGGTCCCAGGCACCGGCGAAGTCGAAGAAATTGAACACCTTCGCGGGATTGGCCATGCCAGAAAGTGCAATGCCGGAGCCGAAGACGAGGCCGATGACGAGAGCCGACAGAACGCGGATCATCACAAGCCTCCGACGAGATGACGCACGACAAACACGGTAACCGCCGTCGACGTCATGAAGACGATCGTGGCGACGATCGAGCGGGGTGAAACCCGCGCCATGCCGCAAACGCCATGACCTGACGTGCAGCCGGAGCCGAAATAGACACCGGCGCCGACGATCATCCCTCCCGCGACAAGCCATGGAGCCGGCGTCGGGCTTTCGAACGGGATCGCGGAACCGTCGATCATCATAATCAATGCCGGAGCCGCGATCGCACCGGCGAGAAAGGCGGCACGCCAGCCCCAGTCATTGGAAAAGGGGGGTACGAGACCGGAAAGGATTCCGGTCATGCCGGCGATGCGCCCGTGAAAAGCCATCAGCAAGACGGCGGCGACGCCGATCAGGCTGCCGCCAAGCAGCGACAGCCATGGAGTGAATTCCGTCATTTATCGTTGGTCCTCGATGTCGACAGGTTGAAGATCGCGTAAGTCGGGCAGAAGCGGACCAGGCCCGTCACGACGAGCACAAGCCCGACGACGACGAAAACCCAGGTCCACACAGGGTTGGCAAACATCGCCCAGCCGGTAACGAACGGGGCGAGCAGAAGCAGGACGCCGACGACCAGCCGGGCCATGCGGTCGGGTGTTCCAACGTTGAATTTCATGGCGGTTCTCCTTTCCAGGTGACAGGGATGCCAGAGTAGTCGGATTTCCGTATATACGCAATAACGCATATATAGGATGCGCCGATCGGTCCCCGTCGGGAAGCCTCGCCTCGCCTATTTGCAGAAATATTGATGCATGGTGTGGATGAAGCTCTCGATGCGGGGGTCGGCAAGCCGGTAGAAGACCTGCTTGCCTTCCTTGCGGCCGGCAATCAGCCCCGCCTCGCGCAGTTCGGCCAATTGTTGCGAAAGACCGGGCTGGCGAATTCCCAACCCGTCCTCAAGCGCGCGCACGGATCGTTCGCCTTCCACGAGGGCTAAGGCCACCAGCAGCCGATCCGGGTTGGCGAGCTTCTTGAGGAAGGCGGTAGCTTCACCGACCTTTCCTCTGAGCTCCCTTGCCTCATCCGTGATCGGCGTCATCTCATCAGCCGTCCCAGGCAGCGCCTTCAAGCAAGTTCAGCGGAATTTTCAGATAACGACGGCCATTATCCTCGGGCGCGGGCAACCTTCCGGCGTTGGTGTTGATCTGAAGAGCGTGCAGGATCAGCTTCGGCATGGCCAGCGTCCTGTCGCGCGCCTCTCGCGCGGCAACGAATTCCGCTTCGGTGCTGTACACCGACATGTGGATGTTCTTCGCCTTTTGCTCGGCGACGGTCGATTCCCACAAGGGCTCGCGGCCGCCGGGCTGATAGTCATGGCCGGTGAAGATGCGGGTTTCATCGGCGAGCGCCAGAATGGCCTGGATCGATTTCCAGAGCTGGCTGGCGCTGCCTCCGGGAAAATCCGCGCGGGCCGTGCCGCTGTCGGGCATGAACAACGTGTCGTGGACGAAGGCGGCATCGCCGATCACATAGGTGACCGAGGCAAGCGTATGGCCGGGCGAAAACATCACCCTGGCCTCGATATTGCCGATCCTGAAGGTTTCACCATCGGCAAAAAGCTTGTCCCACTGCGAGCCGTCGGCGGGAAAGTCGGGCCAGTTGTAAAACCCCTTCCACAGTTTCTGCACGTCGGTCACCTTCTCGCCGATCGCCGTCGGCGCGCCGGTCTTGTCCCTGAGATAGGTGGCCGCGGAAAAATGGTCGGCATGCGGGTGGGTATCGAGTATCCATTCGACCTCGTAGCCCTTGCCGGCGATGAATTTGAGGATGTTGTCGGCATGGGCGGTGGCGGTCGCGGCCGACTTCTCGTCATAATCGAGCACCGGATCGACGATAGCGCACTTCCTCGTCTCCGGATCGGCGACCACATACTGGATCGACCAGCTGCGCGGATCGAAGAAGCCGGTGACTTCAGGCTTGGTTGTCATTGAATTTTCCTCTGGCTTTTCATGCCCGCCCTGCGAACAAAAATTACATAAATTCGATTTCATTTTATTGCAATCATCATCTAAAGCCTGTCGCGATCTTTCAGATCCGCGCCCTGCGCCTCAGGTGCGCAGCACCCGATATATGGCCGGGATTACAAGGACGGTGAGCAAGGTCGACGAGGCAAGCCCGAACAGGAGCGAAATTGCCAAGCCCTGGAAAATCGGGTCGGCAAGGATCACCGCCGCGCCGATCATCGCCGCCAGCGCCGTCAGGAGGATTGGCTTGAAGCGGATCGCGCCGGCCTCGATCAGGATTTCCGTCAGGCCGCGGCCGGCAGGATCGGCGTGGCGTATGAAATCGACCAGCAGGATTGAATTCCGCACAATGATCCCGGCTAGGGCGATGAAGCCGATCATGGAGGTGGCCGAGAAGGGAGCGGAAAACAGCCAGTGTCCGCCGAGAATGCCAATGAATGTCAGCGGTATCGGCGTCAAGATCACCAGCGGCACCTTGAACGAGCCGAACTGGGCGACGACGAGAATGTAGATGCCGAGCAGCGCCACCATGAAGGCTGCGCCCATGTCCCGGAAGGTCACCCAGGTCACTTCCCATTCGCCGTCCCACAGCAGCGTCGGCGCGCGCTCGTCCTGCGGCTGACCATGCAGCGAGATGACCGGTTTCTCCAGGCCGCTCCAGTCCTGCGCATCGAGCGCCCGCTGCACGGCGATCATGCCGTAGAGCGGCGCCTCGAAGTCGCCGGCAAGCTCGGCGGTCACCATTTCGGCGGCGCGGCCATTGCGCCGGAAGACCGGCAGCGAGGCATGTTCGTGCGATATGCGCACCACGTCGCCAAGCTCGACCACGCCGCGGTCGCCGGGCAATACATTGGCCGGGATCGGCGTGGTCAGGAAGCGCTCGTCCACCCTGCGCTCGCCTTTCGGGCGCTCGATGCGGATGGGGATCGGCTGGCGGCCCTCGCCGCGATGCGAATATCCCACCGTCGCGCCGGTGCCGAGGATGGCGAGCGTGTCGAGCACATCGCTTTCCTCGACCCGGAAAAATTCAAGGTCGTCGGTGGAAATGGCGGCGCGCAGCCGGCGCGCGGCAACGCCATAGGAGTTGTCGACATCGACGATGAAGGGGACGGAGCGGAACGCGGCCTCGATCTTTTCAGCCACCTTGCGGCGCGTCCCGGCATCGGGACCATAGATCTCGGCCAGCAAGGTCGCCATCACCGGCGGCCCGGGCGGTGGCTCTACCACCTTCAGCACGGTGCCTTCCGGCATCGCTACCGCCGCAATGCGCTGGCGGATGTCGAGGGCGATCTCATGGCTGGCGCGGCGGCGTTCGCCTTTCGGCTTCAGATTGACCGCCACCTCGCCCGATTGAGGCTCCGTGCGATGGAAATAATGGCGCACCAGACCGTTAAAGTCGAACGGCGCGGCGGCGCCGGCGTGGGTCTGGACCGAAACCACCTCATCCATCGCCAGAACGATGCCGGCGACCTCCTGCGCCACGGCATCGGTCGCTTCGACCGGGGCGCCTTCGGGCAGATCGACGATGACCGACAGTTCCGACTTGTTGTCGAATGGCAGCAGTTTCACCGTTACCGCCTGCGTATAGAACAAGGCCAGCGACCCCAGCGTGAGCGCTCCGACAGCCAGCAGGAAGAACCAGCTCCGTGCCTTGGAGGCGAGCAACAGCCGCGCGACGGCGGCATAAGCCCTCCCGAGCGGCCCGCCCTGCGACGGGCCGTGGCCGCCCTCCTGGCCGTGATGAAGCGGGGCCTTGCCCGCCATTTTCAGCATCAGCCAGGGCGTGACCATGACTGCGACGAAGAAGGAGAAGATCATCGCGGCAGAGGCGTTGGCCGGGATCGGGCTCATGTAGGGGCCCATCATGCCCGAGACGAACAGCATCGGCAAAAGCGCGGCCACCACCGTCAGCGTCGCCACGATGGTCGGATTTCCGACCTCCGCCACCGCTTCGATGGCCGCCTGCCGCCGCCCGCGCCCATCGCCCATGGTCCAGTGCCGCGCGATGTTCTCGATGACGACGATGGCGTCGTCGACGAGGATGCCGATGGAAAATATCAGCGCGAACAACGACACCCGGTTCAGCGTGTAGCCCATCGCCCACGAGGCGAACAGGGTGAGCAGGATGGTGACCGGAACGACGACCGCGACCACCACCGCTTCGCGCCGCCCGATGGCGAACCAGACCAGCAGGATGATGGAAATGGTGGCCAGCCCGAGATGGAACAGGAGTTCATTGGCCTTTTCATTGGCCGTCTCGCCATAGTCGCGCGTCACCTCGACGGCGATCTCGCCGGGAATGAGCGAGCCTTTCAGCGCCTCGACGCGGTGGAGGATGGTTTCGGCCACCGTGACGGCGTTGGCGCCCGCGCGCTTGGCCACGGCCAGCGTCACCGCCGGCACGCGCAGCGTGGCTCCATCCGCCCCCCGCGCCACGGTGGAGACGAGCGCCTCGCCCGGCCCGGTGACGAAGTCGACCGTGGCGACGTCGCGTACATAGACCGGGCGGCCGTCGCGCGATGTCAGCAGAAGATTGCCGATGGCGGCGGGGGTGGCCAGCGTTTCGCCGGCCGCCAACACGATCTGGTCGCCCCGGTCGCGCACGCTGCCGGCCGGGAAGGCGCGGTTGGCGCCCTGCACCTTGCCGGCAAGCTGCTGCAAGGTGACGCCATAAAGCGCGAGCCGGGCGGGATCGGGCGCGATGCGGATCGCCTCGTCGACCGCGCCAACCAGATAGATGAGGCCGACATCCTCGATTTTGGCGATATCGGTCTTCAGTTCGCGGGCGATGCGGGTCAGATCGTTCGACGTAATGTGGCCCGCCGCCCCCGCGGCCGGCGTCAGCGTCAACGATACAATGGCGACGTCGTCCACCCCGCGCCCGACGATCTGCGGTTCGGGCACGCCGACGGGTATGCGATCCATATTGGCGCGGATCTTGTCGTGAACGCGCAACACCGCCGCATCCGCCGAGGTGCCGACAAAGAAGCGGGCCGTGACCAGAACGCGGTCGTCGCCGGTCTGGGAATAGACGTGCTCGACACCGTCTATGCCCTTGACTATCGCCTCCAGCGGCTCGGTGATCAGCTTGACGGCATCTGGCGCCTTCAGTCCGTCCGCGCGCACGGCAATGTCCACCATCGGCACGGAAATCTGCGGTTCTTCCTCGCGCGGCAGGACCATGAGCGCGATCAGGCCGAAGACGATCGCGGCGATGAGCATCAGCGGCGTGAGCGCCGAGGTGATGAAGCTGCGCGTCAGCGCGCCAGCGATGCCCAGCGAGGGGCCGGTGTCGTGTTCGGCAGGGTTCGGCATATCAGGGAACGACAATCGTTTCGCCGGCGGCGAGGCCGGTCAGGATTTCAACATAGGCGATGCCATCGCGCCGCATGGCTTCGCCGGGCACCACGGCGCGCTCGACGTCCCGGTCGCCCTGCCGCACGCGGACAAAATCGAGCCCCGAACGGGTGGAGAGGGCCCCACGGGGCACGAAAAGCGCCGCGCGGGTGCCGATCGGCACTTCGACGAGCACGCGCGCGTCGACAAATGCGGTATCGAGCTGGCCAAACTCGACATCGGCAACCACGCGGCCATTCTCGATTTGCGGATAGAGCTTGACCAGCCGGCCCGTCGTTTCCGTACCGCTGGCCGAAATGCGAATTTCAGCGCCCTCCTTCAGGGCGTCGGCATGGCGCTCCGGGATCGCCAGCCGCAGGAAGAAACCGCCGCCGCCGACCGTGGCGACGGGCTCGCCGGCCATGATCACGGCGCCTTTGGTGACCGGGACCGTGAGCACGCGGCCGGCGACCGGCGCCAGAACGGCGCCTTCCTCGCCCTGCTGGACGACGACCGAGCGCTGCGCCTGCGTGGCGACGATCTGATTGCGCGTCACTTCCACGTCGGTCTGGAGCTGCTCCAGCCGCTGGGAGGTGGCGACGCCACGCTCGACCAGCGAGCGCCCGCGCGACAACTCGGCTTCGGCGCGGGACAGCTGCGCGTCGAGCACGCCCAGCTGTGCATCGACCGCGGCGATCTGGAAGGCGAGCTTGTCGTCCTGCACCATGGCGATACGCTGGCCGGCCTTCACCTCATCGCCTTCCGTCACGAGAAGCTCGATGACGGTGCCGCCGATACGGGCGCGCGCCGGCACGAGGTCCCGCGCCTCCACTCTTCCGTAGACCGCCTTCCATTCCGGCACGGTCAGCGGATCAAGCGTCAGGGCATCGGCGCAGAGCGCCGGCGAAACCGAGGCCATCAGGGCCGCAAGAATTGCGATACGCATCGGCGGGCCCGGTCAGAACGCACAGCCTGGCTTGATGCCGAGGCGCTTCATGATCATCGCCGCCGGGCAGAAGCCGGTGAAGGCCGACTGGAGCAGATTGGCGCCGACAAAGACCGTGAGCCAGACGAACAACGGCGAAACCCAGACGGTCAGCACAACGGAAAGCAGGATCATGAAACCGGCGAAAGCCAGAATGGAGCGGTCAAGGGTCATTGCAGCCTCTCTGTAAAAGCTTTTATCTACTTATTTTCGTATCTACGCATATTTATGAAAAAAGTCAACCCAGATCGCCATTGCCGATTATCGGGATCCGGCCGTTTTCGCGGCGACAATCCGGCCTGCGGCCTGCCTCATCGCCACCGGTGCGGCGCCAGCGCCTTGCCGGAGGAGCGGCACGAGGATCGGGGCAATCACGGGAAAGATCGCCCGGTTGATCGCCCGGCGTCCAGAAGCATGGAGGAGCGCGCCGGCAGGGAAAGACGCAGCACCCGGCCTGCCAAAACCGGCTTCGGCCCAGCTTCGGGCAGATAGCCGTCATAAGGCCCGCGCCGCCGCATCGTGAAGGCGGCCGCAAGCGCGCCGGCGGCAAGGCCGGGATCGAACGGGCTGACCGCCGGCGCCGCCAGCGCCCGATCGGAGGAAGACCGTTCTTCGACGGGCCTGCCGCGCGAGAGGATGACCCGCGAAAGGATGCCCGGCGGGCCTGCCGCGCCCGCTGCCCGCTTCGCTGCGAGCACCGATATATCGCGCCGGGCGGGCGTCTGGTCGTCCGGGATCATATCCATTCTCGCCCTGCCATGGCGGAATTGCACCCATGGCGAAATTGCGGAATTGCAACTGTGGGGGCTCAGGCGGCTGGCGTGCAGTAATGGGTGTAGAGTACACTGACGACCTCGCGCGCGATGTCGGCCTCGATGCGATACCAGATGGTCTGGCCGTCGCGCCGTCCGGCGATGATGCCCTCGCGGCGCAGCAGCGCCAGATGCTGTGAAACGGTGGAATCGCGGATGCCGAGGAACTCCGCCAGCTGGCCGACGGACTTCTCTCCATCGATCAGCCGGCACAGGATCAGCAGGCGGTGCTGGCTCGACAGCGCCTTCATCAATTCGCTCGCCCGGTCGACGGCGGCGCGCATTTCATAGGGATCGATCGTAAGTTCATTATTCATTCTTGCGTATCTACGTTATTTCGTATATCTAGTCAATGGAAATCCTCCCCGCTTGTCGGAAGGGGTCGCGGAGTATCGATCATATGTCTGACAACCGCCAGATCGTCTGTCCGGGATGCGGCGCCGTCAATCGCGTGCCCATGGATAAGCCCGCCGGGGCGGGCAAGTGCGGCAAATGTGGCGATGCGCTGTTCAACGGCAGGCCGCCCGATGTCGATGCCGATATGTTCGCCCGCCAGACCGGCCGCTCCGACATTCCGGTTCTCGTCGATGTCTGGGCGCCATGGTGCGGTCCCTGCCGCATGATGGCGCCGGCTTTTGAAGCCGCTGCCGCGATCCTCGAGCCCGACATGCGCCTGATCAAGCTCAATTCCGAGATCGAACAGGAAACCGCCGCCCGCCTGGGCATAAGGGGCATACCGACGATGCTGCTGTTTTCGGGCGGCCGCGAGGCGGGACGGATTTCCGGAGCCATGAACACCCGGCAGATCGTCGCCTGGGCCAGACAGCAACTCGGCACGGCATCGGCAGCGCAGCGAACCCGATAATCCATGGGGGAGGAAAGCAAATGGAAAGAAGGCGATTTCTGATTGGAGCCGCCGCTCTGGCCACGGTTGGCCTGGGGGCGGAGGCGGCGCGGGCCTATACGTCCGATTCACGGGCGCATGTGGTCATCGCCGGTGCCGGCGCGGCGGGACTTTCGCTTGCCTCGCGCCTGCGCCGCGCCATGCCGAACGCGACCATCACCATCGTCGACGCCAGGAAGGAGCATTATTTCCAGCCCGGCTTCACGCTGATTGGCGCAGGCGTCTGGTCCCCTGCCGATGTGACGGAGCGCACTCTCGACTACATGCCGCGCGGCGTCGAGTGGATCGAAGCCGCCGTCGCTGAATTCGATCCCGAGGCCAATGCCGTGGTGACCGCCACCGGCCAGCGGATCGGCTATGATTTTCTGATGGTGGCGACCGGCTTGAAGCTGAATTACGAAGCGATCGGGGGCATGGACGTTTCCCTGATCGGCCGCGACGGCATCGCCTCGATCTATGCCGGCCCCGCTCAGGCGCAAGCCTCGGCCGCGGCGATAGACCGCTTCATCGAGACGGGTGGCGTGGGCCTCTTCGGCCGCCCGGCCACCGAGATGAAATGCGCCGGCGCGCCGCTCAAGATCACCTTCATCACCGACGACAAGGCCCGCAGCAAGGGCCGCCGGGGCGCTGTCGAACTGATCTACAACGCACACAATCAGGCCGTCTTCTCCGTTGCGCCGGTCAATGCCAAGGTCAGGGAATTGTTCGCCGCCCGCGACATCGCGGTCAATTACAACCATGTGCTGAAGACGATCGATCCCGGCGCGAAGCGGGCGACCTATGCCGGCGAGAATGGCGACGTTACGCTCGACTACGACTTCATCCATGTCGTGCCGCCGATGCGCGCGCCGGACGCCGTGCTTTCCAGCCCCCTTCCCTGGCAGGACGGCGCGCTCGCCGCCGATGGCTGGATCGAGGCCGACAAGGCGACATTGCGTCATCCGCGCTATCCGAATGTCTTCGCCGTGGGCGACATCGCCGGCGTTCCGCGCGGCAAGACGGCCGCCAGCGTCAAGTGGCAGGTTCCCGTCGTCGTCGACAATCTCGTCGCCGAAACGGCCGGCCGCGCCCCGCAGGCGATCTATAATGGCTACACCTCCTGCCCCATGGTCACCGGCATCGGCAGGGCCATGCTGGTCGAGTTCGACTATGACGGCAATCTGACCCCCTCGTTCCCCTTCATCGATCCGCTGAAGGAGTTGTGGGTGTCCTGGCTGATCGAGGAAAAAGGCCTGCATGGCGCCTATCGCGCCATGCTGCGCGGACGGGCATAGGGAGGACCGGTCTTGAGCGATTTCAATCCGACGTCGATCTATTTCATCCTGGCCGAAAGCCTTGGCATCTGGCTGTGGGTTCTGGCCGGGCTGGCCGTGGTTCTGGGCGCCGGCATCGTCGCAGGAATCATGCGGCTGCGCGCCGCCGGCCGGCCCGCCAGGCGTCCGACAATGGCAGCGCTGATCGCCGGGGCCATTGCCACAGCCATTTTCATTCCGCTCGTTCCCATGTGGACGCTGACCGATATCAACGCCTTGCAGGCTCCGGTTGACTATCTCTTCGCCGTTCTCATCGCGCTGGTTCCCGGTTGCGCAACCGGCGCGGGCATCTTTTTCCTGGCGGCCCGCAAATGCGCGGCCAGAGACAGCACGATCACCGGAAGCGTCTGAATCTTCCCGCTACGCCGCACCGGCGGGAGGAAGAGGCAGCGCAATACGCTGCCTCGACGCCCTGCAGGCCAATCCCCCGGCCGCAGGGCGTTTCATCCCATTTCGCCCCCTCCCCCCGAATGTGGCTAAAGCAAGCAGACAGAACGGCAGGCGGTCGGGCGGGGTCGCGAACACCCGGCGGCAAAAGTAACAATGCAGGTTTTTGGCCAGCAACGCTGCATGCCGGCCGCAAGCACATCTTGCCCGACGCAAAGGAAGGAGGTTGACCTTCCGGTAAATACATATAGAGATTTATATATAGCAATGAATTGGGTCATCGGGGGAGAAAACGATGACGAGGGGAAAATCCGGCACTTTGCAGTCACGCCGCGCCTTTGCGATGGGCGCAGCGCCGGATGCGGCGCCGCGTCCGCTTCGGGCCCGGCCATGCGGGGATCGCGGCGATTGGTCCGGCGGCCCGCCGGCCGATGAGGCGGATCGGGAAGGGGGAGCGGGAAGAGGCGTTGACTGAGATGGCGACTGTTCCCGTCTCCCGGAAGAAGGGGGACGGCCTTGCGGGGTCCGTGGCCGTCGCCTGCCGGTCAGCCTTGGCCGCGCTTATTGCCGCCGTGCCCGTTGCCGCCATGATCGTCCTTGCCCCGGCCGCTGCGGGCGAAGCCGCTGTTTCTTCAGCTGAGGCTGACCCTGCGACGGAAGCCGAACTCGCGACGGCGCGCATTCTAACGATGAAAGGCGACATCGCCTATGGCGAGTATCTTGGCGCCGAATGCGTCACCTGCCACCGGCAGTCGGACGCCGCGGGCGGCATTCCCCCCGTCGGGGGGCTGCCGGCGGATTATACCGTTCGGTCTCTCGTCGAGTACCGATCCGGCATCCGCGACAGCAATGTCATGAGGCTCATGACCGCTCGCCTTACCGACGAGGATATTGCCGCGCTGGCAGCTTACTTCTCCACCAGGGTCAGGGAATGAGCCGCCAGCAGTTTCACAAGGGAGGATATGCGATGCTTAAGTTCAGACACGGTATCAGCAGACGGCAGTTCGGATTGTTGGCGGGCGCGGGCGCGGCAACGCTGGCGCTGCCGGCCTATCTGCGGGCGCAGCAGCCTCCGCGCGTGGTGGTGGTGGG
>JAZIHP010000104.1:0-12404 GCA_036678505.1 Alphaproteobacteria bacterium
AAAGAGCGGTGATCGCCCTGAAGCGCCGCCCGCATGCCTCGGCGATCGGGGCAGCCCCGCCTTCGATCACGATGTGGTCTCCCAGTGCGACAACCCGGCGGCCATCGGCAAGGACGGTCAGGGCGGTGATCGTGCCGTCATGGCGCTCCGCCATTCGCAATCCGTCGCCTCCAGCCCCCAGAGCTCCGGCCCCCAGAGCTCCGGCCACCAGAACTTCGCTGCCTGCCGCCAGCAGCAAGGTGCCGTCGGGGGCAACGGCCATGTCTTCGAGGCCGGGTCGTTCGAACAGCACCTCGGCTTCTTCGAGAAGGTTGTTCGGCCTGAAGGCGCCATCAAGGATCGGCACTGACAGGCCTGAACCGCTGCGGCCGAAAAGACCGCCGATCATCTGTCCGACAAACTCAAGCATGGAACACCTTCAGGTCGACGAAATCGGGAGTGACATTGTCCAGCTTCAGCCGCCCGATGCGGTTGTTGTGGATGCCTCCGATGTAAAGATGGCCGCGATGTTCGCGCATGGAGGTGATCATCGGATGGTTCTCGCCACCGAGGTCCCACATGACATCGAGAATCTCGCCGCTTTCGCTGATCTTGACGATGCAGCCGGTGTTGAGATTAGGCGCCAGCCATTCGTCGCCCGGCAGCTTCTTGGACATGCGGCGGCGGAAGGCCGGCCGCTTCATCGCCAGATCGAAGACCGGGCTGCGCACGCCCATGATCGCCAGCCAGTAATGGCCGTCGGAGGCCCGGTTGAGGTTGTCGGGGTAGCCGGGAAGATCATCGATGATGACTTCGACCGTGCCCTTCTTCGGTCCATCGAACCAGTAGCGGCTGATCCTGCAGGCCCAGCTTTCCGCAAAAAGCAGCGACTGCCCGTCCGAAGCCATGACGATGCCGTTCGGAAAGACGAGGTTGCGCAGCACCGTCGTCGTTTTCCCGGTTGCGGGGTCGTAGCAGATGATGCGGCCGTTGCCCCGCGCCTCAAGGCTGTCGGTGGGCCATTCATGCATCTCGTAGCGCACGGTGGCCTCGGAGAAGAAGATGCGGCCGTCAGGCGCGATGTCGAGGTCGTCGGCAAGACGCAGACGGCTGTCATCGATGATCGACAGCAGCGAGCGGTTCGTTTCGTCCGTTACCTTGGCGACGCTTCTGTCGGGCCCCACCTTGTAGAGCCCCATGCCGCCGACACACACGAACAGCGTCCCGTCCTCCGTCATCGCCATGCCGAGAGGCTGTCCGCCGATATGCGCATACACTTCCTGGCGCTTATAGTCGGGCGCGAAGAAGCGGATGATGTCACCGTGGCGGTTGCCGCAGTAGAGATTGTTGTCGAGGTCCAGCACCACGTCCTCGGGCGCTTCGACTTCACCCAGACCAATGGTCTCCACGCCGCGCAGCTTGTCGTTCAGCGCATAGGGGGAGCCGCTGTCGCGCCTGGTGGTTTGCGGCGGCGGCAGTTCCATGTAGCCGGGGCTCACATACAGTTCCTGCACAGCCTTGTGGCGGTTCTTGAACCAGCGGATGTCGAGCAGCGCGGCCAGAAGCAGAATGGAGGCAAGGATAACCCGCGACGTGCCTGCCGACATCGCCATCCGCAACATGCCATTGGTCAGCAGAAGGACGATCAGCGTGCCGAGGATCGCCTTCATCACCGAACCCTTGCCGCCGCCGAGGCGAATGCCGCCGAGGATCGCCGCCGTCAGCACGACGATTTCCAGCCCCTTGCCCGTATCGGCACCCGGCGAAGCCAGGCGCGAGGCATAAAAGATCGCGGCCAGCGCGGCGAAGGCGCCTGAAGCGACATAGGAAAGCGCCACCACCCGCTTCACGGGCAGGCCGGTATTGTAAGCGGAGCGGCGATTGCCTCCGATTGCAAGCACATGCCAGCCGGCTCTGAGGCGCGTCAGGAAGATGTGTCCGGCAATGGCCACGGCACCGAACACCCAGACGATGACGGGGATGTGGAGGAACGTGCCCATGCCGAGATAATCCCAGGCCGGGGCGTCGGGAAAATTGGCCGAGATTTCAACGCCGATTCTGGCGTTCAGCATATCGTTCGCAGCCTTGTAGACGATCAGCGTGACCATTGTGGTCAGGAAGGCGCGCATGCGGAAATAACCGATCAGCACGCCGTTGACACCGCCCAGAAGCCCGCCCGCCACAAGGGTGATCGCAACTGTGGGCACCATGCCAAGGCCAAGCACGTTGACGCAGTAGAGCGCCAGAAGATTGCACAGCGCATAGATGGAGCCGACGCTGAGGTCGATGCCGCCAACGATCAGGACGATGGACATTCCAAGAACGACAAAGCCGAGTTCGCAGGCCTGCCGCAGCGTATCCGACATGCTGGCGACGGAAATGAAATTGTCGATCCGCGCGCTGAAGAAGGCAACGACGCCGAGCAGAACCAGAAGCGGCACCGCCGTTTCCATCCATGGCTTCTGCAGGAGTTCGCCAAAAATCTTGTCCGGCCAGAAGCGGTAGCGCAGTTTTACGAGTGTATTCATGATCCGTTGCCTCTGACCCTGACAGTTGCGCGACCTGGGCCGCGCTTCCCCCTCCCTGTGGCGGGAGGGGGAAGTCTTTCCCGGGAAGGTGGTTTTAACGCAGGGTATCCAGCGTCCAGCACCGCTCGTCCCCAAGCGTTTCGGGGGTATAGGTCACCAGCGGGGTGTAGATGACGGTTCGCGTCGAGCCGACCTCGTTCTTGTCCTGAAGTGCCGCGAGGATCAGCGCGTTGAGGTCGCGGCCCTGCCCGGGAACGTCGTAGCTGACGTAATACTGCCAGAGGCCTTCACGCAGTCCCCTGCAGGCCAGTTCGCCGCCACCGCCGGAGGTTGTCACGAGAATATCGCCGGGCTTCCTGCCGGCTTCCTGCAGCGCCGCTGCGGTGCCGACATCGGCATTGTCCCAGACGCCGAGAATGGCGCAAAGATCGGGATGCTGCTGCAGCACCACCTGGGTGATCGACTTGGCCTTGGAGGATTCATAATCGCCGGTGGACTGCACAGAAACGATCTGGATCCTGGCATCGTCGTTCAGCACATTCTCGTAACCCTTGAGCATATATGCCGAGAAAGGGCTGGTCGGGGGACCTGCCAGCACCAGAACCTTGCCGGGCTGATCGCCGCTGCCGCATTTGGCCACCGCCGCTTCTGCCTGCTTCTCACCGATCAGCTCGACATCGGCGCCGACAAACCCGGTCGTCTGGTAGTTGGTCTTCATGTTCAGCTGAATGACGTGAATGCCGGCCTTCTCGGCCTGCTGGAGAAGCTTGGCATAGGACTGAACGTCGGGGTTCTGCACGACGATGACATCGGGTTTCTCGCTAATGAGCGAGGTGATGGTCTGCGCGCCGGCCGCCGTGTTGAAGTTCGAATTGCGCACTTCATAGCTGTAGCCAAGCTCACTGGCCTGACGGGACATGATCTTGGACCAGCCCTCGGTCAGATCCAGCCCCATGAACACGGGTACGAACACGACCTTCCGGTCCTTGAGGTTCGTGTAATAGCTGTCCCGCAAGGGATCACCCATGCTGGTCTGGGCGACAGCGTGGGTTGCGCCGCCGAGCATGGCCGCCATGGCGAGGCCGCAGGCAAATCTGGAAAGTCTGTTCATTCTAATCCTCCCGATGATTACGTTGTCCGTCATGACGGCCTGAAGCCGACGATAACCGGTTCAGATATCGCCCTGCTGTGAGGTCTCCTCGTTGCGGGGGTTGATGATGCTGTCGGCGAGAACCGCCAGCAGCAGCACGAGACCGCGCACCAGATTCTGCATCTCGAAAGACACGTTCATGATGGTGAGCCCGTTCATGATGGTGCCTATCAGCAGGGTGCCGATGATGACATTGACGACGCCGCCACGTCCGCCCGAAAGGCCGATACCACCAAGCACGACGACCAGAATGACGTCGTAAATCCAGGTGAGATTGAAGATGCGGGTATCCATGCTGGCCGATGAAGCAGCGAGAACCATGCCGGCGAAAAAGGCCACGCAGGAGGCGGTGATGTATTGCATGACGAGCACCGGGCGCAGCGAAACTCCGGTCAGCCGCGCGGCGCCCGGATTGTCGCCCGATGCATAAACGAACATGCCGGGCCGGGTGCGGTTCAGGAAAATCCCGACCAGCGCGGCGACTACGGCGAAAGCCAGCACGGAATATGGAATTCCCAATATGCTGCCCCGTCCGATCCATGCGATCACGTCAAGCTGGACCGGCCATGAAACGATTTCATAGTCAAAGAGCCCGATCTGCCCGATACCAGCCACACCAATGCCCACGGCAAGCGTCGTGAACAGCGAGGGGATTTCAGCGTAAGCCACCAGCACGCCGTTAAGAGTGCCGATGGCGACCGCCATCAGCAAACCGGCAGCAAGTGCGGGAGCCACGCCATATCCCTTGGATGCCAGCATCAGAACGAGCGCCGATGGCACGGCCAGCGAGGCGATCATTGACAGGTCGATTCCGCGCCCGATGACCACGATGGCCATACCAAGGCCAAGAATGCCGAGCACGGCGACTGTACGCATCAGCGTCAGCAGATTGCCAAGGCTGAAGAAGCCAGGCAGCACCAGCGAATAGATCACGAAGATGACGATGAGCAGCAGGGTGACGATCTTCAGCTGGTCGAAACCGGTCTTGCCCGATCCTCTGAGAAGAGCGGCAACCGAAGCCGGCCGGCCAGCTGTCTGACCCTTGACAGGGGTTTTCATGGACTTCCCTCCCTAAAGGCCTGGAGACCGCACTGGTGACACAGTCGCTTCTTTATGCGCTTTCACGCGCCCGGCCTGCTTGCATGCTACAGGTGCCACCAACTCCGCCCCGGTGGTCGCGCACCGCATTCTCCCACGCAAAGAAAACACTTTAATGATTTTTGAGTCAATATTCATTTTGTGACGCGTACGCCTTTGTTGTTCCGCCACGCCGTGATCTCCTGGGGGTCGAACAGGACGACCTGACGGATGGCTTCTCCGCGATCCAGCCGGTCGAAACCTTCATTGATGTCATCCAGGGAAAGCACGTCCGTCAGCAGGCGATCGACGGGCAGCTTCCCGGCCCGGTAGAGGCTGATGAAGCGCGGAATATCGCGCTGCGGCACGCAGGAACCCATGTAGCTGCCTTTTACCGTGCGCTCGTCGGCCACGACATTCACGGCCGGAATCCTGAATTCGGCGGTCGGGGACGCCAGTCCGGCAGAAACGGTCTGTCCGCCGCGGCGTGTGATGCGATAGGCGAGATCGAAGGCGGGTGCTGCTCCGGCAACCTCCACGGCGTGGTCGACGCCACCTCCTGTGTCCTTGCGCACTTCTTCGATCACGTTCTCGCCGGACGCGTTGTAGGTTCTCGTTGCGCCGAGGCTACGCGCGATTGCCAGCTTTTCCTGAGAAAGATCGATGGCGATGATCTCGGTCGCTCCGGCCGCCACCGCGCCCAGCAGGGCCGCAAGGCCAACGCCGCCCAGCCCGACGATTGCAACGCTCTGACCGGGCTGAACGCGACAGGTATTGATGATTGCGCCGACGCCCGTCTGCACGGCGCATCCAAAAAGTGCAAGCTCGGCGAAAGGCACGTCCGGGGCATCGACCCTGACCACCGAATGGCGGGAAACCACCGCATGATCGGCATATCCGGAGATGCCGCAATGATGGTGAATGTCGTGGCGGTCGCGTTCATCATGCAGGCGTACCCCGCCCGCCATCATGACGCCTTTGCCATTGGCCTCGGCACCGGGAATGCAGAGCACCGGGCGCCCCTCCGCACAGGGCAGGCAATGGCCGCAGCTCGGCTGGAAGGTCATCACCACCCGATCACCGGGAGCCAGATCGCGGATGCCGGCCCCCACCTCGACGACCGTGCCGGCAGCCTCATGGCCAAGCACCATCGGCGTCTGCCGGGGACGGTTGCCGTTGATCACCGACAGATCGGAGTGACACAGCCCGGCCGCGCCGATCCGCACCAGCAGCTCTTCCGGACCGGGCGGATCGAGTTCGATCTCCTCGATCGACAATGGCCGGCTTTGCGCAAAGGGCGCAGCAGCCGGCGATTGCTTCAAAATGGCAGCGCGAATCTTCATGGACACGGTTTCCGGAGGAAGAAGGGGACGCCCCGGAGGGGCGGCCGGGAGAATTCAGACGGTTCGCCCACCGTCTACGGGCAGCAGGACGCCCGTTATGAACTCGGCGTCGTCGGAGGCCAGATAGAGCGTTGCCCGCGCAATATCTTCAGGGCGCGACATGCGTCCCATCGGAATCGTCGCAACGAAGCGGGCCCGGTTTTCCGGCGTGTCGGGAACGCCCATGAAGGCTTCCAGCAGCCCCGTCTCGCCCATGACCGGACAGATGGCATTGACGCGGATCTTGTCGGACGCTAGCTCCACGGCCATCGACTGCGACAGGATGTTCACGGCGCCCTTGGTGGAGTTGTACCAGGTCAGGCCCGGCCGTGGCCGGATGCCGGCAACCGAACCGATATTGACGATCGAGCCGCCGCCGATGCTGCGCATCAGGGGCACGATGATGTTGGTGATGTGATAGATCGACTTCACGTTGATCGCATAGACGCGGTCGAACTCCTCCTCGCTCACCTCCAGCATCGGCTTGTTGCGATGCGTCCAGCCGGCATTGTTCACGAAGACGCTGGGGATGCCGAACGTGTCGACCACCTTCTGCACCGCTTCTTCCATCTGCGTGCGGGAGGTGACGTCCGCGGTCAGGGCGACGGCGTTGGCGCCGATGTCGGCGGCAACTCTTTCCGCTGCCTCGCCTCTGAGATCGAGCACGCCGACCTTTGCGCCCTCGGCGGCGAAAAGCCTTGCGATTCCCTCACCGAAACCACCTCCGGCTCCGGTTATTACGGCGATTTTCCCCGCCAGACGGCCCTGTTCTGCTGCCATGGCTTTCTCTCCTAGTCGTGTTTGATGACAATGGTCTTGAGCGCGGAGAACTCGTAGAGAGCCTCAAACCCTTTTTCGCGCCCATGGCCGGATTTCCGGGTGCCGCCGAAGGGCAGCTCGATGCCGCCGCCAGCGCCGTAAGCATTCACATAGACCTGGCCGCCCCGCAGTTGCCGCGCAACGCGCAGCGCGCGGCTGCCATCGCGGGTCCACACGCCCGCGATCAGCCCGTATTCCGTGCCATTGGCGAGCGCCACCGCATCGGCTTCATCCTCGAAAGGGATCGCCGCGAGAACCGGACCGAAGACTTCATCGAAAGCCAGCGCATTGTCACGCGGCACCGGGCCGAACACGACGGGGGGCACATAAAAGCCGCCGGCGGGCGCGTTCGTATCAACGCCGCCTTCCGCGATGACAGGAACGCCCTGTTCCTTCGCGCGGGCGATGAAGCCTTCGACGCGCTCCTTCTGCCGGGCGCTGATGATCGACCCGAGATCGGGCTCGTCGTCTGGCAGGCCCGCCTTCAGCGTCGAGAATTTTTCGGCGATGAGCGAAACCGCCCTGTCCCAGATCAGGCGCTGAATGAGCACGCGCGCGCCGGCCGAGCAGGTTTGCCCAGCGTTCTGGATAATGGCTGCGACGACGACCGGGACAGCGGCATCGAGATCGGCATCGTCGAAGAGGATCTGAGGGCTTTTTCCGCCCAGTTCGAGCACGCAGCCGATATGGTTGCGTGCAGCAGCGGTCTGGATCAATGTGCCGACCTGCGGCGAGCCGGTAAAGGAAATGAAATCGATGCCGGGATGCTCCGCCAGTGCCGCGCCCGCTTCGTGACCGAAGCCCGGTACCACATTGACGGCTCCCTCCGGGAAGCCCGCCTCGGCGGCGAGCTCGGCAATGCGCAGCACCGTCAGGCAGGCGTCTTCGGCCGGCTTCAGCACGGTGGCATTACCCATGGCAAGTGCGGGACCAAGCGTGCGCCCGGTCATCTGCGCCGGATAGTTCCAGGGAATGACATGGCCTGTAACACCCAGCGGCTCGCGCTCGCCGGTCACGTAGTAGCCGTTCATGAACGGGATCTGCTCGCCGTGGAACTTGTCCGCGGCGCCGCCGTAAAACTCGAAGTAGCGGGCCGTCGCCTGAATATCGGCACGGGCTGCGCGCAAAGGCTTGCCGCAGTCGCGGGCTTCGATGGCGGCCAGTTCCTCAAGGTTGTCGGTGACAAGCTGCGAGAGCCGCATCAGCAGGCGTCCGCGCTCGGTGGCGGTCAGGCGCGACCACGGGCCGCCCTCGAAGGCAGCGCGGGCCGCAGCCACGGCATGGTTCACATCCTGTGCATTGCCGGCGGCGATTTCCGCGAAAATGACGCCCTCGGCAGGCGCAATGACGGGCAAGCTCGAACCCGAAGAGCATGGCTCCCAGCGATTGTTGATGAAGCAGCCCTGTGCGGGCCGCAGTCCGGCCTCACGCGGATAGTTTTCAGCCACGCGGCTGCCCTCCCTGACAGGCCTGCCGCCGTCCTGCCCAATGCGGCGGGACGGAAATCTGACGGGCCAAAACCTCCTCGGCGCCTTCGCGACGGTCTGCCGTAGCGAGGCGGTCGAGGCGATAGTGGCAGCTAAGCCGGCAGGAGGACAAATTCAGAAATTCGTCACCCCCCATATGTAAATGTTCTGACATCGGCTCGGGCGTGCCGCGTCAAATTATATGGGGCTACACCACGCCCTTGTTGTCGGAACGGCTTTCCCGAACGACTGTGGCGCCTGCCCAACGGCCGTTTTCCGACAGTTCGCGCAGCAGTTCGCGCACCAGATCGCGTATGGCCGCGACGGCGTTCGTCATCGGCCGTTCCACCGACGAGGCCAGATGAACAGAGCGGCGGATCGGCGGGTCAGCGATGGCCCAGCTGCGCAGGCTGCCGGCTTGCACCTCGCGCGAGACGGCATTCAGAGGCAGCACAGAACAGCCGAATCCTGCGGCAACCAATTCCTTTATGTTGGAGTAGGAATCGACCGCTATGCTGACATTGAGTTCCACCTTAGCCGCCTTTGCAGACTGCTCCAGAAGCGAGCGCAGGCCATGGTCCTCCCCGGGCAATATGAGGGGCAGCCCGGCCACATCGCCCAGACTGAGAAGCTTGCCCTGAGGCGGAAGAACGGTCTCCGCGCCAACACCCGACCCCGGCGAGAAGAACACCAGCTCTTCCTCAAGCAGTTCAACTGTCGCCAGACCAGCATCCGAGACCTTCCGATATATCAGCGCAAGATCAATGCGGGATTCGCGCATCCATTCAAGCACGAAGCCACTCATCGCCTCGGCAATGCGCAACTGGATTTTCGGATAACGCCGCCGCGCTTCCGTGATCAACGGCACGGACAGTATTTCGCTGACGGTGCCAGGCACCCCCAGCCGCACAATGCCTGAAGGATCACATTTATGGCCGCGCACCTCTTCTTCGGCGACGACGAGCTGATCGAGAATGATGCGCGCATTCCTCAGCAGGATCTCGCCGGCCTCGGTCGGCACCACGCCCTGCGGGCTGCGAAACAGCAATTGCGTGCCGAGATCTGTCTCGATGTTGCGCACATGCAGCGACAATGCCGGCTGCGCAATATGCAAAACCTGTGCTGCCCGCGAGAACGAACCCTGTTCAACGATAGCGATGAAGTACCGAAGCTGCCGAATGTCCATGCCGGATGACTACAACAACGGGTGCAGTTTCGCACCCTGATTGTGCGTTCGCCCTGCTTTCAGCCATTGATCGCATAGCACAGTGCCAGGTGGCCATGCCAGATATCCAAGGCGCAGGCAGCATATCTCATTCGACGGCTTCGGCCGCGCCAAACTCAACGAGTATTTCTGCCGTATGTGCGCCGAGCGCCGGGACCGGCCCCAGCTCGGCCGCAACGCCGTCCACCACCGTTCCCGGTGCCAGCATGCGTACCGGTCCGGTGGGAGTTTCGACTTGCACATAGCGGTTCTGCGGGTGAGCGGCGAGATCCTGCAGCGTAGATACCCGTCCATAGGCAATCCGCGCCTTTTCCAGCCTTGCGACGATCTCGTCCCGGTCGAGCCAGCCGAACGCGCTTTCGATGATGGTGTTGAGGGCCGGGCGATTGGCCACACGCGCGGAATTGTCGTGGAAGCGCGGATCGGAGGCCAGATCGGGCAGAAGAAGGACTTCGGCGCAGAATTGCGCCCATTCCCGCTCGTTTTGAATGGAGAACAGCACTTCCCGCCCCGAGCGGTCGGCATAGGCGCCATAGGGAGCGATGGTGGGATGCGTCAGACCATTGCGCGGCAGAACCTGAGCGCCATAGACATATTGCAGGTAGGGGACGTTCATCCAGTCGGTCAGCGCATGGAAAAGCGAAATGGCGATGTGCCGGCCTTCCCCTGTGCGTTCCCTTGCATAGAGTGCCTGTAGCACCGCCTGATGTGCTGTTGCCCCGGCAGCTATGTCGCAGATCGAGATGCCGACCCGGGTCATGCCCTCAGGTGTGCCGGTGATGGAGGAAAGACCGCTTTCAGCCTGCACCAGCAGATCATAGGCCTTGAGGTTCCTGTATGGACCGTCCTCACCATAGCCGGAGATCGAAACCGTGATCAGGCGCGGATGGCGCTTGCGCAGCACTTCGGGCGCGAAGCCCAGCCTGTCGATCGCTCCGGGCGCGAGATTCTGAATGAAGACATCCGCACATGCGATCATTCTTTGAAGCGTAGCCCGCGCAGTTTCCTCCCGCAGGTCGAGGCAGACGGATTGCTTGCCCCGGTTCAGCCACACGAAATATGCGCTCTCACCATGCACCAGCCGGTCATAGTTGCGGGCGAAGTCGCCTTCCGGTCGCTCGACCTTGATGACGCGCGCGCCTGCTTCCGCCAGCCGGGAAGAGACCAGCGGCGCGGCCACGGCCTGTTCGACCGACACCACGAGAAGGCCGGCAAGGTCCGTTTTGGTCATGTCTGCTCCCGTCAGAAATTTCGGATGATCCCCGAGTGGGGTTGGGGGCATCCTCGTACCGGCGGCAGAATTGACGAAACCAGTCATCACATCAAATAACGGCTTTCTCCATCGGGCATAACGAAAACAGATGGCTCCGGCGCGTGTCGAGATACATTTGCGTTATGGAATTGAGATAAAAAATATATTTCACTTTATACCCCTCTCTCCTCATCATCGCCCGGGCAAGAGGGGAGCCGGAAAATCCGATGCCAGGGGAAATCGCCAGTCTGACATTGCCGCTTTTCGTACCGGCCGACCGGCCGGAACGGCTCCTCAAGGCTGCCGCCGCCGGCGCCGACGCGGTGATCGTCGATCTGGAAGACGCCCTAGCACCGGAGGCCAAGGCCGCGTCGCGCGACCTGCTCGTCGAAGAGCTGGCTGCCATGCCGCGGGCGATGCCCGTCCTGTTGCGCATCAATGGCACGGACACGGAGTGGCACGAAGCGGACATCGAAGCTGCCCGTCGCCTGCCTCTTGCCGCAGTGATGCTGCCGAAAGCCGAAGAACCCGCCGATCTCCATCGGGTCGCAGATCGCTGCGGCTGGCCGGTGATCGCTCTGATCGAATCGGCTGCCGGCCTGCACCGGGCGGTGGGGATTGCGGGTGCCTCGGAACGCATAGCCTTCGGCTCCATCGATTTTGCCGCCGACCTTGCCATGGCCCATACGCGCCAGTCACTGCTGATGGCCCGCTCGACCCTTGTCATGGCAGCGCGCATCGCCGGGAAGGCCGCTCCCCTGGACGGCGTCACCACCGCCATCCATGATGCCGGCCTCATCGCAGAGGATTGCGCGCATGCGGTGGAGCTGGGCTTTTCCGGGAAGCTGCTGATCCATCCGGCCCAGATCGCCCCCGCCCGACGAGGCTTTGCGCCATCGCAGGATGAAGTTGGCTGGGCAAAGCGCGTGCTTGCGGCGCAGGATGGCGGCGCCGCCGTTCGGGTCGACGGGGCGATGGTGGATGCGCCTGTGGTGCAACGGGCCCGGCAGATCATGGCCCGCCATGCGATGCCGGCCGGGAGGAGCGACATATGTCAGTGACCAGAACTCTGGCCGATTTCGCAGCGGGGTTCGCTGCGAACGAGATTCCGGCTGAAGTCACGGCGCGCGCGCTTGCATTGGTGACGGACCTGACAGGGTCTGTCCTGCGGGCGGCACATGAAGCGGATTCAACGCCGGCGGTGCTTGCCATGCTTGGGCGGCTGGGCATGGACGGCGAAGGCCCCTGCACGGTTTTCGGCCTCAACCGCCATTATGGCGCGGCGGCTGCCGCCTTGCTCAACGGAACCCTCGGGCACAGTCTCGATTTCGACGACACCCACGCCGACAGTTCCCTGCACCCAAGCGCGCCGGTGGTTCCGGCAGCTCTTGCGGCGGCTGAGATGACGGGCGCATCGGGCGCGGAATTTCTTGCCGCGGTGGTCGTCGGTTTCGAGGTCTGCTGCCGGCTCGGAATGGCGCTGGACCCGACCGCGCATTACGCGCGCGGCTTTCATCCCACCGCAA
>JAZIHP010000105.1:0-12147 GCA_036678505.1 Alphaproteobacteria bacterium
TGGCGATGTTTCGGAAATGGGCGCGGCGCGTTTCTTCCGCCGCCTTGGCGAAGGCAGATACGACATGGCCGATCTTGCCCGCGCGACGGACAGGATGGCGGGCTTCGTGCATGCGCATGCGCGGGCGGCGGAAACGGCGCGGGTTTGCGGTCTCGGTTATTCGAACGGGGCCAACATCCTTGCCTCGGTCATGCTTTCCGCGCCGGAACTGTTTTCATGCGCGGTGCTGATGCATCCGCTGATCCCGTTCGCGCCCGCGCCGCAGCCGGGGCTTGCCGGCCGGCAGGTGCTGATCACGGCGGGGCGGCACGATCCCGTATGCCCGCCTGACTTGACCCTGCGGCTGGAAGCGTATTTCCGTGGTCAGGGCGCGATGGCGGAATTGGAATGGCATGAGGGCGGGCATGAGCTGCGCCCCAATGAGGTCGAGGCTGCACGCCGCTTTTTGTCGGCCGTGCCGGTTACAGGAGCATCCCGATGAATGAGCGGCCACCGGACGTGGAGATTGAAGAGGCCGGCTCCAGGGGCCGATATGTGCTGCGCGGGCCGGATGGCGCGGAAGCAGAGATGACGTTCACCAAGGCGGGCGACAAACAGATCATCATCGACCATACCGGCGTGCCGGACGCGTTGCGCGGACAGGGTGCGGGACTGCGGCTGGTGGCGAGGGCGGTCGCGGATGCGCGGGCCGCGGGCAAGGCGATCGTTCCGCTGTGCCCCTTTGCGGCGGCCCAGTTCAAACGCAATCCCGAATGGGCGGATGTGTTGAAGAAGTAAAGGTGAGGATCGTGAAGAACATTCTAATCAGCAAAACCGAAGATGGCGGCAAGGGCCGTTATGTGCTGCCACTGGAGGGTGGCGAGGAAGCCTGTCTCACCTATGTGCGCAGCGGCCCAAATCACATTTCCATCGATTACAGCTTCGTGCCGCCATCGGCGCGCGGCAAGGGCGTGGGCGCAGAGCTGGTTGCCCATGCCGTCACCGATGCCCGCGAGACCGGCACGAAAATCACGCCGCGGTGCGGCTATGTGGCGGCCGAGTTCCGCCGCCACAAGGAATGGCAGGACGTGCTGGCCGCATAGCGTCAGCCTGCCGGGCCAGCCTGCCGAAGGGGCCAGCCGGGGACTTGCCGGGGGCCAGCCTGCCGCAAAGCCTCGTTTCCGTACCGTTTCTTAAGGGGTTGGCTCCTAGAAGGGATCATGACCTTGCGGATTACGGAGATGTACAGGGTGCGTTTTTCCGCAGCCATGGCGGCTGACAGATTGCTGCCGCAGCGCCTTGCGCGGCGGCTGCGGCCGCTGCTGACGCAGATCGATGCCATCGCATCGGGTTCGGATGAGCGCGGCGCGGCCGGGCGCATGTCCGCCATCGCTTTCATGGTCCGCGTCGTCAGCGCCGCCATCGCCTTTTTCAGCCAGGTGCTGATGGCGCGCTGGATGGGCAGTTTCGAGTATGGCATCTTCGTGCTGGTGTGGGTGACGATGCTGATCGTCGGCTCCATCTCGTGCGTCGGCTTCAGCACCTCCGTCATCCGCTTCATTCCGGAATTTCGCGAACGCGGCATGCTGGAGGAACTGCGCGGCATCGTCCGCGCCAGCCGGCATGTGGTGCTGGCCGCTTCCACGCTGACCGCCCTTGCCGGCGCGGCAGGCGTGTGGCTCTTCGCCGACCGCATCGAAGACTATTACGTGGTGCCGTTCCTGCTTGGCCTGCTGTGCCTTCCCATGGTGGCGCTGACGGATCTTCTGCAAGGCGTGTCTCGCGCCCATTCATGGGCGCTGTCGGCCTTGCTGCCGACCTATATTTCGCGGCCGGTGCTGATTCTCGTCTTCATGGGGGCAGCGCTTCTCGCCGGCTGCCCCGCCGACGCGACGACGGCCATCATCGCGGCGATCGCGGCCACCTACGTCACGGCACTTGCTCAGTTGCTGAGCCTCGGCGCCCGGGTCTCCGCGACCATTCCGGCCGGCAAGAGCCGGATTTTGCTGCGCCAGTGGTTTTTCATCTCCCTGCCGATTTTCCTGGTCGACAGTTTCTTCTACCTGCTCACCAATGCCGATGTGCTGATGGTCGGCTTTTATCGCGATCCCCAGGAAGTGGCCATCTATTTCGCGACCGTGAAGACGCTGGCGCTGGTGCATTTCGTCTATTTCGCGGTGAAAGCCGGCTCCGCCCAGCGCTATGCGCAGTTCGCGCATAGCGATCGTAACCGGCTTGCGGCCTTCGCGCGCGAAACGGTGTCATGGACCTTCTGGCCATCGCTTGCCATGGCGGTTGTGGTGCTGGCTCTGGGCAGGCCGATGCTCGGATTGTTCGGCGAAGGGTTCCAGTCCGGCTATCCGCTTCTTTTCCTGCTCGTTGTCGGCGTGGTGGCGCGCGCGTCCGTCGGGCCATGCGAAAGCCTTTTGACGATGAGCGGACACCAGAATAGCTGCGCGGCGGTGTTTGCCGCCACACTGGCGCTCAACATTGTGCTCAATATTCTGCTGTTGCCTGCCCTGGGTCTGTGGGGAGCGGCCATTTCGACCGCGTTTGCCATGATCTTCGAAGCTGCCGGCCTCTCCTTCACGGTCTGGCGCAAACTTGGTATTGTCATGACCATTTTCATCCCGGCAAGGAGCGCTGCATAATGGCTGCTGTTCCGCTGATCGAGGAGGCAAGCGGAGGCCCGGCGGGCACGCTGGTCTCGGAGCTTGCCGGGCTGGTGCGCGAGGGCATCGACCCTTCGCAGCTTGAACTGCTGACCGACCGGCGGCCGCCGCGTACGCTTGCCATCTATCCGGCGAATGCCGGCTTTGAGCTGGTCGAGGAACTCGATCATCTCGTGGCCCGCGCCATCGAACCCAATATCTTCTTCAATCCACGCTTCCTGGCCCCGGCGATGCCGAGGCTGGAAGACCGCGAAGTGCGTCTGGCGGTGATCCGCGATGGCGACGAGCATCGGTCGCGACTGCGGTTTCTGATGCCGTTTTCGGTGGAGCGCCCCAATGTGCCGTTCGCCGTGCCGGTAATGCGGGCGTGGTCTAACCCGTTCGGACCGGTCGGCACGCCGCTTGTGGACCATGACGATCCGCTGGGCGTGGTGGAGGATTGCCTGGCCATCCTGTCACGGCGGCATCTGCAATTGCCGCAGGTGCTGGTGCTGCCCGATATGCGCCTCGAAGGGCAGGTGGCGGGGGTGCTGCGTTCGGTGGCGGAGACCCGCCAGCTTGCCCTGATCGCCACCGCGGAGGTCGAGCGGCCGGTTCTCGACAGCGAACTGGATGGAGACGCCTATCTGAAGGCGTCGTTGCGCCCGCATCATGTGCGTGAGTTTCGCCGTTTGCGCCGCCGCCTGGAGGAGATCGGCGCGGTTTCGCATCAGGTCGCGCGCGGCCCGCAGGAAGTGCGTCCGGCGATGGAGAGCTTCCTTGCTCTGGAGGGCGCCGGCTGGAAGGGCCGCAAGGGCACGGCCATGACGGTCGATCGCTTTCAGGCCGCGTTCGCCCGTGAGGCGGTGCACAGGCTGGCGGAACGCGACATGTGCCGCATCCACTCGCTGGCGCTGGACGGGCGCGTGATCGCCAGCCTTGTGGCGTTCGTGGAGCAGGGTGTCGCCTACACCTGGAAGACGGCTTATGACGAGAGCCTGTCCGCCTTCTCGCCCGGAACCCTGCTGATGCTGGAGGTCACCCGCCAGCATCTGGAAGATCCGAATATCCGGTTCACGGATTCCTGCGCGGTGCCCGATCATCCGGTGATGAGCCGTCTGTGGAGCGAGCGGATGCGCATGGGAACGCTGATCATCGGGCTGACGCCCGCTGCCGACAGGGCAGCGAGACAGGCCGCCTCGCAGATGCATCTCTACCGGGAGGCGCGCAACGTCATGCGGGGCCTGCGCGACAAGGCTCGCCGCCTCATCCGCAAGAGACCGTCCTGACGCGACAAAATCCGGCCGCCGCGCATGGCGCGGCGGCGATGTTGGCGCGGCTCTCTTTATGAGCGGACGTACGATGCGCCTGCCTCAGCCGTAAAGCTCCTTCCAGGCTTCGCGCAGCAGGTTCTTCTGCACCTTGCCCATGGTGTTGCGTGGCAGCTCGTCCAAGAACAGAACCCGCTTGGGCAGCTTGTAGCGGGCAAGCCGCTCGCCGAGCGCGGCCAGGATCGCGTCTTCCTCCAGCGCCGCGCCGGTCTTCGGCACCACCACGGCAGTCACGCCTTCGCCGAAATCCGCATGCGGCACGCCGATGACCGCGCTTTCGAGCACGCCATCGATCAGGTCGATCTCGCTCTCGATCTCCCTGGGGTAGATATTATAGCCGCCGGAAATGACGAGGTCCTTGCCGCGCCCGACGATATGGACATAGCCGCGCGCGTCGATGAGCCCGAGATCGCCGGTGATGAAAAAGCCGTCATCGCGGAATTCGGCTTTGGTTTTTTCCGGCATGTTCCAGTAGCCCTTGAAAACATTCGGGCCCCTGACTTCGAGCATGCCCGTTTCGCCGGCCGGAAGGGCGGCGCCGTTTTCCATGCCGACGACGCGGATGTCGACGCCGGGCAGCGGCAAGCCGACCGTGCCGGCGATGCGGTCGCCGTCATAGGGGTTGGAGGCGTTCATGTTGGTCTCGGTCATGCCGTAGCGTTCCAGAATGGCATAGCCGGTGCGGGCGCGGAAGGCGTCATGCGTTTCCGCAAGCAGCGGGGCCGAGCCGGAGATGAACAGCCGCATATCGGCGGTGCTGTCGCGGTTCACGCGCTCATCCTGCGCAAGGCGCACATAAAAGGTCGGCACGCCCATCAGAACCGTCGCTTCCGGGAAACGCCCGATGATCGCATCAGGATCGAATTTCGGCAGCAGGAACATCGACGCGCCGGAAACGAGGATGACGTTGGTGGCTACGAACAGGCCGTGCGTGTGGAAGATCGGCAGCGCATGGATATCCTGCCCAATGTCCGGCGCCCCATCATGGTGATCGCGACCATCTCGCTGGCGCTCGCCATCATCACGGAAGCCACTCTTTCCTCTGGGTGCCGGCCTGCCGGCCACGCAGCCCTCGCTCGGCACGCTGATCCGCAGCGGTCAGGATTTCCTGTTCGCCGGGGAGTGGTGGATACTTTTGTTCCCCGCCGTCACCCTGCTGGCGCTGGCGCTTGCCATCAACGTGCTGGGCGACTGGCTGCGCGACGCGCTGAACCCGCGGGGGATATGAACATGGCCACCAGCCATCCTCCGGTCCTGTCGATCCGGGGCCTGTGCGTGGATTTTCCAAGCGGCCACGGCAATTTCAGCGCTGTTCGCGATGTCGGTTTCGACATCGCCGCCGGCGAGATTCTCGGCATCGTCGGCGAATCGGGCGCGGGCAAGTCGACCGTGGGCGCGGCCATCACCGGTCTCCTGCAGGCGCCGGGGCATATCAGCGCCGGCGAGGTCCGGCTTGCCGGTGACGTGATCGACGCGCGCAACGTCAAGGCCATGCAGGCGCTGCGCGGCAAGCGCATCTCGACGATCTTTCAGGATCCCCTGACCAGCCTCAACCCGCTGTTCACCATCGAGCGCCAGCTTGTCGATACCATCCGCACACATCGTCCGATGACGAAGGCCGAAGCGCGCGCCGAAGCGGTGCGACAACTGGCGGCGGTGGGCATTCCTGAACCGGAGCGCCGGGTGAAGAACTGGCCGCACGAATTTTCCGGCGGCATGCGCCAGCGCGCGGTGATCGCGCTGGCGCTCTGCTCGGAGCCGGAACTGATCATCGCCGACGAGCCGACCACCGCGCTCGACGTGTCGGTGCAGACGCAGATATTGCAGCTCATCCGCGGGCTGGCGAAGGAGCGCCATGTGGCCGTCATGCTCATCACCCATGACATGGGCGCGATCGCCCAGATTGCCGATCGCGTGGCGGTGATGAAATCCGGCGAGATCGTCGAACTGGACGAGACGCGCGCGGTTCTCGAACGTCCGCAGCACGATTACAGCCGCGCGCTGATTTCGGTGGTGCCGCGCGCCGACGTGAAGCTCGACCGCTTTCCGGTGTCCGGCGCGCCGAAGGATATCGATGCCGCGATGCGGTGGCTTCTGGAAGGGGAGGCCGCTCATGTGAAGCCGGCCGGCGACAACCTTGTCGAGCTGCGCCATGTCGAGCAGGTCTATGGCGCGAAGCGCCTGCTGTTTGGCGCAAGCGGCGGTGGCTTCAAGGCGCTGCACGACATCAGTCTCGATATCCGCAACGGAGAGGTGATGGGGCTGGTGGGCGAATCGGGCTCCGGAAAATCCACCATGGCGCGCATTTTCGCCGGTCTGACGAGGCCAAGCCACGGGCAGATGCTGTTCGGCGGGCAGGACGTTTATGCCGCGCCCTTCACTGTGCGCCAGCGCATCCGCCGCAACACGCAGATGGTGTTTCAGGACCCCTATTCCTCGCTCAATTCGCAGATGCGGGTGGGCGACATCGTCGCCGAGCCCATGGTGCATTACGGGCTGGCGGCCAGCCGTCGCGCGGCGGAACCGGTCATGCGGGAGCTGCTGAACGCGGTCGGCCTCGACGTCGGCGCCGCCCGCCGCTATCCGCACGCATTTTCCGGCGGCCAGCGCCAGCGCATCTCGATCGCTCGGGCGCTGGCCAGCCGGCCGCGCTTCCTGATCTGCGATGAACCGACCTCGGCGCTCGACGTGTCCATTCAGGCGCAGATCCTCAATCTTCTGAAGGATTTGCAGGAGAAGCTGTCGCTCACCATCCTGTTCATCAGCCATGATCTTCCGGTGGTGCGCCAGATCTGCGATCGCATCACCGTCCTGCAGGGTGGACGTATTTGCGAGATCAGCGAGACCGAGACCCTGTTCGATGCGTCCGGGCATGAGTACACGGCAAATCTGGTGTCGATGATCCCGGATATGCGAGGTGCGAAGCATATCGCTATGCGGGCCGGTCGATGACGGTATGACTCACAAAAAAAGTAGATATTATTTCAATTTACTATTATTAATATTATTTTGTAATAAATTACAGAATATGGCGCGCGGCCTCTGGGAAGAAGGGCACCTATGAGCATCAGGGACAGGCTTACCGACGACACCATCGCTTTCACGCGCTCGGAGATGAAAATCGTGCGCCAGCTTCTGTCGAACTATCCGGCCTCGGGGCTCAACACGGTCGCGCATCTGGCCGCGTCCGCCGGGGTCAGCGACCCGACCGTGGTGCGCCTCGTCACCAAGCTTGGTTTCAGCGGCTATCCGGAGTTCCAGGCGGGGCTTCTCGCTGAAGTGCAGGAGCGCATGAGTTCGCCGCTTTCCATGATGGAGACCCGCAAGCCAAATCCTGGCCAGAACAATTTTTACCAGCATTTTCTCGATGCCAGCATTCAGGCGCTGGAGACTGCCAAGGCGACGCTGCCCGGCCACGATTTCGAGGCGGCGGTCGAGGCCGCGGCCGACATCGGCTCGCAGGTTCACTGTCTGGGCGGGCGTTTCAGCGGCATGCTGGCCGGCATGCTGTGGGCGCATATGAAGCAGCTTCGCCCCGACACCCACTGGATCGAAGGCGCACAGGCTGACGAGGTCGATCATCTGGTCGATCTCGGACGCAAGGACACGCTGTTCGTCTATGATTACCGCCGCTACCAGACCGCGACGATCCGCTTCGCCCGCCATGCCGCGGAGCAGGGGGCGAAGATCGTGCTGTTCACGGACCGCTGGCTGTCGCCCATTTCCGAATTCGCGGCCGTGACGCTCACCGTCCCGGTCGATACCGCTTCGCCCTACGACACCATGGTGCCGGCCATGGCGCAGACCGAAGCGCTGATCGCCGCGCTCACCGCGCGTCTTTCCGACAAGGCCGTGAAACGCATCGAGCGAATGGAAGAGCTGCGGCGCAGCTACGCAATCACCGAAGACGCCTTCAACAAGCCCGGCTGAACGGCGTGGGGTCTCGCACGGGAACTTCCGCCGTCGACAGAAACAATGAGGGTGGCGGTATTGCCTCCACCTGATCGTTGATCGCCATTCATGCATCCCCCTGCTGCGAAGATGCAGTAGCGGCCGACAAGCGTCAATTCGGTTCCGTTTTGTCCGTAACCGGTTCCTTCCTGTCCAAGACAGGCGGGTGCCGGAGGACTATCACTGAGAAAAGGAATGGCGGCGGAGGAACGATCCCATTGAGCTTGCCCGGCGAGATCGCGGCTGGTGCGAATGACGGCGCTTCCACCGGCTTGCCGCCGCGCCCGGGAAAGGGGCTGCGTGTGGTGGCGTTCTTCGCCTATTTCTTCGTCTTCGTCATCGGCCTGCCGATGCTGGCGATTGCACTCGTCCAGGCGAAATATGGCCTGATCGACGGCCCACCATCCTTTCCGGCCGACCCGTTCGGCGAGCAGGTCAAGACTGTTGCCAAATACGGCATTTTCGTCTGGGCGGGCCTGCAGTTCTTCATCTTCGGCCGGGTCGCCACATGGGTCAGTCATGTGCCGGCCGTTCCCAGCATCCAGCCCGTGGCCGCGGAAACGCTGATGCAGAGCCTGCTTTCCATCAACGAGCAGAACGTTCCCTATACGATCAAGCGCGGCAAGGATCACAACGAACTCGTCGTCGACTGGCGCTATGCCGACGCCAAGTGGTTCGACCTGATGCGCGTCCACGGCATGAGCAAGGGCTACCGGCTGGTGCTTCGCTTCGACGAGCGCGCGCACAATGTCCGGGTGCAGGACCGCTACGCCTCGTTCGACTGGTCGGCTGGCCCGAATCTCCTAAGCCTGAACTGGAAGATGTCGCTTGGCATCACCTTCTACGAATATCAGCATGAGCGGGTGTTCGGGCTGCAGTTCAGGGACGGGAAGCCGACCTTCGACCTGAGCTACGCCTATACGTTCAATCTCAACGAGATGAAGCAGCCGATGATCGAGATCATCCGCCATGCCGGCTGGAATTTCCGGCCGGTCATCACCTTCTTCCGTCCGGTTGGCGGCTGACTGACCAACGCAGGAGTTGATGTGAACCTCATCGATCCAGTTTCCCTCCCTGCTCGCAGGAGCCTCCGCAGGGCGATGCTCGCGGTAATCCTGACTGGCCTTTCGCCGGCCGCAATCCTGCCGGCCGCCGCCCAGGAGAGCGAGGAACAGCCGCGCTGGTTCGGCAGCACCTACGACAGAACGACAATGCTTGCCTACGGCGTACCCGACAGAGATTATGTCATGCTCCATTTCTCCTGCACCGTCGGCAAACCGATGGTGGACGTCTATGTGCAGGACGAAGAGAGCCAGGCCGAAGAGGGCGCCATGCTGTCGGTCAACCTGTCGGTGGGCGGGGATCGGATCGCGTTTTCGGAAAGGGCTATTCCCAATGAGGATTCGGGCGGAAAGGACGTGGAAGGCCATCTGCCGCTCGACGATACGCTGCGGCGTATCCTGACCGCGACCGGAACGCTGGAGATCGCCGTCGACGGGCATGCACAGCGCTATGACATGGGCGGCGCGGCCGAGCCGGCGGCCGCCATGCTTTCGGCCTGCGACGCGCCGAAGCCGGCCCGCGATCTCGACGTGACGGTGACCAACAAAGCGAGCCGCGCGCTGCATAGCCTCGGCTATGCGGAGGCGCGCGTTGCCTCCTTCGACAGCGATGCGTTCGGCTACGAACCGCTGGAGCCGAACGCAAGCCGAACCTTCACCATTCCCGAAGGCCGCGACATCTGCACCTTCGATATCGTGGTGACCTTCGTTGAGGAAAGCGACGAGGAATGTTGCGGTGGAGACGTGCCTGCCGGCACGCAGAATTTGTGCGAGAACAGCGAGTTCGTCGTCCATGACCCGGCTCGCTGATCGCGCATTCGCGGCCGTCGCGCTCGGTCTTCTGGTCGCTACCTGCGCACTGCCGGCAAATGCACAGAGCGTTCCAGCGAGCTTCGATTGCGCGAAAGCGGCAAGCACCGTCGAGAAGATGATCTGCGCCAGCGCCACGCTGCGCTGGCAGGATCTCGCCCTTTCACGCGTCTACAAGGCCGCGCGCGATGCCGCCGCCGGCCCGGCACGCGACGACCTCATGCTGGTCCAGCGCGACTGGGTGCACGAACGCGATCGCCAGTGCATCGCCGACCGGATGTTTGGGGAATTGTCCGATCTTTCGAGGGAAATCGGCAGGCAGTCTTACGACTGCCTGAACTCCGCCTATCTCATGCGCCGTCTGCGCTTGCAGGACCTCGCCGCCGCGCCCCTGTCGCCGGACCCGCGCGAGATCGACCTCGGACCGATAGCAGCCACCCGCCCCGAAATCGCGGATAACGGGACCGTGCGTATTTCCGAAATACGCGTCTCGCCGAACGGCTCAATGCTTGCGGTCCTGCTGCCCAGCCTCGAACTCGACGGTCCCGATCAGGTCTGGCTCTACCGCGTCGCGGACGGCAGGCTGGTGGCCGCCACACCCGCGTCGGACCTGCAGCAACCGCACCCCGATGGTGCGCCGATGACGATTGGAGCGACCGCGTGGCAGGGCGACACGCTCTACGTGCGCGTCGCCGAATGGGGTGGAGAAGGCGAGACGGCGCCGCAGTCCGTCTATGCTGCGACAGCGGAAGGAAGCAAGCGGCTCGGCGAGGTTCCCGCCGACATCATCGCCCTGCTCGATGCCCATGGTAAGTCGGCCGACGCCGGGCAGGACGAGTTGATGGAGAGCGACGGGAAAGCCCGGAAGCGATCCGCGGCAATCGTGATTTCATCGCCTGGGTCGACGATCGAGGCCACCGCACCATCGAACTGAAGATGCGCAAACGGACGACCGGGTCGCCGCCTTATCTGATGGGGTGGGGCGGCTGGGAGCTTGCCTCCTATCTTTTCGATGCCAAACGCTCCCTGCTCGTCTATCCGGCAGACACCGGCTTGGCCGTGCTCGACATGGCGACGCGCCATGAGCGGCGCATCGCCGGCACGTCGGCGGGCGACCGCCCCCATGCGCTTTCGGATGATTTCAGCCTGCTCATCTGGTCCACCCGCAACGCCTGCGGTGACGAGTTGCTGGCAGCGCAGGACGAAAGCGCGCCCGAGCGTTTCTGCCTCGCGCGCCTGAGCGAGCCGGAGGGAAGCGAATGAAGCATACCGCGCTTGCCGCGATCGCCGTCGCCGGCCTTCTGGCTCCCGTCCCAGCACTTGCCGAATATGCGGGACGCGACATCGGCTATGCCGCGACCGGCCCGATCTTCGGCCTGCCGGCCGGCGTCAGCGTCGAGCGACTGGACGTCCATATCTCGATCTATTCCGTCCGGCTGGCCTATGTCTTCAGGACTTCCACGCGGCAGACGATGCATTTCAGCTTCGCCATGCCGGATATGCCGGTGGATGCCAGCCCGGACATTGCCACGCTCGATGAAGAATCCGAAACCGCAGGCTTTAAAGCCGACACGCGGCCGGCCAACTATATAAGTCTCTCCGTCAGCGTGAATGGGCAGGAACAGGCGCTGACCGGCCACGGCCGGGCACTGTTCGAGGGAAAGGACGTCACCCGGCAACTGCTCGATGCTGGCGTGCCCTTGCTCTCCGGGCCGGACGGCGACCCGATATGGCGGCAATTGCCGCCGGAAAAGCAGGCAACGCTCGCAGCGGGCGGCCTGATGAGCGAAGACACGGCGCTGTGGACCTATCAGGCCGATTTCGTGTGGGACACGGTTCTTGCGCCGGGCGAGACTCGCGTAGAGGCGAATTATATCCCGGTTTCCCGCTACTGGAGCGACATCAATCTCGACTATTTTCCCGAGATAGCGACTGACGGTTCGGCGACGCAGGCCTACTGCATCGACGATGCCGTGCGCCGCGCGTTTCTTTCCGGGGACCATTATCATGAACTCTATACCGTGACGCATGTCGCTCCACGAGATGGTTGGCGCGGCCCGGCCGACCACTATCGGCTGGAGGTCGACAAGCATCATCCCACCGATTTCGTCGCGTTCTGCCCGCCTGACGCGAAGAAGATCTCGCCGACACGCTTCGAGTGGACCGCCACGAACTACACGCCCGGCGCCGAAACCGGCGTCCTGTTCTTCTGGGACACAAGCGCGGCGGACGAACAGACCTACGAGCAGCAATAGCCTATGAAAAGATTGATCCCGCATATCTTCCTCGCGCTTGGCTTGCTGGCGGCGATGCCGGCATTCGCTGCCAGTCCGGGCTTCGATTGCGCCAGGGCGACGCGCCAGA
>JAZIHP010000106.1:0-12013 GCA_036678505.1 Alphaproteobacteria bacterium
AGGTTCTGAAACATGCAAGGGTCGACGGAAAGTTTCCTTTTTCGTTAGCATTTCGCAATTTTCTATCTCGGGGCCGCATTTTTTTTCATCAATCGGTCTTGTGCGCTTTTTTAATTTCTGCCATAAAAATTTAGGACAGCAATACTGTCTTACCTGCCCGCGCGAAGCAGCCGGAAGGGCGTTTAATGAAACCGTCGATCCGGCTGGTGGCGCAAGCGGCCGCTGACCGGCCGGGCGTGAAGAGGTTTCGCCAGCGGTAAATATACCCAACCGGAGCCGGACTGAGGCAACCAGACGCTTCTCCGGCGCAAAATGGAGGACGGCAGCGATGACGCATGTGACGCCATCTGTGACGACGGATTTCAGGCCGGCCGCACAGACCGGGGCGGCCACCTTCAAACGCATCGCCAATCCGGGCATTCCTCCTTCCGCACAGGGCCTTTACGATCCGCGCAACGAACATGACGCCTGCGGCGTCGGCTTCATCGCCAATATGAAGGGCGTGAAGTCGCACCAGATCGTCAGGGACGGCCTGTTCATGCTGGAAAACCTGACCCATCGCGGCGCGGTGGGGTCCGACCCGCTGGTCGGCGACGGCGCCGGCTTGCTCGTGCAGATTCCCGACCGCTTCTTTCGCGAGGAAATGGCGGAAAAGGGTGTCGAGCTGCCGCCGTCCGGCCGCTACGGCGTCGGCCACTGGTTCATGCCGCAGGACGAGGCCGCACGCGCCCATGTGAATGATGTGATTGTGGAATCGGCACAGTCCGAAGGCTTCGCCATTCTGGGCTTCCGCGAAGTTCCCGTCGACAATTCGTCGCTGTCCCGCGCCCCGGAAATCGTGGCCGCCGAACCCTTCCACATGCAGGTCTTCTTCGACCGCCCCTTCGATGCCGGCGACGACGACGGATATGAGCGGCGGCTCTATATTCTGCGCAAGGTGATTTCGGGCCGCATCTATGCCCAAAACGGCAATCGCGACGTCGGTTCCTATTGCGTGTCGCTGTCGGCGCGCACCATCGTCTACAAGGGCATGTTCCTCGCCAATCAGGTGGGAGCCTACTACAGGGACCTTCTCGACCCGCGTTTTGAAACGGCGCTGATCCTCGTTCACCAGCGCTTTTCCACCAACACTTTCCCGTCATGGAAGCTGGCGCATCCCTACCGCATGGTCGCGCATAATGGCGAGATCAACACGGTGCGCGGCAACAACAACTGGATGGCGGCGCGTCAGGCGTCGGTGGACAGCGAACTGTTCGGCAACGACATCTCGAAGCTGTGGCCGATCTCCTATGAGGGCCAGTCGGATACGGCCTGTTTCGACAATGCGCTCGAATTCCTGTTTCAGGGCGGCTACAGCCTCGCCCACGCCATGATGATGCTGATCCCGGAAGCCTGGGCCGGCAACAAGCTGATGGGCGACGAGCGCAAGGCGTTCTACGAGTACCACGCCACCCTGATGGAGCCGTGGGACGGGCCGGCCGCCGTGGTGTTTACCGACGGACGCCAGATCGGCGCGACGCTGGACCGCAACGGGCTGCGGCCTGCGCGCTACATCGTCACCGACGACGACCGCGTGATCCTCGCTTCCGAGGCCGGCGTGCTGCCGGTGGCGCAAGAGCACATCGTCACCAAATGGCGCCTCCAGCCGGGACGCATGCTGCTGATCGACCTCGAAAAGGGCCGCATCGTCTCCGACGAGGAGATCAAGACCGGGATCGCCACGCAGCACCCTTACGGCCAGTGGCTGGCGAACACGCAACTCATCCTGGAAGACCTCAACCCGGTCGAGCCGCGCGCGCTGCGCACCGATGTGTCGCTGCTCGATCGCCAGCAGGCCTTCGGCTACAGCCAGGAAGACCTGAAGTTTTTGATGTCGCCGATGGCGACGACGGGGCAGGAGGCTGTCGGCTCGATGGGTACCGACACGCCGATTGCGGCCATGTCGGACAAGCCGAAGCTGCTCTACACCTATTTCAAGCAGAACTTCGCGCAGGTCACCAACCCGCCGATCGATCCGATCCGCGAGGAACTGGTGATGAGCCTCGTGTCGTTCATCGGGCCGCGGCCGAATATCTTCGACCTCGTCGGCACCTCGCGCCGCAAGCGGCTTGAGGTGCGCCAGCCCATCCTGACCAATGCGGACCTCGAAAAGATCCGCTCCATCGGCCATACCGAAGAGCGCTTCGACACCAGGACCATCGACATCACCTATTCGGTGACGGAAGGGGCCGAAGGCATGCCGGCGGCCATCGAGCGGCTGTGCAAGCGGGCCGAGGCGGCGGTGGCCGGCGGCTACAACATCATCATCCTGTCCGACCGCCAGATCGGGCCGGACCGCATCGACATCCCGACCCTGCTGGCGACGGCGGCGGTGCATCGTCACCTGATCCGCAAGGGGCTGCGCACCTCGGTCGGGCTCGTGGTGGAATCGGGCGAGCCGCGCGAAGTGCATCATTTCTGCTGCCTTGCCGGCTATGGGGCGGAGGCGATCAACCCCTATCTCGCCTTCGATACGCTGGTCGATATGCACGCAAAGGGACAGTTCCCGCCGGAAGTGGACCCGCAGGAGCTTGTCACCCGCTACATCAAGTCGATCGGCAAGGGCATCCTCAAGGTCATGTCCAAGATGGGCATCTCGACCTATCAGTCCTATTGCGGTGCCCAGATTTTCGACGCCATCGGGCTGAAGTCCGAATTCGTCGACCGTTATTTCACCGGCACGGCCACGCTGATCGAGGGCGTGGGGCTGGAGCATATCGCGGCCGAGACGGTCGCGCGCCACGCTTCCGCCTTCGGCGACGATCCGGTGTTGCGCCGGGCGCTGGAAGCGGGCGGCGAGTACATGTTCCGCATGCGCGGCGAAGCGCACGCCTGGACGCCGGATGCGGTCGCCACGCTGCAACATGCGGTGCGGCAGGGATCGGCCGAGACCTTCAGGGCGTTCTCCGAACAGGTGAACGACGCCACCGCCGGTGCCCACGCCATTCGCGGCCTGTTCAGGATCAGGACGGCGGAAGAGGTCGGCCGCAGGAAGGCGCGGCTCGGCGACGTGATGCCGGCTGCCGAAATCGTGAAGCGCTTCTCCACCGGAGCCATGTCCTTCGGCTCGATCTCAAGGGAGGCGCACACCACGCTGGCCGTCGCCATGAACCGCATCGGCGGCAAGTCGAACACGGGCGAGGGCGGCGAGGAGCCGGACCGCTATCTGCCGCTGCCGGGCGGCGGGGCCAATCCCGAGCGCTCGGCGATCAAGCAGATCGCCTCGGGTCGTTTCGGCGTGACGACCGAATATCTCGTCAATTCCGACATGATGCAGATCAAGATCGCGCAAGGGGCCAAGCCCGGCGAGGGCGGCCAGCTTCCCGGTCACAAGGTCGATGCGACGATTGCCAAGACGCGGCATTCGACGCCCGGCGTCGGCCTGATATCGCCGCCGCCGCACCATGACATCTATTCGATCGAGGATCTGGCGCAGCTGATCTACGACCTGAAGAACGTCAATCCGCGCGCCGACGTGTCGGTCAAGCTGGTGTCGGAAGCGGGGGTGGGCACGGTTGCGGCCGGCGTCGCCAAGGCGCGCGCCGACCACATCACCGTCTCCGGCTACGATGGCGGCACCGGTGCATCGCCGCTCACCTCGCTCAAGCATGCCGGCAGCCCGTGGGAGATCGGCCTTGCCGAAACGCATCAGACGCTGGTGCTGAACGGCTTGCGCAGCCGTGTGGCCCTTCAGGTCGATGGCGGCCTGCGCACGGGACGCGACGTCATCATCGGCGCGCTTCTGGGGGCCGACGAGTTCGGCTTCGCCACCGCGCCGCTGATTGCCGCCGGCTGCATCATGATGCGCAAGTGCCATCTCAACACCTGCCCGGTGGGCGTGGCGACGCAGGACCCGGTTCTGCGCAAGCGCTTCAAGGGAACGCCCGAACATGTCGTCAACTACTTCTTCTATGTGGCGGAAGAGGTGCGCGAATTGCTGGCGGGAATGGGCTTCACCCATCTCGACCAGATCATCGGCAACACCGATCTTCTGGAAAAGAGCGCCCTCATCGACCACTGGAAGGCGCGCGGGCTCGATTTCTCGCGCCTGTTCCACAAGCCGGATGCGCCCGCCGACCAGACGCACTGGACCGAGCGCCAGAACCATCCGATCGACGATGTGCTCGACCGCAGGCTGATCGAGCTTGCCGCGCCGGCGCTGGAGGCGCGGCAGGGGGTGAGGATCGGGGTTCCGATCCGCAATGTGGACCGCTCCGCCGGCGCAATGCTGTCCGGCGAGGTGGTGCGCCGCTTCGGCCACAAGGGGCTGCGGCCTGACACGATTTCCGTCACCCTGACGGGAACCGCAGGCCAGTCCTTCGCGGCCTTTCTGGCGCGGGGCGTGTCGTTCGAGCTTGTGGGCGACAGCAACGATTATGTCGGCAAGGGTCTTTCGGGCGGCCGCATCGTCATCCGCCCGCCGCACGATGCGAGGATCGTGGCGTCGAATTCCATCATCGCCGGCAACACCGTGCTTTACGGGGCCATCGAGGGCGAAGCCTATTTCGCGGGGGTCGCCGGAGAGCGGTTTGCGGTGCGCAATTCCGGCGCCATCGCCGTCGTCGAAGGCGTCGGCGACCATGGCTGCGAATATATGACCGGCGGCGTGGTCGTGGTGTTGGGGCGCACGGGACGCAATTTCGCGGCCGGCATGTCCGGAGGGGTCGCCTATGTGCTCGACGAGGAGGGCGATTTCGCCCGGCGCTGCAACATGGCCATGGTGGAGCTGGAACCGGTGCCGGAAGAGGACGATATCCTCGAAAAGCTGCACCATCATGGCGGCGACATCGATCACAAGGGCAGGGTCGACGTGTCCGGCGACATGACCAGCCATGACGAGGAGCGCCTCTGCCAGCTCATTCTCAACCACGTGCATTATACGGGCTCGCAGCGCGGTCGCGCCATTCTCGACGGCTGGGCAAGCTACCGGCCGAAATTCCGCAAGGTGATGCCGGTCGAATATCGCCGCGCCCTGATGGAGATGAAGCGCGCCCGCATGACCGTGGCGGCGGAATAGGAATGGGCACGCCGCTCTTCCTCCATGGGGGTTCCGCCAGACCTCAAACCGGAGGCGCGTCCGCGCTGACCGTTGGCCGCAACGCGCGGCTCCGTATTAACCGGAGCGATTGGCCCCGGAGCCGAAAGCACCCGGTACGACCGGCAAGCGCGCGCCGCGCCTGCGTGCCGCACGCAAAGCTCAGGGAAGCATCATGGGCAAGGTAACTGGTTTTCTGGAAATCGACCGGCAGGTTCACAAGTACCAGCCGGCCTCCGACCGCATCCGTCATTTTCGCGAGTTCACGCTGCCCCTGTCGGATGGCGAGGTGGAAAAGCAGGCGGCGCGCTGCATGGATTGCGGCATTCCCTACTGCCACGGGCCGACCGGCTGCCCGGTCCACAACCAGATCCCGGACTGGAACGATCTCGTCTACAATGGCGAGTGGGAGACGGCGATCGCCAACCTGCACTCCACCAACAATTTTCCCGAGTTCACCGGCCGTATCTGCCCCGCGCCTTGCGAGGAGGCCTGCACGCTGAATCTCGAAGATATTCCCGTCGCCATCAAGACGGTGGAGCAGGCGCTGGCCGACAAGGCCTATGAGATCGGTTGCATCCGGCCTTATCCGCCGCTGATGAAGACCGGCAGGCGGGTCGCGATCATCGGCTCCGGCCCGGCTGGCATGGCGGCCGCCCAGCAGCTTGGCCGCGCCGGCCATGAGGTGCATGTCTATGAGCGCGAAAGCCGTCCCGGCGGGCTGATGCGCTACGGCATTCCCGACTTCAAGATCGAGAAGCACTTCATCGACCGCCGCATCGAGCAGATGCAGGGGGAGGGGGTGGCCTTTTTCTGCGGGGTGAATATCGGCGTCGACAGGAGCGTGGACAGCCTGCTGGCGGAGTATGACGCGGCGCTTTACTGCGGCGGTTCCGAAACGCCGCGCGCCGCAGGCATTCCGGGCGCCGATCTTGAAGGCGTGCATGACGCCATGCCCTATCTGGTGCAGCAGAATCGCCGCGTCGGAGGCGAGGGCATCCAGTCGGTGGCGTGGGCGTCGCCGGAAATCCTCGCCAATGGCCAGCATGTCGTGGTGGTCGGCGGCGGCGACACCGCGTCCGACTGCGTCGGCACGGCTTTCCGGCAGGGCGCGGTGCGCGTGACACAACTCGACATTCGCCCCCAGCCGCCCGAGAAGGAAGACAAGCTTTCGGTGTGGCCTTACTGGGCCACCAAGATGCGCACGTCATCGTCGCAGGCGGAAGGGGCAAGGCGCGAATTTCAGGTGGCGACGCTGGAATTCATCGGCGAGGAGGGCAGGATTGTCGGCGTGACGTGCGGCGAGGTGGATGAAAAGCGCCGGCCCATCGCCGGCAAGGAATTCGTCATCCGCGCCGATCTCGCCTTTATCGCCATCGGTTTTGCCGGACCGTTCCGAAGCGGCGTGCTGTCGGAGCTGGACGGGCGCATGAAGACGGTGACCGATAGCCGGCGTTCCACCAATATCGCGGCCGACGACCGCGATTATCGCACCAGCATGGACCGCCTGTTCGCGGCCGGCGACGCGCGGCGCGGGCAATCGCTGGTGGTGTGGGCGATCCGCGAAGGCAGGCAGGCCGCCCGCGCCATCGACGAGACCCTCATGGGAACATCGCTGCTGCCGCGCTAGAGCCGTTCATGGTTCACGGAATCGATGAACGGCTCCAGGTCTTTGTTTTGTCGCCCGAAAATGGGAACCGGCTTCGGGGTAACGACATGCGTAAAAACAAGGACTTAAAGCGCAGGGCGCGAAGCTGAAGGATCGCGACGCGCTTTAGGCTGTTTCCGGTCCTGAGCCGGATATGTTTCATTCCCTGCCTTCCCCACGCTTTCAGGGGGGAGGGCAGGGCGCGGGTTGATAGCAGCGGCCAATCCTTGATCGCCAGACGGGATCGTCAGTTGCGATCTGTCACGGAGCCTGTCGTTTCCGCCGGCGAAGCGGTCGCAGCCTCGTTCTGCGGCCGCCATGTAAAAGGCGGCCATGTGAAATCGTCGGCGCGGCCGGGAGAGGCCTTGCCGGTCTCGCGCTCGTCCTCGATCTTCCTTGCGGCTTCGCCTTTCGAAGGCAGGGATGCACCCAGCAATTCGGTGCCGCCATCGAGAGCGGGATCGCTCAGCAGCATGGGCGGCGTGCGGTCGATATCGACCGGCGATTGCGGTTCATCCGGCACGCCGGGAACCGGCTGGGGAAGCACGGGATCGGCCGGCATCGCATTGGGAGAGGCCAGGCCGAGCAGTTTCAGCAGCGGCTTTTCGGTGTAGAAGGCGACCTTGCGCTTGCCGGCCTGGGTCATGTTGATGCCGTCCTCACCGCGCAGGGGTACCGGCTGGCCGTTGATGTCGGGGCCTCTGGTGATGAAAGCGCCGTTTTCGTCGACGAAGCCTTCCCATATGTCGACGAATTCGCCGCCGGCGGTTTCGGCCGCATCGCGGTAGATTTCGTTGAGCGCGAGCATGTCCGAGGTCATGGTTCCGGGGCGGAAGGAAGGCATGCCCACCCACAAGAGCGGCAGCTTCGCATCGGTGACATGCTTGCCGAAATTCACCGTCCGCTTCCTGTATTCCCGAATCCAGCCTTCCGTGCGCGGCGCTTCGCGGGCGTCGCCGACCTTCATCTGCTGGCGGTCGTTGGAGCCCATCATCACCACAACGACGGCCGGCTTTTCAGTGTCCAGTATGGAGCCGATCTCGCCTGGCCAGTCGTAATAGTCGTCGCGCACGAAGCCGGACGAGCCATTGGCGCGATCGATCACACGAATGGCGGGATTATCGGCGAAAACGGTGGTCAGCCCATCGGCCAGGCCGCTGGCCAGAAAATCGCCCACCACCAGAACGATGCGCGCATCCGCGGCCTTTTCCACCACCGGCACCGGTGGGGGGGCGGGTTCGGCGGGCTTGCTGTGCACGACGGTTTTCCTGCGCGGCGCTTCCGTTTTCGGCTGCTGCTTCTGAGGCGCGGCGGCAGGCGGCTCGACACGCTCGGCGCGGCGCGGCGAAAACAGGTTTCGCAGCCAGGGCCGCAATTGCAGTTCCTGCCCATGGGCGGGCGAAGACTGGAAGGCAAAACCCGCTCCCAGAACCAGAACTGCGAAGCCCGCCAGAAAGGCAGGCTTCGCTGTTTTCCAAATCCGCTGCGACAATGGCGAAGCCAAGGCGACCCCTTACTCCCAGCCTGAAGGCCTGATGCGGGAACCGTTTTGTGCTGCGTATCGTGGTTCCCGCGCCGGTGTTTTCGACCGTTACTGGTTGCGCCGCAATCGCGACAGCACTTCCATGCTCGGATGACCGTCCTGCTGTATGCCGGTCTTGGCCTGATAGGCCATGATCGCGGATCGCGAACCTGAACCGATCTTACCATCGAACTTGCCGGTATAGTAGCCATACTGGGACAGGCGCTGCTGCAATTCCTGCCGCTCGACGAAGCTCAGCTTCGTGAACGGCCGGTTCCAGTCCTGCACCAGGCCGCCATAGCCGGCGATTTCGTCGGCGAGCAGCCCGACCGCCAGCGCGTATTTGTCGGCGTTGTTGTAGCGCTTGATCACCGCGAAGTTCTTGATGACGAGGAAGGCCGGTCCCTGACGGCCGTCCAGAACCTTCAGTTCCGCCTGATCCGAGCCGCCGACGAAGGGTTTGCCGTTGGCGCGCCTGACGCCGATCGAGGCCCATTTGTCGAGCGACATCGACCCGCTGGGGAATTTGCGCCCCGGCGGCAGCACGACTTCATATCCCCAGGTGCGCCCGTTCTGCCAGCCATTCCTGGCAAGCAGGTTGGCGGCGGTGCCGAGCGCATCGGGGATGGAGCTCCAGATATCGCGCTTGCCGTTGCCGTCCATATCGACCGCATAGGCCTGATAGCTGGTGGGGATGAACTGGGTATGGCCCATGGCGCCGGCCCATGAGCCGGTGAGATGGCTCTCGTCGATATCGCCGCTTTGCAGGATCTTCAGGGCCGCGATGAGCTGGGTGCGGGCGAATTTCGCCCTGCGCTTGTCGGCGTAGCCGAGCGTGGCCAGCGAACGAACGACCGAGCGCATCACATCGTCGCGCTTGAGAATTTCGCCATAGTTCGATTCCATCGACCAGATGGCCAGAACGATGTGACGGTCGACGCCGAAGCGCTTTTCGATGCGGTCGAGCCACGGCTTCCACTTGCGCGCCATCTCGCGGCCGGTGGCGACGGATTCGTCGTGAACGCGATTGTCGAAATAATCCCATGTGGGGGCCACGAATTCCGGCTGGAAACGGGCTTTTTCCAGAACCACCGGATCGATCTCGGTGACGCCGCGGAAAGCGCGGTCGAAGGTGGCGGCGGAAACGCCGTTCTGCGTCGCGGTGCTGCGGAAGCTGTCCACCCATTGGCGGAACCCGGCATCGGCGAAGGACGACCCCGCCGGAAGCATGAGAGTGAGCGACAGGCCTGCCACGGTCAGGGCGCGCAGGAAGGGGCGTGCTTTTCGAGCGGACATCTGGTTCTCCTGAGATATGCCGGAAAGCCAATACATTGCAGGATTTGGGTTAGGATTTGGTTTACCATAGGCTTGCGCGAGGAACGAAAACGAGAGCAGGCGGTTTACCCTGCGTAACGGCCGGGAGCCGCTGGATGCCGGCTGTTCAGTATTCCTCAATTTCGCCATGTGAATGTTCCGTACGGTGGCGGCAGAAAAAAGAGTGAGACGCTGAGATTATGAAGAAAGTAAGAAAGGCAGTCTTCCCGGTCGCGGGACTGGGCACCCGTTTCCTTCCGGCCACCAAGGCCATTCCGAAGGAAATGCTGACGGTGGTGGACCGGCCTGTCATTCAATATGTCGTCGATGAGGCGCGCGAAGCGGGCATCGAGCATTTTATCTTCGTCACCGGGCGCAACAAGGCGGTGATCGAGGACCATTTCGATATTCAGTTCGAACTCTACGACACGCTTGAGCAGCGCGGAAAGGGGGAGGTTCTGGACCGCCTGCAACAATTGCAGCCGGCACCGGGCCAGACCAGCTTCACCCGCCAGCAGGTGCCGCTGGGACTTGGCCATGCGGTATGGTGCGCGCGCGAACTGGTCGGCAACGAGCCGTTCGCCCTGCTTTTGCCGGACATGATCATGCAGTCGCGCAAGAGCTGCCTCGCCTCGATGGTGGAACTTTACGAGAATACAGGCTCCAACATCGTGGCCGTGCAGGAATGCGATCCGGCTGAAGCCCATAAATACGGCATCGTCGGCCGTGGCGAAGCCGTGCATTCGGGCTTCCGCATCACCGGGATGGTGGAAAAGCCTGCTCCGGGAACCGCGCCGTCCAGTCTCTATATCAACGGTCGCTATATTCTCCAGCCGGAGATTTTCGGCATTCTGGAAGGGCAGGAAAAGGGCGCCGGCAACGAGATCCAGCTCACCGACGCCATGCTGCGCCTGGGCGAGGAACAGCCCTTCTACGGCTATCGCTACGAGGGGCGCACCTATGATTGCGGCTCGCCGGAAGGATTTGTCGAGGCCAATGTGGCTTTCGCCCTGTGGCGCGACGATCTGAGCACATCGATGGCCGGCTCGATCCGGTCGCTGCTCGACGAGATCAAGCCCGCGTGAGCGGCAGTTGCGCATAATATGATGGCGGGCGGCGAAGAGCCGCCCGTTTCGTTTGAGGCCGGTCCGTCGTCGTTCGAGGCTGGCCCGCCCGAAACGGAAACGCGTCAGCGGCGCGCGGTGATGCCCAGATAGATGCTGTTCGTCTTCGAATCCCGACCGGCAATATTGCTGTCCAGCGTCTCGTGGCGGGCGCGCACGGTCAGGCCCATATAGCGGTTCATCCACCATGTCAGGCCGGCTTCGGCGCTGTAGACGAGATCGCGGTCATTCGATCCGCTGTAGTCGCGCCAGTCGAGGCCGAGCGCGGCGTTGGCGGTCAGATTGGCGCGAATCTGGCGATCGCCGGTCAGGCGCAGCGCATAGAGAACCGAACCGCTTTCGCCTGCCGTCGTGCTGCCTTCAAGCGTCGTCGTGCCGCGCAGTCCGATATCGGTGCCGCGCTGCGGCGACCAGCGGAGCGCCGCATCCAGTGTGGCGGCCGAAAGGGGACGGAGACGATCGTCGTCGAAGCTTTCGCGCAGCCAGCCCGCCGCCACTTCGCCGCCGAACTTTTCACCGAGATCGAACTCCGTGCCGATGTTGGCTCCAATGCGGTCGGCGGAGCGGCGATAGGTGCCCGGATCGACGCGCTCGTCATAAACGCGCCGTCCGCCCTCGATCTGAACGAACGGAGTGAGCGCGGGCGAAATCTCGTAACCCGTGCGCAGCCTTGCCGTGTAAAGCGTCGAATCGCGGTGTTTCTGCGAGAGTTTTCCACCCGATGAGAGCCTTGCATCCTCGTAGAGGTCGCGCTGGGCTTCGCCGGTAAGGCCGACGCGCAACTTGCCGAGAGCCTTCTCGACACCGATGCTGCCGTCGATCCTGTGGCGGGTCGGCTGCGAGGCCGTGCCGGTGATGGCGAGAGGCGACGAGGCGGATTCGGGCGAGCTTTCGTAGCCGAGCCTCGCCATAGCGCGCCAGTCCCGGTCGAGGTCGAGATTGAGCGTGGCGTCGATACGCCCCCGCACCTCGTCCAGATGTTCGCCGGAAACGGATTTGCGCCATGTCGCGTAGCCGGTGATGTCGGCTGAATGCCTGCTCCAGTCGGATGCGGCGCCAAGCCGCAGCGTGGTGTCGGAAAGCACGGCGGAACGGCCGCCCGCGCTGCCGCTGGCATTGGATGTCGCCGTCAGCCCCTGCTCGAACGAGGGGCGAAGCATGAAGCTGCCCATCCTGATGCCGGGCGCTTGGAACGGATCGTCCTCGAAGCCGCCGGCTCCGCGCTCCAGGGCGCCGCTGCGTTCCTGGCGCATATTGGTACGCGAAATTTCTTCCGGGTTGACGGCACCTACGCGGGGGTTCGGAGCCTGTCCTTCCTCGCGCTCTTCCGG
>JAZIHP010000107.1:0-11545 GCA_036678505.1 Alphaproteobacteria bacterium
CCACATCGGCCGCCGCCACCGATCCCCCCCCGTTGGGCCGATGGGGGATGACCGGCATGACAACCGCCGCGCCGGGCGCCGCGGCCCCATGGTTGGGGGGGGGGGGGCGGGGCCGGCGGGGCTCGCCTGCGCCCACCGGCTGGCCATGCACGGCCATGACGTGACCATCTATGAGGCGCGGCCGAAGGCGGGCGGGCTCAACGAATATGGCATCGCCGCCTATAAGAGCACCGGCGATTTCGCGCAGGCCGAGGTCGATTACGTGACCGCCATCGGCGGCATCGACATCAGGAACGGCATGGCGCTGGGACGCGATATCCAGCTCGCCGATCTTGCCGGAAGCCATGATGCGGTGTTCCTCGGCCTGGGGCTCGGCGGCATCAACGCGCTGCGGGCGGAAGGCGAGGATGCGGCGGGCGTCGAGAACGCCGTCGATTTCATCTCCATCCTGCGCCAGGCGTCCGATCTGGCGACACTTCCCGTCGGGCGGCGCGTCATCGTCATCGGCGGCGGCATGACGGCCATCGACGCCGCCATCCAGTCGAAGCTGCTCGGCGCGGAGGAGGTGACGATCTGCTACCGGCGCGGCAAGGCCGATATGAACGCCTCGCCCTACGAGCAGGACCTTGCCGCCGCCAATGGCGTCGTCATCCGCCACTGGCTCCAGCCGCGCCGCGTGATCTCGCGCGATGGCAGGGCAACGGCGCTGGAACTGGAATACACCACCATGGATGGCGAGCGGCTGGCCGGCACGGGCGAGACGCTCACGCTGGCGGCGGATCAGATCTTCAAGGCCATCGGCCAGACCTTTGCGGCCGGCAGCCTCAATGGCTCCGGCGCGGGCATCGAACTGGAAAACGGCCGCATCCGGGTGGACGGCGAAGGACGCACCTCCATGGCGAAAGTGTGGGCCGGCGGCGACTGCATCCATGGCGGCGAGGATTTGACGGTGACTTCGGTGGCGCAGGGAAGGGATGCCGCGGAAAGCATCCACCGCGCCTTCAGCGCGAACGGGAGGGCATGACAATGGCTGATCTGCGCAGCAATTTCGTCGGTATCAGGTCGCCCAATCCGTTCTGGCTGGCCTCCGCGCCGCCGACCGACAAGGCCTATAATGTCGAGCGCGCGTTCAAGGCGGGCTGGGGCGGCGTGGTGTGGAAGACGCTGGGCTCGGAAGGGCCGCCGGTCGTCAATGTCAACGGCCCGCGCTATGGCGCGATCTGGGGCGCGGACCGGCGCCTGCTCGGCCTCAACAATATCGAACTGATCACCGACCGCGACCTGCAAACCAACCTGCGGGAAATGAAGCAGGTGAAGATGAACTGGCCGGACCGGGCGCTGGTCGCCTCGATCATGGTGCCGTGCGTGGAGGAGGAGTGGAAGGCGATCCTGCCGCTGGTCGAGGAAACCGGGGCGGACGGCATCGAACTGAATTTCGGCTGCCCGCACGGCATGAGCGAGCGCGGCATGGGCGCGGCCGTGGGGCAGGTGCCGGAATATATCGAGATGGTGGTGCGCTGGTGCAAGCAATATACGCGCATGCCCGTCATCACCAAGCTGACGCCCAACATCGCCGACATCCGCAAGCCCGCACGGGCGGCGAAGGCCGGGGGCACAGACGCGGTGTCTCTGATCAACACCATCAACTCCATCACCTCGGTCAATCTCGACACGTTCTCGCCGGAGCCGTCGATCGACGGCAGGGGCAGCCATGGCGGCTATTGCGGGCCGGCGGTGAAGCCGATCGCGCTCAACATGGTGGCCGAGATCGCGCGCGATGCGGAAACGGCGGGCCTGCCGATCTCGGGCATCGGCGGGGTGACGACCTGGCGCGACGCGGCCGAGTTCATGGCGCTGGGTGCCGGCAATGTGCAGGTGTGCACGGCGGCGATGACCTATGGCTTCAAGGTCGTGCAGGAGATGATCGCCGGGCTTGAGAACTGGATGGATGAAAAGGGCCACAGGACGCTGGACGACATTACCGGACGCGCCACGCCCAACGTCACCGACTGGCAATATCTCAACCTCAACTATGTCGCCAAGGCGCATATCGATCAGGAATCGTGCATCAAATGCGGGCGCTGCCACATCGCCTGCGAGGACACCTCGCATCAGGCGATCACGGCGCTGGTCGACGGCGTGCGCCATTTCGAGGTGATGGAGGACGAGTGCGTCGGCTGCAATCTGTGCGTCAATGTCTGCCCCGTGGAAGGCTGCATCACCATGCAGCCGCTGCCGGCGGGGGAGATGGACCAACGCACCGGCCAGCCGGTGTCGCCGGTCTACGCAAACTGGACCACGCACCCGAACAACCCGATGGCGCGCTCGGCGGCCGAATAGTCCCTCCCGGGCCGGGCGGGGGCGCCAGGGGGGGGCGGGGCCCCGCCCGAGCTTCGGTAATGAAGAACGGCCCGCGCCAGTGTCCCCGGCGCGGGCCTTTCTGCTTTGCGGGCCGGTTTGGAGCCGTTCATGGTTTCACGGAATCGCCGAACGGCTCCAGGTCTTTGTTTGGTCGCGTTTGCGGACCGGAAAAGTGTCTCCACCTTTCCTGGAAACGCTCTATGCCGCCTGCATCTTGTCGGTGCGCAGGCTGGTCAGATGACGCACCAGGACCGGGATCACCAGTGCGACGCCGAGCAGCGTGGAGTAGATTTCCGGTGCGATCATCAGGAAGGCCGCGACGATCAGCAACACGTTTTCCCAGGCTCTGGTCTGCACCAGCATGAAGCGTGACAGGGCGGCGCCCAGGCACATGATGCCGAAGGAGCAGCCGAAGAAGGCCAGCAGGAAGTTCGGCCAGGTGAAGTCCTGCGTGACCAGAAGCAGCGAGGGCGAGAACACGAAGACGAAGGGCACCAATGCCTTGCCAAGACCAAGCCGGAAGGCGGTGTTGCCGGTCTTGAACGGATCGGAGCCGGCCATGCCCGCCGCCGCATAGGCCGCCAGCGCCACCGGCGGCGTGATGTCCGCCAGCAGCCCGTAATAGAAGACGAAGAAATGGGCGACGATGGGCTCGACGCCAAGCAGCACGAGGGCAGGGGCGGCGATCGTCACCATGATGATGTAGTTGGCGGTGGTGGGAATGCCGCAACCCATGAGAATGCAGACCACGCCGGTCATGATCAGCGTGAACAGCAGCGTCAGCGTGGTTGCCGAGAAGATGGCTTCCGGGATGAAGGAGGCCGACAGCGTGGCCAGATTGGCGGCGGTCGAAGTGACGATGTAGGAGAGCTTGAAGCCGACGCCGGTCAGCGTGACCACGCCGACGACGATGCCGACGGTGGCCGCCGCCGCACCCACGGCCAGCGCGTATTTCGCGCCGTCGCGAAGGCACACGACGATGTCTGCGACCGACATGCGCCGGCGCGGATTGAGAAGGCCCACGGCAATGCACAGCGTGATGCCCCAGAACGCCGCCAGATAAGGCGTGTAGCCGGAAAGCAGAACGGCGATCAGCACGACGAGCGGAATGATGGTCGGCCAGTCGCGCTTGAGGGCTTCCTTCACGTCCGGCATCTCGTCGGGACGCAGGCCGCGCAGGCCGGTGCGCTTGGCCTCGAAATGAACCTGCATGAACACGCCGAAGAAGTGCATGAAGGCAGGCACGATGGCGGCGAGGATGATCGTGGTATAGGGCAGTTGCAGGAACTCGATCATCAAGAAGGCGGCGGCGCCCATGATCGGCGGCGTCACCTGGCCGCCGGTCGATGACGCGGCTTCGACGGCGGCGGCGAAATTGCGCTTGTAGCCGAGCTTGATCATGGCCGGGATGGTGAGCGAGCCGACGGTGACGGTGTTGGCCACCGACGAGCCGGAAATCATGCCGAACAGCGCGGAGCCGAAGATCGACACCTTGGCCGGGCCGCCCGCGTAACGCCCGGCGACCCAGGCGGCGCAATCGAGAAAGAGCTGGCCGAGCCCGATGCGGGTGGCGAAGACGCCGAACAAAACGAAATGGAAGACATAGGTGGCGACTACGCCCAGCGCAATGCCGTAGATGCCCTGCGTCGTGAGGTAGAGGTGGTTGACGAGCTGGGAGACCGATGAGCCCGGATGCACGAGGATGCTCGGCATATGCTGCCCGAACAGCGCATAGAGCATGAAGATGACGGAAATGACCGGCAGCGGCCAGCCGACCGAGCGGCGGGTGGCGTCGAGCAGCAGGACGATGAGCAGCAGGCCCAGGGCGACATCCGTCGCGGTCGGGTTGCCGACCCGGAAAGCCAGATCATCGAGGGGAATGAGCGGCACATGGGCCACGGCGACAACCGCGCCGATCGCAAGCAGCCAGTCGTAAAGCGGGATGCCGAGCGGGCGCATGAGCGACGACTGCGTCGACGACTTTTCGTAACCGCGCTTGGTGATGGGGAAGACGAGGAAGACGAGCGCCAGCACCATCGACAGATGGATGCCGCGATGGGTCATTTCCTGAAGCAGTCCGAAGCCGGCCGTGTAGTAATGGAATATGGAAAGCGCCACCAGCAGGAAGCCGACCAGATAGCCGGCGGCAGGCCCAAGCGTGCGGAAGCGGATTTCGGAATCGAACTTCTCTTCCAGCTCGCGTGTCTTTTCCTCGTCCAGTTCGACGCCTGCGAGGCTGATCGTCTGATCGTCCCTGTCGCTCATCGGTGAGGTCCCATCCGGTTTCGCGCCGCCGTTTCGGCAGCGTGCTTTTTCGTCAGCGAATACGAAATCGACCAGGGGAAGGAACTGCTTCCGCCTGGCCGATCACCAATTTGTGCCGGGCGCCTTATTTCAGGATGCCGGCTTCCTTGTAGAAGCGTTCCGCTCCCGGATGGAAGGGAATGCCCGCGCTCTTGGTGGCATTTTCGAGCGTGATGAGCTTGCCCTTGGCGTGGCCGGCGGAAAGCGCCTTCTGGCTGGCTTCGCTGTAGATCGACTTGACGATGTCGTAGATGAGATCGTCCGGCAGCCTGGCGCTCGTCACCATCTGGGCGGCCACCGAAATGGTGCTGGTCTCCCCGACATTCTTGTAGGTGTCGGCCGGCACGGTGTCCTTCTGGAAGAAGCCCTGTTCCTGAAGAAGCTTGTCGGCTTCCGGCCCTTCGATCGGCACCAGGGTGATGTTGTTGGTGGCCGCCAGCTCCACGATGGCGCCGGTCGGATAGCCGCCGACGAAGAAGTAAGCGTCGAGCGAATTGTCCTGCACCTTTTCGCCGGATGGGCCGGGCTTCAGATATTCGGCCTTGATGTCCTTTTCGGAAAGACCGTAGGCGGCAAGCACGAGGCGCGCATCGACGATGGTGCCGGAACCCGGCTCATCGAGCGAGACGCGCTTGCCCTTGAGGTCGGCGACCGATTTGATGCCGGCATCGGCGCGGGCGACGAGATGGATCGTTTCAGGATAAAGCGTTGCCACGAGGCGCAGATCCTCCACCTTCGGCTTGCCCTCATAAAGGCCGGTGCCGCTATAGGCCCAGTAGGCGACATCCGACTGGGTGAAGCCGGCTTCCGCAGCACCCGACTGGATGGCGCTGATATTGGCGACCGAGCCGTTGGAGGCCACCGCCGTCGCCACTAGCCCTTCGACGCCGGCTTCGCCGGTGGCCGAGATCGCGTTGGCGATCAGGCCGCCGATCGGATAATAGGTGCCGGCCGTGCCGCCGGTGCCGATGCGGAAGAACGCCTGCTGCGCCAGCGACATGCCGGTGCCGGCGAGTATCGCAGCGGTAGCGGCGCCGGCGGCAAATGCGCGGCGTGTGATCGAAAAAGCCATTTTGGACTCCCATCTCCATTCGAGAATATGAACATGGGCGAGGCTTCAAAAGCTTGTCAACACTTTTGGACTTCTGGCGGCCATGTTCCCCGATCTGCCCCTGCGTCATGCTGCATCCGCTTGTGGATCGGAGGGGCGGCATCATCCCTTTGTCCGGGTTGAAATCCTGAATTCCGGTTGCGGGCCGCAGGAAGACCGGACGGCGCGCGGCATGTCCGCCGAATCATGCGCAGGTTGCAGGTTCGCGCCACAGGCACGGGATGCACCATGCGCGCCGCCGTGCGGGCAATTGCAATCTCCTGCTCCGCAACGGCTTCGGTGGCAGTCTTCGCGCATTCGGGGGAAGGCGAGGCGCCGGGCAGCAACGGGTGGCGGATATCGCCGCCTGGCGCCTCATGGAAGGGTGGGCGATCGATCTCGTCGATGCGCAGCGCAGGACCCGGGTGCGTTTCGGGACGCCCGATGAAAACCAGGGCCGTTCATGGTTTCACGGAATCGCCGAACGGCTCCAAATCTTTGTCTTGTCGCGTTTGCGAACCGGAAAAATGTTTCCACTTTTTCTGGAAACGCTCTATGTCGCCGTGCCGGAAGTGGATGGGAACGTCACCACCGAGCCCGAGCCGCCGGGCTGACGCGGCGCGGTTTCAATTGCACCGGCCGGTTCGCACGGTTGCGGAGATGATTCGGGAAAACCGCGCAAGGCTCTGGTCGGGCATGGTTTTTTGATCGCGTCAGACTTTCAGGCAGCCAAGAAAAAGCTGTTCGAGAAAGCGGGCGGCATCCTCGAAGCGGCCTTCGCCGTCACGGCCCGGACCAAGCACGGCGCGCACCTGCACATCGAAATCGGCATAATGCTGGGTGGTCGCCCAGATGGCGAAGATGAGGTGATACGGGTCGGCTTTGGCGATTTTTCCGGCGCGCATCCAGTTTTCGATGATGCGGGCCTTCTCGTCGACCAGTTCCTTCAATTCGCCTTCCAGCATCCCCATGATACGCGGCGCGCCCTGAAGAATCTCATTGGCGAAGAGGCGGCTTTCCCGGGGAAAGTCGCGCGCCATTTCGAGCTTGCGGCGGATGTAGCTGCCGATCTCGGTCATGGGATCGTCGGCGTCGTCGAATTCAAGCAGCGGAGCGAGCCATGTGTGGAGCAGGCGCTCCATCAGCGTGGCATGAATGTCTTCCTTGCTGCGGAAATAATAGAGAAGATTGGGTTTCGACATTCCGGCCGAATCCGCGACCTCATCGATCGTGGAGCCCCGGAAGCCGTTGGCGGAAAACACGTCGAGCGCCGCTTCAAGGATGATTTCGCGTTTTTCCTGTTGGATGCGCGTCAGCGGCCTTGCCGTGGTCGTCATGGATACTCGCCTCTGCTACCCGCTTCTTCGGGCCAGGGCAGCGGGCGTTCCGACGAACGCTGCCTGCGCTGCTCCGGCTTCCTTGTCTCCAGCCGCATTCGTGCGACATCGAACGATGCCTTCCGGCGGCGAAATATTCCAGCTCCAATCTGGACCAATTCTCTGGACCAGTTGTTCACGGCCCGTTGGATCGGGCGGACCGCGGCGCTTTTCGGCTAGTAATCGCTTGACCGCTCATATAGCGGTGCTAACGTTTGTCCAATCGGTCAAAAAAATGCGTAGCATAAATTGGCTTGAGGGACCAAGCGTTGGCTGCGAGACATCAACCATCAGGAGGCTTGGTCATGTCCAACAGGCTCAAGGTAGCGCCTAACGATCTTTCCGCATTCTGGATGCCGTTCACGGCAAACAGGCAGTTCAAGCAGGCTCCGCGCATGCTCGTGGCTGCCAAGGATATGCACTACACCGCCGCCGATGGCCGCAAGATCATGGACGGCACCGCCGGCCTGTGGTGCGTGAACGCCGGCCATTGCCGCCCCAGGATCACCGAGGCGATCCAGAGCCAGGCCGCCGAACTCGATTATGCGCCGGCCTTCCAGATGGGCCATCCCATCGTGTTCGAACTGGCCAACCGGCTGGTCGATATCGCTCCGAAGGGCATGGAGCATGTGTTCTTCACCAATTCGGGTTCAGAATCTGCCGACACGGCGCTGAAGATGGCGATCGCCTATCACCGCGCCCGCGGCGAGGGGGCCCGCACCCGCCTGATCGGCCGCGAGCGCGGCTATCACGGCGTCAATTTCGGCGGCATTTCGGTGGGCGGCATCGTCTCCAACCGCAAGATGTTCGGTTCGTTGCTGGCGGGCGTGGATCATCTGCCGCATACCCATCTGCCGGGCAAGAACAGCTTCACCAAAGGTGAGCCCGAGCATGGCTTCGAGCTGGCGGACGAGCTGGAGCGGATCGTCGCCCTGCACGACGCGTCGACCATCGCGGCCGTCATCGTGGAGCCGGTGGCGGGCTCGACCGGCGTTCTCATTCCGCCGAAGGGCTATCTCAAGCGCCTGCGCGATATCTGCACCAAACACGGCATCCTGCTGATTTTCGATGAGGTCATCACCGGTTTCGGCCGTCTCGGCACGCCGTTTGCGGCCGATTATTTCGATGTCGTTCCCGACATCATCACCACGGCCAAGGGCATTTCCAACGGCGTGATCCCGATGGGCGCGGTGTTCGTGACCAGGGACGTGCACGATGCCTTCATGAACGGCCCCGAGCATGTGATCGAGTTCTTCCACGGCTACACCTATTCCGGCAATCCGATCGCTTCTGCGGCGGCGCTGGCAACGCTCGACACCTACAAGGAAGAGGGCCTGCTGACCCGCGGCGCGGAACTGGCGCCCTATTGGGAAGAGGCGCTGCACTCGCTGAAGGACGAGCCGCATGTCATCGACATCCGCAATATCGGCCTTGTCGGCGCCATCGAGCTGGAGCCGATCGCGGGCGCGCCGACCAAGCGCGCATTCGATGCCTTCGTGAAAGCCTTCGAGCGCGGCGCGCTGATCCGCACCACCGGCGACATCATCGCGCTGTCGCCGCCGCTCATCATTTCCAGGGGCCAGATCGACGAACTGATCGATCATGTGCGTGAGGTGTTGAGAATGGTCGACTGACCGGCCACAATGACCAGGGGCCGGGGCGGCGCAAGGAGAAGCGCCGTCCCCGGCCTTCAGGACGGTTCCGCCAAGGACGGAAAAATCCGCCGGAGCCGCCAAGGATAACAAGAACAGGCGTTTGCGCGCTGCGCAGGCAGCGGGAACGCGTGCAGAATGAGAGGGAATGGAATGGTCGCCTCCGGCGAGAACCTTCGCATCGATTCCGACCGTTTGTGGTCTTCGCTGATGGAAATGGCGAAGATCGGTCCGGGCATCGCGGGCGGCAACAACCGCCAGACGCTGACCGATGCCGACAATGAGGGCCGCCATCTGTTCCGGCGCTGGTGCGAGGACGCCGGGCTTCAGATGGGCGTCGACCGCATGGGCAACATGTTCATGATGCGCCCCGGCGCCGATCCCGATGCACTGCCGGTCTATATCGGCTCGCATCTCGACACCCAGCCCACCGGCGGCAAGTTCGATGGGGTGCTGGGCGTTCTGGCGGGGCTGGAAGTGGCGCGCTCGCTCAACGATCTCGGCATCGCCACAAAACATCCCATCGTCGTCACCAACTGGACCAATGAGGAAGGCGCGCGCTTTGCGCCCGCCATGCTGGCGTCGGGCGTGTTCGCGGGCGAGCTCGAACTCGACTACGCCTATGGCCGCACCGACATGGAGGGCAAGCGCTTCGGCGACGAATTGCAGCGCATCGGCTGGGTGGGCGAGGAAGAGGTGGGCGCGCGCAAGATGCACGCCTATTTCGAATACCACATCGAGCAGGGGCCTATCCTGGAGGCGCAAAACCGGCAGATCGGCGTCGTCACCCATGGCCAGGGGCTGTGGTGGCTCGAATTCACGCTGACGGGCAAGGAAGCCCATACCGGCTCGACGCCGATGGCGATGCGGGTCAATGCGGGCCTGGCCATGGGGCGCATTCTGGAGTTCGTGCAGGGCGTTGCCATGGACAACCAGCCGGGCGCCGTGGGCGGTGTGGGGCAGGTGACGTTCTCGCCCAATTCGCGCAACGTGCTGCCGGGCAAGGTCGTGTTCACGGTCGACATCCGCTCGCCCGACCAGAAAAAACTGGACGGTATGCGGGCGAAGATCGAGGCGGGCGCGAAAAAGATCGCGGACGAGCTTGGGGTCGGCTGCGCGGTGGAGGCGGTGGGCCATTTCGACCCGGTGGCCTTCGCGCCCGAACTGGTGGCGCGGGTGCGCGCCGCCGCCGACAGGCTCGGCTATTCGCACATGGACATCATCTCGGGCGCGGGCCACGATGCGTGCTGGGTGGCGAAGGTGGCACCGGCGACGATGATCATGTGCCCGTGCGTCGACGGGCTGTCGCACAACGAGGCCGAGGACATCTCGAAGGACTGGGCCGCCGCAGGCGCCGACGTTCTCCTCCATGCTGTCATCGACACGGCGGAGATCGTCGAATGAACTGAATCACCTGAACCGAATGTTTGAAGCCGTTCACGAAGAAGCGGCAGCAACAAGGGGAACACAATGTCGAAAGTCATCAAAAACGGCACCGTCGTAACCGCCGACCGCACATGGAAAGCCGACGTGCTCATGCAGCACGGCAGGATCGTGGCCGTCGGGCCGGACCTGCACGGCGACCACGAATTCGACGCCACCGGCTGTTATGTGATGCCGGGCGGCATCGATCCGCACACCCATCTCGAAATGCCCTTCATGGGCACCTATTCGGCCGACGATTTCGAAAGCGGCACGCGCGCGGCCGTCGCCGGCGGCACCACCATGGTGGTCGATTTCTGCCTGCCGGCCCCGCGGCAATCGCTGCTCGAAGCCTTGCAGATGTGGGACAACAAGACCTCGAAGGCGGCCTGCGACTATTCCTTCCACATGGCCATCACCTGGTGGGACAGGCAGGTGTTCGACGAGATGGCGCAGGTGGTGGACAAGGGCATCCCGTCGTTCAAGCACTTCATGGCCTACAAGGGCGCGCTGATGGTGGACGACGACGAGATGTATGCCTCGTTCCAGCGCTGCGCGGAACTGGGCGCGCTGCCGCTCGTTCATGCCGAGAATGGCGACGTGGTGGCCGCCCTGTCGCAAAAACTGCTTGCCGAGGGCAATAACGGGCCGGAAGGACACGCCTATTCGCGGCCGCCGGAAGTGGAGGGCGAGGCCACCAACCGCGCGATCATGATCGCCGACATGGCGGGCGTGCCGCTTTACGTGGTGCATGTCTCCTGCGAGCAGAGCCACGAGGCGATCCGCAGGGCCCGCCAGAAAGGCATGCGCGTCTATGGCGAGCCGCTGATCCAGCACCTGACGCTGGATGAGAGCGAATATTTCAACCGGGACTGGGACCATGCGGCGCGCCGGGTGATGAGCCCGCCCTTCCGCAACCGGCTGCATCAGGATTCGCTGTGGGCCGGCCTGCAATCGGGCTCGCTTCAGGCGGTGGCGACCGATCATTGCGCCTTCACCACCGAGCAGAAGCGCTATGGCGCCGGCGACTTCACCAAAATCCCCAATGGCACCGGCGGCCTGGAGGATCGCATGCCGGTTCTGTGGACGAAGGGCGTCAACACCGGGCGGCTGACGATGAACGAGTTCGTGGCGGCGACCTCCACCAACATCGCGAAAATCCTCAACATGTATCCGCAGAAGGGGGCTATCCTGGAAGGGGCCGACGCCGACATCGTGGTGTGGGACCCGAAGCGGAAAAAGACCATTTCGGCCGGCAGCCAGCAATCGGTGATCGATTACAACGTCTTCGAGGGCGTGGAGGTGACCGGCCTGGCGCGCGTCGTGGTGTGGCGGGGGGG
>JAZIHP010000108.1:0-11309 GCA_036678505.1 Alphaproteobacteria bacterium
CTCTGAAGGCTGAACTGGTCCGGCGGCGCAACTGGAAAGCCCGTCGCGACATCGAGGTCGCCCTCTTCGAATATATCAACGGCTTTTACAATCCGCGCCGTAAACACTCGGCCCTTTGCTGGAAATCACCCGTGGAATTCGAACAGAGTGCAGCTTAACATGAGCACCTGATCGGAACGAAACCGTGACAGGTCCACTTAACCCTTGGCTGCGCCAGCAGCGCGCGCAGAAACCTTGCCGGTTCTTGGTGAAACTCGAATGATCCCAGGCCGGCCCGTCAACCCCGAGCCCTACGAACCAGCGGAACAGAAGATCGAACTCCATCCGCTCCATCAACTGCCGCTCCGAGCGGATGCCATAGAAGGCTTGCAGCAGCATCGCGCGCAGCAAGCGCTCCGGCGCGACCGAGGGTCGCCCAAACCCGGGCCGATAAAGCACGGCAAAATCGCCGTCCATCTCCACAAGAGCCGCGTTGACGATCAGGCGTATCACCCGCAGCGGATGGTCTCGTCGAACATGCGCCTCAAGGTCCACATACGAAAACAGAGAACCAGTCCGTTCATCCAATCCGCGCATTCACCGCCCTTGATCCTCAAAGACAGTGAATCACGATCAGTCCAGCGGCGCCATCAACTTCTTCAACACCCTGCTAGAGCGTTTCCAGGAATAGTGGAAACACTTTTCCGGTTCGGAAACGCGACAAAACAAAGAGTTAGAGCCGTTCGTCGATTCCGTGAAACCATGAACGGCTCTAGCGCGGTGATTGGCGTTTGCGTAAGGGGGCATGCGCCGGTTCGGGGAGCCCGGCCTTTCGTTGCGGTTTATGCGGCGGCGCGGCCTTGCTGGGCTGCATTGCCCGCGACTTCGCCATCCAGCCTGACAAACGCCTTGATCGGCAGGTGATCGGAGGCAACCCGGGCGAGCGGCGTGTCGTGCACGATCACCGGCGAGACGATATCGGTGCGGTTGGCGATGATGCGGTCGAGCGCCAAAAGAGGCAGGCGGGAGGGAAAGCTCGGCACCGCGCGCGGCATCGGCCCGAAGGCGGCCTCGAACATCGACAGCGCCGAACGATCATTGAGGCGCCATTCGTTGAGATCGCCCATGAGCACGGTGGGCATCGCATCGCGGACGTTCATGATGTCGAGAATCCTGCGGGCCTGAAGGGTGCGTGAACGGCGCAGCAGCCCGAAATGGGCCGCCACCACCCTGAGGCTGCCGCCGGCTTCGAGATCGATCTCGGTCATGATGGCGCCGCGCGGCTCCAGCCCCGGCAAGGTGAACTGGTGCACGTCGCGCACCGCGCCGCGCCGGAACAGAACCACATTGCCGTGCCAGCCATGCGACCTCGCCCTTCCGAAGACAGGCACCGGCATCAGCCCGGCCTCGCGCTCCAGCCGGGCAAGGTCGAGAAGTCCCTGCCGGTCGCCAAACCGCTTGTCCACTTCCTGAAGGGCGATGACATCGGCGCCGATTTCATGGATAACCCGCCCGATGCGGCAGGGGTCGAACCTGCCATCCGTGCCTACGCATTTGTGAACGTTGTAGGACGCCACCACCATGCCGTGCCGGCTGCCATGTTCGACTGCGGGCACGCCGCCCGCCTGGTCGCGCCGCACGCGAAGTCGCTCCAGTATGCTGGCGGGAAGGCCAGCCCCAAGCTTCTGCATGATGTCTTCGTCTCCCTTGCCGCTGCATGAAACGGGATTCGGCTCTAAGGTAGGCAAGCGCCGAAGCCTGTGCAATGCCTGCTCCGGATTAGAGCAATTTGCAGGCAGACGAGATCGTCTGACGTCGCACAAATGTGGCCAGGGAAAGCAAGCTTGAGCAGCGGGGTGCGTCCGTCAGAACGCCCGCTGCTCCAGAGCCGTTCACGATTTCACGGGATCGCCGAACGGCTCCAGATCCTTGTTTTGTCGCGTTTCCGAATCGGAAAACAGTTCCCGCTTTTCCAGGAAACGCCCTAAAGCATGTCGCCCGAAAGTGGGAACCGGTTTCGGGACAGCGACATGCGTAAACACAAGAACTTAAAGCGCAGGGAGCGAAACTGTGGGTTGCGATGCATTTGAAGGCGGTTCCTGTCAAAGATAAGGCGATCCCAGCCACAGAATGCGGTCCACCAGCCGTCGTGCGAACGGGCGGGCGCGCAGTTCCGCCAGTTCCACCGGGCGGGCCGTGGCCAGCACCGCGGCGATCCGGGCATCGATCTTGCCGGCGAAATCGCGGTCGAGCACTTCCAGATCGATTTCGAAATTCAGCCTGAGCGAGCGCGGGTCGATGTTGGAGGAGCCGACGAAAGCCCAGGTGCCGTCGATCACCAGCAGCTTGGAATGATCGAACGGGCCTTCGTCGCGCCATATCCGGCAATGGCCTTTCAGAACCTGATCGAACTGGGCCGTCATCGCCCGGTCGACGAGCAGCAGATTGTTGGCGGCGGGCACCACGATGTCGATGGCCACGCCCCGGCGGGCGGCCGTGTTCAGGGCGCTGATCAGTTCCCGGTCCGGCAGGAAATAGGGCGACATGATGCGGATGGTGCTGTTGGCCACCGAAAACGCACCCATCAGCATCTTGTGGTTGCTTTCGAGGCTGGCGTCGGGGCCGGAGGGAAGAGCCCGCATCAGAAGCGGAGCGCCGGGCTCCACCTGTGCGGGCTGGATTTCCCATGTCCCGCCTTCCAGCTTCTCGTCGCTGACGAAATCCCAGTCCTCGGCGGCAATGGCGAATATGTCGGCCACGACCGCGCCCCGGATGCGGAAATGGGTGTCGCGCGCGCTGGCGTCGCCGGCGAATTCGGAGGTGAAACCCTGACGGATGTTCATGCCGCCGGCGAAGGCGACGGCGCCATCCACCACGAGGATTTTCCGGTGGGTGCGCAGATTGGCGTAGGGCAGCCGCAAGCCGACGATGATGCGGCCGTTGAAGACGCGCACCGGCACCCCGCCTTCGCGCAGATAGCCGACGATGCTGGGCACCGAATATCGCACGCCGACCGCATCGATCAGCACCCGCACCGCCACGCCCCGCTTCACCGCCGCGATCAGCGCATCGGCAAAACGCAGGCCGACGGCATCGCGATCGAAAATATAGGTTTCCAGAAGAATGCTGCGTCTAGCGCCCGAGATCGCTTCGATCATGGCTGCATAGGCCTGATACCCGCCCTTCAGCATCTCGATGGAATTGCCGCACACCATGTGGTGATGGGTGAGCTTGTCGCCGACCCGCTTGAGAGCGGCGAACCGGCCCCCGAACCGTTTCGCCACCAGCTCGTCGGTAACGTCGGCGCCCGGATGCGAGGATTGTCCGTGGCCGGCGGCCAGACGCCCGGCGGCGATGTTGTCGCGGCGCATGCGGTTGACGCCCGCCACCGCATAAATCAGCGTGCCGACGATGGGCGACAGCATGATCACGCCCACCCAGCCTATGGCCGAGCGCACTTCCTCCTTGGTCATGGCGGCATGAATGCCGGCTATGGCGGCAACCAGAAAGGAAATGACCGCGAGTATATGCGGCCAGTATTCCTGCAAGACGGTCCACACGCGCGCAACGCTCCAAAAAATCCGCAGGCCGGGGGCGCTCGGTGGCCGGAAACTGACCCCGTATCCTGAAGTCCGGGCGCTCGATGAATGGAATTCAAGCGCGCCGCGATCTTTCAGGTCGGCTTCTCGCGCTTCAGGCTCCTGTTCCCAATGCATGCCGTTGTCCCGAACCGGTTCCTGTCTTCGGGGCGGCGTGTTTCAGTATGAAGGGATGCGGTTGCGAAGTCCATCGCCAGCGCCGTCCTGCCGGACTTCACGCGAAGAGGCGGCAAATATCGCTGCGGCCGGAAAAATCCCGCTGCACGGATGGCAGCCGGCATGCCGGCTTGTGGGCAAGCGCCGGCGCGTGCGCATGGACGCCGGACATTGCGCCGGTCGAAGCCCCGGCTCAGGGATCGGCGGCGACGGCGCAGACGCTGGAGCGGGTGAGGAAGCGCTTTTCGCGGCCATTGTCGAGCGAGAACATGCCGCCCCGCCCCGCCACCACATCGATGGTGAGGTCGGTGTGCTTCCACGCCTCGTACTGGGATTCGCCGATATAGACGGGCGTGTCGCCGATGGTGCCCAGGAGCACGTCGCGGTCGCCGACGATGAAGTCGCCGCGCGGATAGCACATCGGCGAGGAGCCGTCGCAGCAGCCGCCGGACTGATGGAACAGAACCGGGCCGTGATCGGCGATGATCTCGTCGAGCAGCTTCATCGCCGCGGGCGTGGCCGAGACCTTTCCCAGGCTAGCCCGGCTCCGGGGAGCTCCGTCCCGGGGGGAAGTCCCGGCCCGCGGGGCAGCCTTGTCGGATCCATGCTCGGGCCTGTGGTCGGACCCATGCTCGGGCCCATGCTCGGACATGTGGTCGGACATGTGAACCTCCTTTCATCGAATATGCCTCATCGTGCGCGGGCGGCGCGGAAGCCGGAGCGCGTCCGCCATTCCCGCGGGCACGCTCCGGTCTCTCGTCCTGACGCAATTTTGGCAAAACCGTTCCGCGCTTTTGCCTGAATTGCTGTGGTGCGGCGCCGCCGGCGGGCGCCGCGCTATCAGAAGAAGCCGAGCTTCTTCGGACTGTAGCTCACCAGCATGTTCTTGGTCTGCTGATAGTGGTCGAGCATCATCTTGTGGTTTTCGCGGCCGATGCCCGACTGCTTGTAGCCGCCGAAGGCCGCATGGGCCGGATAGGCATGGTAGCAGTTCGTCCACACGCGTCCGGCCTGAATGGCGCGGCCGAAGCGATAGGCGCGGGTTCCGTCGCGGGTCCACACGCCGGCGCCCAGACCGTAGAGCGTGTCATTGGCGATCGACAGCGCTTCCTCGTCATCCTTGAAGGTGGTCACCGACACGACCGGCCCGAAGATTTCCTCCTGGAAGATGCGCATCCTGTTGGTGCCCTTGAACACGGTCGGCTTGACGTAATAGCCGCCGGCGAGATCGCCCGGCAACCGGTTGCGCTCACCGCCGGTCAGAACCTGCGCGCCCTCCTGCCTGCCGATATCCATGTAGGAGAGGATCTTCTCAAGCTGCTCGGAGGAAGCCTGCGCGCCGATCATGGTGGCGGGATCGAGCGGGTCGCCCTGCACGATGGCCTCGACGCGCTTCAGCGCCCTTTCCATGAAGCGGTCGTAGATTTTCTCGTCGATCAGCGCACGGCTCGGGCAGGTGCAGACCTCGCCCTGATTGAGCGCGAACATGACGAAGCCCTCGATCGCCTTGTCGAAGAAGTCGTCGTCCCCGGCCGCCACGTCGGCGAAGAAGATGTTGGGCGACTTGCCGCCGAGTTCCAGCGTCACCGGTATCAGGTTCTGACTGGCATATTGCATGATCAGCCGGCCCGTCGTCGTCTCGCCGGTGAAGGCGATCTTGGCGATGCGCGGGTTGGAGGCGAGCGGTTTGCCGGCTTCCAGACCGAAGCCGTTGACCACGTTGAGCACGCCGGGGGGAAGGATATCCGCAATCAGCCCGATCAGGATATGGATGGAGGCCGGGGTCTGTTCGGCCGGCTTCAAAACCACGCAGTTGCCGGCGGCAAGCGCCGGGGCGAGCTTCCACACCGCCATCAGGATGGGAAAGTTCCACGGAATGATCTGCCCGACCACGCCGAGCGGTTCATGGAAGTGATAGGCCACGGTGTCGTGGTCGATCTCGGAAATGCCGCCTTCCTGCGCGCGCACCGCGCCGGCGAAATAGCGGAAGTGATCGATGGCCAGCGGAATGTCGGCGGCCGTCGTTTCACGGATCGGCTTGCCGTTGTCCCAGGTTTCCGCAAGCGCCAGCAGGGAGAGGTTTTCCTCCATCCTGTCGGCGATGCGGTTGAGCAGAAGCGCGCGCTCGGCGGCGCTCGTGCGGCCCCATTTTTCGCGCGCGGCATGGGCCGCGTCCAGCGCCGCCTCCACATCGGCCGCTTCCGAGCGGGCGATCTCGCACAGCACCTGTCCATTCACCGGCGAGGTGTTTTCGAAGGTCTTGCCGGATTTGGAGGGTACGTATTGGCCGCCGATGAAGTTGTCGTAGCGCTTGGCAAACGGGGATTTGGCGGTTCGATGAAATTCCACCTTGTTCATGTCTTCCTCCCAGAAAACCGCACCGCCTCATGCGGCGCGTCGAAATGAAGTGTTTCCCTGTCTCGTTCTCCTGTCAGCCCGTCCGGGCCGGATGCTTCGGGCAAACTGTCTCAGCCTTGCGACAGTCTGCGGTACGAAATGCGGGGCCGGTCAATTCGGGGCCGATCGATGCGGGCCAGTGTATTCGGGGCCAGTGCAGGAATACCGGCCGGTACGGGAATGCCGTTCAGTTCGCACCGCGCAGGCCGAACCTGCCGAGCTTGCGGTGCAGCGTGGCGCGCGACATGCCGAGCGCGCGCGCCGCCGCCGTCACATTGCCGCCGGAGCGGATCAGCGCGCGCTCCAGCACCATGCGCTCCGCCTGCCGCAGATCGTCGGAAAAGCCGGTTTCGCCGCCGAGCAGGTCGGCCGCGGGCAGCGGCCGGGCCAGCGCTTCGGCCGTCAGGCCATAGGCGATGCGGGCCGAGCGGGTCGCGCCGACGATCAGGTCGTCGCGGTCGACCGCCAGCAGCGCCCCCGGCGTCTGATCGGGCGTCGGCGCCACCACGATGCGGGCCTGCGGATAGGCGAGCCGGAAATTTTCCGCCTCGATCCTGCGCACCGCGTCACCGAGGGCGATGGCGATCAGCTGAACGAAACTCCCGGTCAGGTCCGCCCGGCACGACGAGACGTCGAGCGCGGCGGCGAGGTCGCCCTCGTGGTCGTAGATCGGCGCGGTGGTGCACGATAAAAGCGTGTTCTTCGAATAGAAATGCTGGTCGCGGTGAATGGTCAGCGCGCGCCGTTCCACGAGACAGGTTCCGATGCCGTTGGTGCCTTCGCTTTCCTCGCTCCAGACGGTTCCCGTCCACAGCCCCCAATGCTCGAACGTCTCGTCATCGGCGGCCGCGCCGCGCCGCTCGATCGGCACGCCGTCGCGGTCGGCCAGCAGCACGCAGCAGCCGATGCCGCCCACCGCCAGATAAAGCCGGTCGAGGCTCGCCTGCGCGGCGCGCAGCAGCAGACCGACACGCTGACGGGCCTGGTCGAGTTCATGATCCGTGACCCGTTGCGGGGCCCTGCGCTCGGCCGGATCGAGCTTGTGCAGCGACGACGAGCGCCGCCACGAGGCGACCAGCGCCGATTTCGCGGCGGCGTCGGATTCGATCGCGGCGTGAATTCTTGTGGCATGCTGAGCGGTTACGGATGCACCCATCGGCTCCTCCCGGGCGGCTTCCTCTGCCTCGCAAAACGCCTCGCGCTGTTCAGGGGTCACGCATCGGCGCATCGTTTTCAGGCATGTTCCTCACCGGGCATCTCCACCCTGCCCGGCCTTGCCTGAAGGGCCGTCACTGACCCTTTTTCAAGTGTAGCCTCCAGCCGGGCCGGTTGCAAATCCGACGATGGCAGCATGCGGGCCGCACATGCGGAATTGAAGCCGGTCCGCCTTCGCCGCCAGCCCGAACGTCGAGCCGGGCTCTCCGCCGGGTTCGCTTTCGATCCTTCGTGCGGGCGCTGGCGGGCCGCCCTGGAGCGTTTCCAGGCAAAGCGGAAACGCTTTTCCGGTTCGCAAACGCGATAAAACAAGGACCTGGAGCCGTTCGGCGATTCCGTGAAGCCCTGAACGGCTCTAAAGCGTGTCGCGATCTTTCAGGTTCGCTCCCCGCGCTTCAAGTTCCTGTTTTCACGCATGTCGCCCGAAACCGGTTCCCGCTTTCGGGCGGCATGCTCTGGCCAGCCGGCGCGCGGCGGCGTCAGGCGTGCGCCCAGTCCCAGTAGAGCTGGCGCGCCTTGCGGGCGAAGGGGCCGTAGTCCAGCTTGCGGTCGTCGAAGCCCAGAACCGGCATCACCTTGGTGATGTTGCCGCTGGAGAAGATTTCGTCGGCCTTGCGGAAATCCTCCACGCTCAGCGTCTTTTCATGGACGGTGACGCCGGCGTCGCGCAGCAGGCGGATGACGCGCTGGCGGGTGATGCCGTCGAGGAAGGTGCCGTTGGGAACCGGCGTGAACACCTCGCCGCCGCGCGCCATGAACACGTTGGAGGTGGCGAGTTCCGCCACATTGCCGAGCGTGTCGCAGGCCAGCGCATTGCCGAAGCCGGCGGCGCGCGCCTGCGCCAGCATGCGGCCATTGTTGGGATAGAGGCAGGCCGCCTTGGCGTTGACCGGCATGGTTTCCATGGTCGGGCGGCGGAAGGTGGTGGTGGTGATGGTGAAGCCGCCGGGCTCGGCCATCGGCCGCTCTTCCAGGCACAGAGCAAAGGCGGTGGAGGCGGGGTCGAGCGCCACCACGCTGGCATCGCCCTCCTCGGCCCAGTACATCGGCCGGATGTAGATGGCGGCATCGGCGGCGAAATGCTTCAGCCCCTCATGCACCAGTTCCATGATCCGTTCCGCGCTCAGCGTCGGTTGCAGGCCGAGCGCCCGGGCGGAGGCGTTGACGCGTTCTGAGTGCAGGTCGAGATCGGGCATCACGCCTTCGAAGCGGCGCGCGCCATCGAACACCAGCGAGCCCAGCCATGTCGCGTGCGAGCCGGCGCCGAGAATGCGCACGTCTCCTTCGTGCCATTTATCATTATACCACGTCCATCGGTTGGCAACTTGCGACATCGGAAACTCCGGTTTTCAAAAACTGGCGGGAAATCTATCCGCAGCCCGCCCGCCGCGTCCAATACAAATGTCGTCGCCGCGGCGGGCGGGCGACGGGGGCGGCCCTGTCGCACCGGCTGCCGGCGTCGTCATGCGGCCTTCGCGGCGGCCTGCCCGATAAGTTGGCCGGCGACCGTGGCGATCATGGCCGCCAGCTCCTCCATGAGGTCGGCGGCGCTGCTGGTCTTGCGCCAGAACAGGCCGATGTCGCGCTGGAAGTCGTCCGATTCCAGAGGCAGCAGCGCCATGTCCTTCGAGGCGGCATGGCCGGTACAGGCCAGTTGCGGCAGCAGCGTCATCCCCATGCCGGCGATCACCATCTGGCGCAGGGTTTCCAGGCTGGTGCCGCGAAAATCGTCATATTCGCGCGCGCCGTAGCGGCGGCACAGCGCAAGCGCCTGATCGCGCAGGCAATGGCCTTCTTCCAGAAGCATCAGGTTCTGGCTGGCGAGCGCATCGACAGGGGCCAGCCTGCCGCCGGCAAGCGCATGGCCGGCGGGCACGGCCAGCCGGAAGGGTTCGCTGAACAGTTTTTTCCCGGTCACATGCGCATCCTCCACCGGCATCGCCAGCAGCACCGCGTCGATCTGGCCGTCGATCAGGCGGCGCAGCAGGACGTTGCTCTTTTCCTCCGTCAGCAGGATTTCGGTGGCGGGAAAGCCCTGCATGAAGCGCGGCACCACATGCGGCAGAAGATAGGGCCCGAGCGTTGGAAAGACGCCCAGATGCAACCTGCGCGTGGCGCCAGCGGAATGGCGCGCCGCCTCGTTGCGCAACTGCGCCACCTCGTCCAGCACGGTGCGGGCGCGGCGCACGGCGGCTTCGCCCGCCTGGGTGAGGATCAGCCGGCGCGGCGCGCGCTCGAACAGCGTCACGCCCAGTTCCTGCTCCAGCTTGCGAATCTGCATCGACAGCGTCGGCTGGCTGACGCCGCAGGCCCCGGCGGCGCGGTGGAAGTTGCGCTGGTCGGCCAGCGCAACGAGATATTCCAGCTCGCGCAGGTTCATCGCCTGCCAGGCCCCCTGCTGGCCGTTCTCAGGCCGCCCGCTCTTCCGCGGGCAGGCGGATCAGGTAGTCGAAGGCAGCGAGCGAAGCGCGCGCCCCCTCGCCCATGGCGATGACGATCTGCTTGTAGGGCGCGGTCGTGCAGTCGCCGGCGGCGAACACGCCGGGAATCGAGGTCTGGCCGTGGTCGTCGACGACGATCTCGCCGCGCGCGTCGAGCGAGAGCGTGCCCTTCAGCCATTCGGTGTTGGGCACGAGGCCGATCTGCACGAACACGCCTTCCAGCGCTATGTCGCGGATTTCGCCGCTGGTGCGGTCTTCGTAAGCGATGGCGGTGACGCGCTTGCCGTCGCCCTTCACTTCCGTCGTGCGCGCCGAGGCGATGATGGTGACGTTGGGCAGGCTTTTGAGCTTGCGCTGCAACACCTCGTCGGCGCGCAGCGCCTTGTCGAATTCGAGCAGCGTGACGTGGCCGACCAGGCCGGCGAGGTCGATCGCGGCCTCGACGCCGGAATTGCCGCCGCCGATCACGGCCACGCGCTTGCCCTTGAACAGGGGGCCGTCGCAATGCGGGCAGAAGGCCACGCCCTTGTTGATGTAATCCTGTTCGCCCGGAACGCCCATGCGCCGCCAGCGCGCGCCGGTGGACAGCACCACCGAGGCGCCGGTCAGCGAAGCGCCCGAGGCCAGCACGACCCTGAAGCCGCCCGCCACCTGCTCCAGCTTCGTCGCCTGCTGGCCGTTGATGATCTCGGCATCATATTCGCGCACATGCGCTTCCAGCGCGCGGGCCAGCTTCGGCCCTTCGGTGCGGGGCACGGAAATCAGGTTCTCGATCGACATGGTGTCCAGCACCTGCCCGCCGAAGCGCTCGGCCACCACGCCGGTGCGGATGCCCTTGCGCGCGGCATAGACGGCCGCCGCAGCACCGGCCGGGCCGCCGCCGACGATCAGCACCTGGAAGGGGGCCTGCGCATTGATGGTCGCGATGGCGCGATCGGCCGCCCCGGTGTCGATCCTGGCCAGAATCTCCTCGGCGCCCATGCGGCCGGCGCCAAAATTTTCGCCATTGAGGAAGACGGTCGGAACCGACATCACCTGCCGCTCGGACACTTCCGACTGGAACAGCGCGCCATCAATGGCGACATGCTGGATGCCCGGATTGAGCACGGCCATGAGGTTGAGCGCCTGCACCACGTCGGGGCAGTTCTGGCACGACAGCGAGAAATAGGTCTCGAAGCGGAAAACGCCCTTCAGCGCGCGGATCTGGTCGATCAGCGCCTGCTCGACCTTGGGCGGATAGCCGCCGACCTGCAACAGCGCCAGCACCAGCGAGGTGAATTCATGGCCGAGCGGAATGCCGGCGAAGGCAAGGTGGATGTCTTCGCCCGGCGACGTGAGCGCGAAGGAGGGAACGCGCTGGCCGGCCACGTCGCCGCGCCGCACGGTGATCCTGTCCGACTGCTGGCGGATCTGTTCGAGAAGTTGCAGCAGGTCGCGCGACTTCGCATCCTCACCCGCATAGGCGGTGATTTCGACCGGGCGCACCAGACGTTCGAGATAGCCCTTGAGCTGGGTTTTCAGG
>JAZIHP010000109.1:0-10679 GCA_036678505.1 Alphaproteobacteria bacterium
GCCCTGAACGGTTCCGGAGCGTTTCCAGGACAAGTGAAATCACTTTTCCGGTTCGGAAACGCGACAAAGCAAAGACCTTGAGCCGCCCGGCGGTCCCGTAAAGCCCTGAACGGTTCCGGAGCGTTTCCAGGACAAGTGAAATCACTTTTCCGGTTCGGAAACGCGACAAAGCAAAGACCTTGAGCCGCCCGGCGGTCCCGTAAAGCCCTGAACGGTTCCGGAGCGTTTCCAGGACAAGTGAAATCACTTTTCCGGTTCGGAAACGCGACAAAGCAAAGACCTTGAGCCGCCCGGCGGTCCCGTAAAGCCCTGAACGGTTCCGGAGCGTTTCTGCTTTTTTCCGCAACGTAAACGCGGCGTGCCGGAACCTTTCCACGTCATGGTTGTTCAGCCACCTCAAGGCAACATCTGGTGGAGTTCAGACATGATAGAAGTAACGACGACCCATGAGCACGCGCGCGTGGCTTCGTGGGGGGCGATCATTGCGGGTGCGGTCACCGTGCTTGCGGTGTCCATCCTGCTTTCCATGCTCACCACTTCGCTCGGGCTTGGCATGGTGGATGCGCAGGCGCGCAATCCGCTTGAGGGTATCGGCGCTGCCGTAGGCTTTTCCTCGGCCGTGGCGGTTCTGATCAGCCTCGCGGCCGGCGGGTTCGTCGCCGGGCGGCTGGCCGGGCGGGCCGGCTTCACCCACGGCTTCCTGACATGGGCCGTTTCCATGCTGGTGGCGATCATGCTCAGCGTCCTGGCGATTTCGGGGGCTGCGCACACCACGGCCTCGGCCGTCGGCTCGGTCGCCTCGGCGGTCGGCAGCGCGGCCGGTTCGGCGGGCGCTGCCGCCGGTGATGCCGCCTCTGCCCTCGCAAGCGCCGTCGATGACAGGCTGATCGGGGAATTCGATTTCGATCAGACCCGTCGCGACCTGCGCAGCCAGCTTCGCAACACCCAGATCGAGGCCTTGCAGCCCGAGAACCTCGAACCGGTGCTGCAAGGCGCGCGCGATGACGTAACCGGCGCGGCGCGCGAGCTTGCCTTCAATCCCGGCGACTTTGACCGCATTGCCGGGGACCTTGGCAAGAAACTCAAGGAGCGGATCGATTCCGTTGCCGGCGACATCAACCGCGATGACGTGGTGACCGGGCTGGTCAACAACGGCATGACCCGCGAGGAAGCCGGGCAGGCTGCCGACAAGGCCATGGCAACCTACGCCAGGGCGCGCGATGCCAGCGCCACCCGCCTCGATCAGGCCGAGCAGACGCTGGCCAAGGCCCGCCAGCGCCTCGACGCGATGGAAGCGGAAGCCCGCCGTCAGGCGGATGCCGCCGCTTCCGCCGCCTCCGGCGCAGCGCTTTGGGGCTTCCTTGCCTCGCTTCTGGGCGCTGCCGTCGCATCCTTCGCAGGCCTGTTCGGCATGCGCAGCCGCGACCGCTACCACTTCGCCTGATTGGCGACGGGCGCGGGCTTGCTGAAAAGCCCGCGCCCGAATTCCGCTTGTCCTCACCGCGGTCGAGGCGGATGCGCAAGCGTGACCTCGGAAACGGTATTTCTCCCCCGTTTGAATGTCCTGAAGCCGCATGAATGTCCTGAAGCAACCGCAAGGCATGGGCCGATCGGCCGGGAAGGCTTGGAGCCGTTCCTGGTTTCGCGGGATAGCCGAACGGCTCCAGGTCTTTGTCTCGCCGCGTTTGCGAACCGGAAAAGCGTTTCTACTTTTCCTGGAAACGCTTGAGCCCGCCGCTCAGCCCATCCGCTTCAGCGCGTCGGCGAAATAGCGCCGGAACGCCTGTGGATGCTCCGACATGGGAAAATGACCCAGTTCCGGCATGAGGGTCAGCGTCGCGCCGGCAATGGCGTCGGCGGTGCGTTTTGCGTCCTGCGGCGTGCAGGTCAGGTCATAGGCTCCCACCAGCAGATGGACTGGCGTGCGGCCGGTGTCGATCATGCCGAGGCGGTCGATCAGGCTGGCGTCCTTCGTGTAGAAGGAAAGATCGCCACGGAACACGCCGGGGCCGGATTGCATGAACATCCACAGCGTCGCCCAGCGGTCTGCCGGCGGCGCGTGGGGCGAGATATTGGTGGAGACCAGCGCCGCTCCCATTTCGCCGCCATGGGCGTCGGGCCGGTGGAACCAGTCGATATCGTACCAGGCCGGCTGGAAATCCGAGGCTTCGATGGCGATGAAGCCCGAAAAGCGTCCGGGATGAAGCGCAGCAATCTGAAGCGCGATGCGCCCGCCCATCGAGCAGCCGGCGAGAATGGGCTTCTCCAGCGCAAGCGCGTCTGCAACCGCCAGAACGGTCTCGATGTAGGTCTCGGTGGTAAGCAGATATTCCTCCGTCTCGAAGCCTTGCGGCGGCAGCGATTTTCCGTGCCACGGCATGTCGAAGGCGAAGAAGCGGTGCCCGGCGGCAAGCTCCGCATCGTTGAGGATATGCCGCCACTGGCGCGTGTCGGCGCCGGCCGTGTGCAGGCACAGGACCGGAATGCCCTCGCCGGCCATCTCCACATAGATGCGCTGCGCGCGCCCGGCGACGGCGATGTTTATGTAGCGTCCGGCGATTGGCTCGAAACTCATGCCTGCTGCTCCCCGCTCGCTGCCGGGCGGCCGAGCGCCATGAACTCCTTGAAGAAGCGCAGGTTCTTCACCAGCGCCAGAATATCGCCGTCGATGCGGCCGCGGCCGATCTTCACCAGCCCGAACAGGTCATGAAAGCCGGGTGCTGGCAGAGGCTCCCAGAAAGCTTCGAGCGCCTGCCTGTCGGTGCGCAGCGCAAAACGCCACGGCGTCTTCGCGGAGGGGCCGGGCGTGACCGACATGAGTTCGCCGTCGCGGAACTGCAAATAGAACGACTGGTCCCCGACCTCGATCAGCACCGTTTCGCAAAACAGCCGCCCAAGGCGCAGGAGATGGGGCGAAGCGTTGTGGCGCTGCTGCATTTTCAACAAGGTTTCAAGCATCATGTATCGTCCTTCGAGTCGCATCGGCCTGCCCGAAAGCAATGCGGCACCGTTCCATCAAGAGCAGCCGCGCCCCGCTGGCAATGCCGGTCGGGGTATGTCCCGATACCGGCATGCGGCCAGCCTCCGGCAATGAGGAGGGACGGGGTATCGGGCGATACCGGACGGTGCATTGGCGGGGTCGGGGGAGGCGTGAATAGTTGGAAAGATACATCAGGCAGGCAGCGCCCGCCATCGCAAACCCGGGAGGACAGGCATGCGCAACGTAACCATCGACACAGTCACCGACGCCGTTATCGATTCGCTTGGCAGGCACGGCGAAATCTCGCCGCGCCAGCGCGAGATCATGACCTCGCTTCTTACGCATCTGCACGGCTTCTGCCGCGATGTGAAGCTCCAGCATCACGAATTCCTCGAAGCCTGCAACTATCTCGCCCGCGCCGGCAAGATATGCGACGACAAGCGCCAGGAGTTCATTCTGCTCGGCGATATCCTGGGCGTCGAGGTTCTGGTCGACATGCTGTCGAACCCCATCGATGGCAGCGAGAGCGAATCCACCGTGCTCGGGCCGTTCTACCGCGAGAACCCGCCGGTTCTGCCCAAGGGCGCGTCGACCGTGCAGAAGCATTTCGACGATGAGGAAACCGTGCTCGTCGAAGGCTATGTGACCGACACCGAAGGCAAGCCGCTGGCTGGCGTGACGCTCGACATCTGGGAAGACGCGCCCAACGGTCTTTACGAGAACCACGATCCGGACCAGCCCGAATACAATCTGCGCGGCCGTTTCGAAACCGACGGGGACGGCCATTTCGTTCTGCGCGCCGTGCGCCCCGTGCCTTATCCGATCCCCGACAACGAGACCGCCGGCGAACTGATCCGCTATATGGGCCATCACCCCAACCGGCCGGGACACCTCCACTTCATCCTCGCCAAGGATGGCTATCGCACGCTGGTCAGCCAGGTCTTCGACGCCGACAGCCCGTGGCTGGACGAAGACTCGGTGTTCGCGGTCAAGAACAGCCTTGTCGCGAAGTTCCAGAAGGGCCGGCCGGGCGACGATACCGACCTCTATGTCCGCTTCGACTTCACGCTGCGGCCGCAGGCTGAAGCGCAGAGACTGGCAGCCGAATAAGCTTCATCTTCCCAGGAGCATGAATGCCGCGCCCCTCCAAAAGGCGCGGCATTTTGCGTTGGGCCGGCCCTGACGCGCGGCTTGCCATGCGCGCGGCATTTCGTCAGCTTGGAACGCAGGGAGCGCACACATGAACCTGAAGCAGATCGAATATTTCATCGCCCTTGCCGAGGAGCTGCATTTCGGCCGCGCCGCCGAACGGCTGGGCATGGCGCAGCCGCCGCTCTCGCGCCAGATCCAGCAGATCGAGGCCGATCTCGGCGCCCAGCTCATCAATCGCGGGCGCAACGCCATTTCATTGACGCAGGCGGGCCAGCGCTTCTACGAGCGCGGCTCGGCGCTGCTGGCGGAACTGGGCGACATCAGGCTGGAGATCAGGCGAATCGGGCAGGGGGCGGAGGGGCGCTTGCGCATCGGCTTCGTCGGCTCGGCCACCTACGGCATGTTGCCGACGATCCTGAAGTCGTTCCGCGCTTCATGGCCGGAGGTGGTCCTGTCGCTGGTGCCGATGAACAACGCCCAGCTCCAGCGCTCGCTGATCAGGCGCGACATCGACATCGCCATCGCGCGCCCGGCGCTCAACGACAGCGAGATCGTCACCCGCAAGCTGATCGACGAGCCGCTGGCGCTGGCCGCACCCGATGCGCTGATCGCTTCCTCCGCCCCGGTTTCGCTGCCGGAGCTTGGGGGCGTTTCCTACATTCTCTACCCGGAATATCCGCGTCCTTCCTTCGCCGATGTGGTCATCGAAGCCTGCGAAAGCGTGGGCGCCGACATTTCACGCCGGGTCTTCACCATGGATTTCCAGACCGCGATCGCGCTGGTTTCGGTGGGCGAGGGGGTGTCGCTGGTGCCGGCCTCCGTCGGCACGGCGCAGCGTCATGGCGTGCGCTATCACGAGATTGCGGGCCTGACGGTTCGCACCGGCATTTCCGTCAATCACCGCATCGACGAACAGGGCATCCACGTCCACAATTTCGTGACGCTGGCGCAGAAGGTGGCGCGCAAGGTGGTCTGATCAGGGCGCGCCGACCGCGCGCAGGCCGTCGCTGCGGTCGCGGCGGTAGAATTTCACCTTGTCGGGGTCGGGCCTGGTGCCGATGCCGGGTCCGGTGGGCACGGCGACGGAGAAGTCGCGATAGTCCAGCGGTTCGGCGAGGATTTCCTCGGTCAGAAGCAGCGGGCCGAACAGTTCCGTGCCCCACGCCAGTTCCGGCACGGTGGAGAAGAGCTGCACGGCGGCGGCGGTTCCGAGCCCGCTTTCCAGCATGGTTCCGCCATAGAGGCCGATGCCGGCGGCGCGCGCAATGGCGATGACCTCGGCTGCCGGAATGAGCCCGCCGGACTGGCACACCTTGACGGCGAACACATCGGCGGCGCGCTCGCAGGCGACGCGCATGGCGTCCGCCGGGCCTTGCAGCACTTCGTCGGCCATGATGGCGATCTCGTAGCCCTGCGTGAGCGCGCGCAACCCGTCCAGACGTTCGCGCGGCACCGGCTGCTCGACCAGAACGCAGCCGATCTCCTGCAAGCCCTTCACGCCATAGCGGGCCTCGGTCAGGCTCCAGGCCTGGTTGACGTCGACGCGGATGGTTCCGCGGTCGCCGACGGCGCGGGCGATGGAAGCGACATGGGCGAGATCGTCCTTAACCTTGCGCTTGCCGATCTTGAGCTTGAAATCGCGATGGCGGCGCTCGGAAAGCATCTGCTCGGCCTCGGCAATGTCGGTCTCGCTGTTGCCGGAAGCGAGCGTCCAGGCCACCGGCAGCCGCTCATGGATGCGGCCGCCGAAAAGCTGCGCCACGGATGTGCCGAGGCGGCGGGCAAGGCCGTCCCACAAGGCTGTTTCCATGGCCGCGCGGGCGGCATGATTGCCCTTCACCGCGCGCGCCATCAGGCCGGCGGCCGCCGCGATACGGTCGGCGTCCTTTCCCAGCAGCACCGGCGCTATGTAGCTGTCGACGGCCAGCTTGATGCTTTCCACGCTTTCGGGGCCGTAAGAGAGGCCGCCGATCGAAGCGCCTTCCCCCCAGCCTTCCGATCCGTCCGAGAAACGGACATGCACGAGAACGACGGATTGGGTTCTCATCGTCGTCATCGACAATACGTGACCGCGCACGGTCGGCACGTCGATGATGATGCTTTCGATATAATCTATCGTGGTCACGTCGCGTCCAGTTCTTCAAGGCAATCAAGGCCCCGAGTTTCGGCGCGGCGCGGTCGATTGTCCAATACTCGGCAGGTCTGAAGCGATACCGCGCAGCCATGCCCAAAGGGCATGGTTCCATGTTCGGGGGCCGCCATCCAGCCGGCCGGCGATCCTGCCGCGGCATGCCGGCTTCAGGCATTCAACTCCCGGTTGCTGCGGCCTGGAAGGGATGGCGGCCGGGTGGGGCGTTCGCGTTGATCGTGCCGCGGTATCCGAGTATTGGCTGATACCCGCGTTGAAATTGACGAATTTTGCCGATTTTTCCAAGGTGGCGATCGGGGACGGGTCATGAGGCGATCTGTTTTTGAGAGGGCGCCGCAGCGCGCTGAATTTTCTTGATTTGGGCCTGCCGGCTTCAGAAGCTTCCCGCACCTCGCCCGGTGCAGGGATGGTTCCGGGGCTCGCTGCCGCGAAGCCCGCCGGGTCCGTATCGCTATCGGGAGGAAGCACACACATGGAAGCATTTCTGAAATATCTCGCACGCATACCGGGAGCGCTGATGATCGTGCCCCTTTTCATGGGCGCAGTGGTCGCGACCTTCGCACCCCAGGCGCTTGAAATAGGCAGTTTCACCACGGCGCTCTTCAAGAGCGGCACCCCCGTTTTGATCGGCCTCTTCTTTGTGTGCGTGGGATCGCAGATCGACGTCAAGGCTGCCGTCCCCGCCGTCGAAAAGGGCATAGTTCTTCTGCTCGCCAAGTACGGGATTGCTGTCGCCACCGGGCTTTCCGTGGCTTTCCTGATGCCCAGCGGCACCCTTTGGGGTCTATTGCCGCTGGCCATCATCGCGGCCATGTCCAACTCGAACGGTTCGCTCTATGTCGCCTTGACCAGCCAGTTCGGCAACAAGAGCGACAAGGGCGCGATCTCTATCCTGTCGATCAACGACGGACCCTTCCTCACCATGATCGCGCTGGGCGCGGCGGGACTGGCGGAGTTCCCGGCCATGGCCTTGTTCTCGGCGATCTTCCCGATGATCTTCGGCTTCATTCTGGGCAACACCAGCCCGACGGCGCGCACCTTCCTGGCTCCCGGCGAGAAGCTGATCATCCCGTTCGCCGCCTTTGCGATCGGCGCCGGCATCAATTTCGGCGTGCTTCTCGGCTCCGGCGCCGTTGGCATTCTTCTCGGTCTCGCCACGGTCGTCTTCTCTGGCGGCGCCGCGGTGCTTTGCCTCTATATCTGGCACGTGCTGCGCGCTCATCCGAAGCCGACCCGGAACCTGATCGCCGGCGCCGCCGAGGGGAGCACGGCCGGCAATGCAATCGCCACACCTGCCGCCATTGCCATGATCGACCCTTCGCTGGCGCCGATTCAGGGCATTGCGACGGCTCAGGTCGCTGCGGCCGTTGTCTGCACCGCATTTACAATGCCCTTCCTCGTCGCATGGCTGGCGTCCTGGCAAAAGCGCAACGGAATTTCACCCGAGGCTGAAGAAGCCCTGTATGAAAGCCGCACCCTGGCGGTGAGCTCGGAGCCGGGATTTTCCGGCGGCTGAGTGGTCGGCGGTAAACCGGCGGCGGCGTCCTGCGGTCCGGAAAATTGAGGAAACTTTGCAGGTGGGCGGGAGCTCCTCCTGCGCGGAGACAGAAGATGCGGCGTTTTGAGGGTAAACGTGCAGTGGTGACCGGTTCCGCACAAGGGATCGGTCGCCGTGTCGCGGAACGCATGGCCGGCGAAGGCGCCAGTGTGATTGTCGTCGACCGTTCGGATGCGCGCGACGATGTCGTGGCGGCCATCCGGGCCGAAGGGGGCGTTTCTGAGGGCTTCTCGGGCAATCTTGAGACCTGGGAAGGTTGCAAGGGCGCTCTCGCCTTTGCAGCGGAACGATTGGGCGGCATAGATATTCTGGTGAACAATGTCGGGGGGACGATCTGGGCAAAGCCCTTCGAGCATTATGAGCCCGAACAGATCGACGCCGAAATACAGCGGTCTCTGTTTCCGACGCTTTATTGCTGCCGCGCGGCGCTGGACCATATGCTCCCTGCGAAAGCTGGCGTCATCGTGAATGTCAGTTCCATAGCCACGCGCAGCCTGAATCGTGTTCCCTATGCGGCGGCGAAGGGGGGCGTGAATGCGATCACCGCCAGCCTTGCATGGGAGGTCGCCGAACGCGGCATCCGGGTGGTGGCGACAGCGCCCGGCGGCACCGATGCCCCGCCGCGAACGGTTCCCCGAAATCCGAACGCCGCCGAGGATCAGCGACAGGACTGGTATCGGACCATTGTGGACCAGACCGTCCAGTCCAGCCTGATGAAACGCTATGGCACCCTGGATGAACAGGCCGGCGCAATTCTTTTTCTGGCCTCGGACGAGGCGTCCTACATTACCGGGATCACCTTGCCGGTCAGTGGCGGCGATCCTGGTTGATCGGCAGCATGAGAGCGTTTCCAGGAAAAGTGGAAACATTTTTCCGGTTCGCAAACGCGACAAGACAAAGACCTGGAGCCGTTCGGCGATTCCGTGAAACCATGAACGGCTCTGGTCCGGCAAAAGTGCGACCTGATTTCGTGTCCGGAATTGCAAAAAAAATGGGGTTGAAGCGGTTTTGCGCTTCGCAGAAAAGCAGAAATGCAAAGCAGAAATGCTCTGGCGAGGGAGCCTCTTTCTAAAGCATGTCGCCCGAAAGCGGGAACCGGTTCGGGGCAACGACATGCGCAAAAACAAGAACTTGAAGCGCAGGGAGCGGATCTGAAAGATCGCGACACGCTTTATCTCAGAACCGCGCGCAGGTTCGATTGAAGGCCGCGCAGCGCTTCGAAATACAATGGAACGAGTTCTTCCACGCCAACCTGCGTGGCCGGAACGCCGATATTGACTGCTGCGACCACGGCCCCGTGCGTGTTGAACAATGGCACGGCGATAGAGCGCAGCCCTGATTCCACTTCCTGATCGATCAGTGCGTAGCCCTGACTTTTCACGCGGCTCAGTTCGGCCAGTATCGCTTCGGGGCCGGTCAGCGTGTGCGGGGTGCGGGCGGGCAGGTTCGCTGACGCAAGCAGCCTGCGCGCCTCATCAGCGGGCAGGGCCGCAAGCAGCACCCGCCCCATCGAGGTGCAATAGGCGGGCAGCCGCGAGCCCGGCATCAGGGCAATCGACATCACCTTCTTCTGTGCTGCCCGCGCCACATAGACGATGTCGGGACCGTCGAGGATCGAGACGGAAGAGCTTTCGCCCAGCTGTTCGGAAAGCGCATCGAGCAGGGGCTGGACGAGCTGGGGCAGGGGCATGGTGGCGAGGCAGGCGGTGCCCAGCCGCAACACGCGCGGGGTCAGCGTGAAGAACTTGCCGTCATAATCGGCATAGCCCTGACGGGCGAGGGTGAGCAGGCAGCGCCGTGCCGTTGCCCGGTCGAGACCCGAAGCGACCGAGACTTCCGCGATCGACTGGCGCGGACGCTCGGCCGTGAAGGTCTCGATCACCGCCAGCCCCTTGGCCAGCCCGCCCATGATGTCGCGCTCCTGAATGGTCATGCCGGGTCTTTCAATTTGTGCGATAAGTCAACAAATGCAGCATATCGCACAAATGCCATTGCCGGAAGAGGTCCTGCCTGCCTAGTTTGCTGCCAGCAGGACCGGGCCATCTCCCGCCCGTCCGGAAAGGATGCTGACATGGACAAGACAGTCGCCGGCCTTCCCGAAGCGGTTGCCGGCATCAGGGACGGCATGGCCGTGATGATCGGCGGTTTTGGCGGCGCGGGCGCACCCATCGAGCTGATCCACGCTCTCATCGACCGGTTTCGCGCCACCGGCAGTCCGAAGAACCTGACGGTGATCAACAACAATGCCGGCAATGGCCGCATCGGCATCGCCGCCATGATCGACGAAGGCATGGTGGCGAAGATGGTGTGTTCCTTCCCGCGCTCGTCCGATCCGCGCGCGTTTACGGAAAAATATCTGGCCGGCGAGATCGAGCTGGAGCTGGTGCCGCAGGGCACGCTGGCCGAGCGCATCCGCGCAGGCGGCGCGGGCATTCCCGCCTTCTACACGCCCACCACCTACGGAACCGACCTTGCCAAGGGCAAGCCCGTCGCCGAATTCGAGGGCCGCAACTATGTACAGGAGCGCTGGCTGAAAGCCGATGTGGCGCTGATCAAGGCGGAGCTTGCCGATCCGCACGGCAATCTCACCTACCGCAAGGCTGCCCGCAATTTCTCGCCGCTGATGGCGACGGCGGCTGCCGTCACCATCGTTCAGGCCGCGAAGATCGTTCCAGCCGGCGAGATCGAGCCCGAACATGTGGTGACGCCCGGCATCTTCGTCGACCGTGTGGTGGAAATTGGCAATCCGGCCCAGGAAGAAGCGCTGATCCGCGCGGGAGTGGAATACGCATGACCACGAAGCTCACCAACGCCCAGATCGCCTGGCGCGCGGCGCAGGC
>JAZIHP010000110.1:0-10614 GCA_036678505.1 Alphaproteobacteria bacterium
TTGCCGGATGGGACACGCTCGAACTTCTCATGACGGAGAAGGCGAAGAGCTATCCCGACCTCTTCTCGCTGACCCGTGACGGCGACCAGTGGCACTGGATCAACCGGCCCCTCGGCATCGACGACCGTTTTACCTTCGGCGATACGTCAACGCTGCCCTATGGGCCGCTGGAATATATAACGCGGCAGAGCCAGGGCGACTTTGCCGTTCTCGACCAGCGTGACGGCAATTTGTGGATGGATGCCGGCATGGTGACGACGCAGGCCGACTGGTCGCTCGATTTCGACATCGGCATGAATTTCTTCGAATGGCATTCGCCGGTTCCGCTTGCCCACGAAATGGGGGTCTTCAACCGTGCGCTGAAGTTCCTGATGGCCATACAGCAGGGCCAGCCCGCGCGCCGCTTCAACTGGACGATGACCATCAATCCGCGGCTCGACACCAGCCCGGAGAACTATCACAAATGGGGTACGGACCGCACAACCGTCACGCCGGAAAATGTCGGGCACAAGGTGCATCTGCGCGTCGAGGTGCAGATGTTCTTCCGCCTGCCGCGCTCCAACGCGCTGCTTTTCCCCATCCGCTGCTACCTCATCAAGATGGAGGAACTGGTCACCTCGCCGAAATGGGCGCGCCGTTTCCATCGCGTGCTGCGCGATCTGCCGGACGAACTGGCCGAATATAAAGGCCTCGTGCGTTACCGCCCGACGACCGTGGAATGGCTGTCGAAACATGACGACGGCCAGCCGACTTCTCCGGGTTTCGGGCCCGACTGACGGCTGCGGCAAGCGCAGACGCCGCCGGCGGGAGCGTGGCGGGCTTCTGGCATGGCCTGCGCCACGGCGCTGCACGATGCCCGCCTGCGGCGCCGAAAGGAGTTGCATCGATGAACAACGCAACAACGAAACTGCATACGCTCTACCGGGAACTCGGCGAGGAAGAGGGTGTACGCACCCTCGTCGAAACCTTCTACGACATCATCGAGCAGGACGAGGATGCCCATGAGCTGCATCTCCTGCATCTGAGGGGACACGGGGTGTCCCATTCCCGGGAAGAGCAGTTCAATTATCTTTCCGGCTTCTTCGGCGGGCCGAGCCGTTATGTCCAAAAGCACGGACATTCGCGGTTAAAGGAAATTCACGAGCATGTGCCGATCGGCCCGGACATGCGTGATCTGTGGCTGCGCTGCATGGAGCGGGCGATCGACAAGTCGGGTATCGGCGGCGAGCTGAAATCCCGGCTCATGCTCCATTTCGAACGAGCGGCCGAGACGTCGCGAAATATGGACTGATCTTATCCGGAAAAAAACCGGCGGCGCATTCGGGATTAAAGCATGTCGCCCGAAAGCGGAAACCGGTTTCGGGCGACATGTGTAAAAACAAGAACTTGAAGCGCAGGGAGCGAATCTGAAAGACGCGCTTTAGATTTCCGAATGCGCCGCCGGTTCCTGCTGATCGGCTCAGAAGAAAGCCTGAAGGCCGGTCTGCGCGCGGCCGAGGATGAGGGCATGAACGTCGTGCGCGCCCTCATAGGTGTTGACCGTTTCAAGGTTCTGCGCGTGGCGCATGACGTGGTAGCCGATCTGGATGCCGTTGCCGCCATGCATGTCGCGGGCAAGACGGGCGATGTCGAGGGCCTTGCCGCAATTGTTGCGCTTGACGATGGAAATCATCTCCGGCGTGAAGCGGTGTTCGTCCATCAGGCGCCCGACCCGCAGCGAGGCTTGCAGGCCGAGCGAAATCTCGGTCTGCATGTCGGCGAGCTTCTTCTGATAGAGCTGCATGCCGGCCAGCGGCTTGCCGAACTGCCTGCGGTCGAGGCCGTACTGGCGCGCCCGGTGCCAGCAATCCTCGGCCGCGCCCATCGCCCCCCAGGAGATGCCGTAGCGCGCCCGGTTGAGGCAGCCGAACGGCCCCTTCAGGCCGGACACGTTTGGCAGCAGCGCGTCGTCGCCCACTTCCACGCCTTCCATCACGATCTCGCCGGTGATCGAGGCGCGCAGCGAAAGCTTGCCGCCGATCTTCGGCGCTGAAAGGCCCTTCAGCCCCTTGTCCAGCACGAAGCCGCGGATGACGTCCTTGCCGTCGTCGCCCCTCACCTTGGCCCACACCACGAACACATCGGCGATCGGCGCATTCGAGATCCACATCTTGGAGCCGGAAATGCGCCAGCCGCCGCCGATCTTCTCGGCCCGCGTCTTCATGCCGCCCGGATCGGAGCCGGCATCCGGCTCGGTCAGGCCGAAGCAGCCGATCCATTCGCCCGAAGCCAGCTTCGGCAGGTATTTTTTCCGCTGTTCCCCGGAGCCATAGGCGTCGATCGGGAACATGACCAGCGACGACTGCACGCTCATCATCGAGCGGTAGCCGGAATCGATGCGCTCGACCTCGCGCGCGATCAGCCCGTAGGTGACGTAGTTGGCGCCGAGCCCGCCATATTCTTCCGACACGGTGGCGCCGAGCAGGCCGGCCTCGCCCATCTCGCGGAAGATCGCCGGGTCGGTGGTCTCCTCCATATAGGCCGCCTCGATGCGCGGAGCGAGCTTGTCGGCGGCGAAGGCTGCCGCCCCGTCGCGCACCAGACGCTCCTCTTCCGTCAGCTGGTCTTCAAGAAGAAACGGATCGTCCCAGACGAAGGCCGACTTGCTCATATGCACTCCCGATTTTTACATGGATTCGATTGTGCCGAGGACATTCGCTTTGCGCGGACGAGGATGCAAGCCATATTTACTCACCTTGCTTTGTCTTTTATGCAAAGCAGATGAGCAATATGCAGCGCCGTCTCATCCCCTCGACCGCTTCGCTGACGGCCTTCGATGCGGTGGCGCGACTGGGCAGTTTTTCGGCTGCCGCAGAAGCGCTGAACCTGACCCCCGGCGCCATCAGCCGCCAGATCGGCGCGCTGGAGGGCCAGCTTGGCGCGGTGCTTTTCGTCAGGACCAACAAGGGCGTGTCGCTCACCCCCGCGGGAGAGCGCTATGCAAGGGGCGTTGCCGAAATCATCGAACGTCTGCGCGTGCTTTCTCTGGAAGCCATGGCGCACACGCCGTCGAGCGCGCTCAGGCTGGCGATCCCGCCCACATTCGGCACAAGGTGGTTGCTGCCGCGGATTCCCGATTACGTGAAAAGCCATCCGGAAATGACGCTCAGCTTCTCCACCCGCATCGGCCGTTTCGATTTCGACAAGGAACAGCTCGACGCCGCCATCCATGTGGGCACGGGCGACTGGCCGGGATGCGATTGCCAGCTTCTGCTGAGGGAAGAGGTAATCCCGGTCTGCAGCCCCGACTTTCTGAAACGAAATCGGATCAGGGACCCGGCCAGCTTGCTCCAGGTGCCGCTTCTGGAAATGGCTTCGCGCCCGCATGCGTGGAAATTGTGGTTTTTACATTTTGGCATAGCCGACGATTATCGCGAGGGCATGCGCTTCGAACAGTTCATGAACGTCTCGCAGGCCTGCCGCGCCGGGCTCGGCGTCGCGCTGATGCCGGCCTTTCTCATCGCCAGCGAGCTTTCGGGCGGCCAGCTCGTCAAGGCGCTCGATCTGCCGGTCGAAAGCGCCAGCGCCTATTATTTCGTCTCGCCTCACGACAAGGCCGCCGAGCCCGGCGTGCGGGACTTTCGCGCCTGGCTGTCGGGGCAGATTTCTCTCTTCCGGAAACAGGCGAGATAGGTTTTCGCCGGAATTCGGCGCCCGTGCCCACCCGGAAAGGACGGATATCGTCGCCTTCCGTTCTTCTCGCCTTTGGTCAACGCAAACGGCTGTCGTGGAGTATTGTCTTTGCCGGTGATAACATGATTGAATTTCGCAAATCGCATCCGCTACATTCTGGCTGACGCCATTGTGTAGCGGCTTGCGAAGCAAAAGCGTGTCATGAAGGGGAAAATCATATGGCCATGGCAAGAATCAATATGCGCTTGCGCCCGCTGCTTGCAGGCGCGGCTCTCTCGCTGCTGCTCGTTTCCGGCGCCGCCGCTCCCGCTTTCGCGGCGACGCCCGCCGATACGCTGGTCCAGGCATGGGCCATCGACGACACGATCACGCTCGATCCGGCCGAATCCTTCGAGCTGACGCCGGCCGAATTCATCGGCAACGCCTATGACATGCTGGTGCGTCTCGATATCGACGACACCACCAGGGTGAAGCCCGGCATCGCCGAGAGCTGGGAGATTTCCGACGACGGCCTCACCTACACCTTCAAGCTGAAGCCCGGCATCAAATTCGCCTCCGGCAATCCGATCACCGCCGAGGACGTGGCGTGGTCGTTCGAGCGCGTGGTCAAGCTGGACAAGAGCCCGGCCTTCATCCTGACCCAGTTCGGACTGACGGCCGATAACGTCAGTGAAACGGCAAAGGCCGCGGACGACACCACCTTCGTCTTCACCGTCGACAAGCCCTATGCGCCGAGCTTCGTGCTCAACTGCCTGACCGCGACGGTGGGGGCGGTGCTCGACAAGAAGCTGGTGATGGAACACGCCGAAGCCAAGACACCGAGCGACGATTACAAATACGACACCGACTTCGGCTATGCTTGGATGAAGACGAATTATGCCGGTTCCGGCCCGTTCAGGATTCGCGACTGGCGCGCCAACGAGATCGTGGTTCTGGAGCGCAACGACAATTATTATGGCGAGAAGCCGGCGCTGAACCGGGTCATCTATCGCCACGTCAAGGAAAGCGCGACGCAGCGGCTCATGCTTGAAGCCGGCGATGTGGATGTCGCCCGCAATCTCGAACCCGGCGATTACGACGCCGTTCAGAAAAACGCCGACCTGACCACGACGGACGCGCCGAAGGGCACCGTCTACTATATCAGCCTCAATCAGAAGAACGAGGCGCTGGCAAAGCCGGAGGTGCGCGAGGCGTTCAAATATCTGGTCGATTACGACGCCATCGGCGCCACGCTGATCAAGGGGATCGGCGAAATCCACCAGACCTATCAGGTCAAGGGCGTGCTCGGCGCGCTCGACTCCAATCCCTATAAGCTCGACGTTGCCAAGGCCAGGGAGCTGCTGGAGAAGGCGGGCCTGAAGGACGGCATCTCCGTTACCTTCGACGTGCGCAATACCCAGCCGGTGACCGGCATTGCCGAATCCTTCCAGCAGACGGCAGCGCAGGCCGGCATCAAGATCGAGATCATCCCCGGCGATGGCAAGCAGACGCTGACCAAGTACCGCGCCCGCAACCACGACCTCTATATCGGCCAGTGGGGCATGGACTACTGGGACCCGAACACCAATGCCGACGCCTTCACCTCCAACCCCGACAACAGCGACGATGCAGCGGTGAAGTCGCTTGCATGGCGCAATGCGTGGGACATTCCGGAACTGACCGAACAGGTCAAGGCCGCCCTCCTGGAGCGTGACAACGAAAAGCGCGCCGAACTTTATCGGAAGTTGCAGCAGGAAGCGCTGGAAACCAGTCCTTTCGTCATGATCTTCCAGCAGATCGAGGTCGCGGGCGTGCGCGGCAACGTCAAGGGCTACAGGCTGGGGCCGAGCTTCGATTCCAATCCGCTCGCCCCGGTCAGCAAGGACTGATCCGGCAGGATCGATCCGGTGAACGCAGCCGACGCACCAATGCCGGCCAGGCGCGCCAACCGGCGCGCCTGGGCCATATTCAGGGCGGTCGCCGGTTTTCTGGTGATCGTTCTGACCACCTATCTCGGGCTGCTGGCGGTCACCTTCTTCATCGGCCGCGTGGTGCCGATCGACCCGGTTCTGGCCATCGTCGGCGACCGCGCGCCCGCGCATGTGGTGGAACGCGTGCGGCAGGAAATGGGCTTCAACCTGCCCTATTACCAGCAGTTCATCCTCTATGTGAAAGGTGTGCTGCGTGGCGATTTCGGCACGTCGGTGCTGACCACCAATCCGGTGATGACCGATATACGCCGGGTATTTCCGGCGACGATGGAGCTGGCCAGCGTCGGCACCGTCATCGGCGCCGCTTTCGGCATTCCGCTGGGCGTTCTGGCCGCCGTCAGGCGCGGCAGCCTTGTCGACCAGCTCGTGCGCATCGTCGGCCTGATCGGCTACTCGGTTCCGATCTTCTGGCTCGGGCTGCTGGGGTTGCTGGTGTTCTATGCAAAGCTGGGCTGGACATCCGGTCCCGGTCGCATGGACGTGGTGTTTGAATATACGTTTACGCCGGTCACCGGCTTCTTCCTGATCGACGCAATCATCAATCGCGACTGGGCCGCTTTCCGCGACATCGTTTCACACCTGATCCTGCCGGCCTCGCTGCTTGGCTATTTCTCCATGGCCTATATCAGCCGCATGACGCGCTCCTTCATGCTGAACGAGCTGCAACAGGAATATATCGTCGCCGCGCGCGCCAAGGGCCTGTCGGAAACGCGCATCGTCTGGGGGCATGCCCTGCGCAATGCGGCGGTGCCGCTGGTGACGGTGATCGCGCTTTCCTATGCCGGCCTGCTTGAGGGATCGGTGCTGACCGAGACGGTCTTTGCGTGGCCGGGACTTGGCCTCTACATCACCAATTCGCTTCAGAACGCCGACATGAACGCCGTGCTTGGCGGCACCGTCGTCATCGGCTCGGTGTTCATCGCCATCAACCTTCTGTCCGACGTGCTCTACCGCATGCTCGATCCCCGCACGAGGAGCTGACGAGGATGAGCGAAACCGCAATGACCCGCCGCGAATGGCTGCTGACGGACCGGCCGCAATCGCGTCTTCAGGCAAGGCTCGGCCGCGCCTATGTCACCTGGCGGCGTTTTACGGCCAACAGGCTTGCCGTGCTTGGCATGCTGATCATTCTGGCGCTGGTTCTGGTGGCCGTCTTCGCCCCCCTGCTGGCGCCGCATTCGCCCTATGCCGGCGATCTGGCCGGCAAGCGGCTGCTGGCGCCCGGCGCGGATCGCTGGCTCGGCACCGACGATCAGGGCCGCGACATTCTCTCGCGGCTGATCTACGGCTCGCGCCTGACCTTGCAGGTCGTGCTGCTGGTGGCGATCATCGCCGCGCCCATCGGCCTCCTGGTCGGCACGGTCGCCGGCTATGCCGGCGGCTGGGTCGATGCGGTTCTGATGCGCATCACCGACATCTTCCTCGCCTTTCCGAAACTGGTTCTGGCGCTGGCTTTCGTGGCCGCCCTCGGCCCCGGCATCGGCAACGCCATCATCGCCATCGCCATCACCTCATGGCCGCCCTATGCCCGCATCGCGCGGGCGGAGACGCTGACGGTGCGCAATTCCGATTACATCTCGGCGGTGCGGCTGATGGGCGCCTCGCCATGGCGCATCGTGCTGCGTCACATCATGCCGCTTTGCATCTCCTCGCTCATCGTGCGGGTGACGCTCGACATGGCGGGCATCATCCTCACCGCCGCGGGTCTCGGCTTCCTCGGCCTCGGCGCGCAGCCGCCGCTGCCGGAATGGGGGGCGATGATCGCGTCGGGCCGGCGCTTCATCCTCGACCAGTGGTGGGTCGCCGCCATGCCGGGCTTCGCCATCCTGATCGTCAGCCTCGGCTTCAACCTGCTGGGCGACGGGTTGCGCGACGCTCTCGATCCGAAAGGAAGCGGCCAGTGAGCGCGCTGCTGGAAGTCGAGGACCTGCGCGTTTCCTTCCCCACCCGCACGGGTGTGATCGAGGCGGTGCGAGGGGTATCGTTCACGCTCGGCCGCGAGCGGCTGGGCATCGTGGGCGAATCCGGTTCCGGCAAGTCGCAGACCGGGCGCGCCATCATGGGGCTGACGGCGGAACACGGCCGGATCAGCGCGGGGAAACTGGAATTCAGCGGCATCGACCTCATCAATATCTCCAAAGCCGAACGGCGCGCGCTGCGCGGCAACCGCATCGCCATGATCCTCCAGGATCCGAAATATTCGCTCAATCCCGTGATGACCATCGGCCGCCAGATCATCGAGACGCTCAGGACCCATGAGCGGATCGGCCGGTCCGCCGCGCGCAGGCGGGCGCTCGACATGCTCGCCGCCGTGCAGATCCGCGATCCCGAACGCGTCTTCGATCTCTATCCGCATGAAGTGTCGGGCGGCATGGGCCAGCGCGCCATGATCGCCATGATGCTGGTGGCCGGCCCCGAACTGCTGATCGCCGACGAGCCGACCTCGGCGCTCGATGTCACTGTGCAGCTCGAAGTGCTGGGCATTCTCAACCGGCTGGTGGCCGAGCGCGGCATGGGGCTGATCTTCATCTCGCACGATCTGAGGCTGGTGTCCTCGTTCTGCGACCGCGTTTTGGTCATGTATGCGGGACGCATCGTGGAGGAGCTTGCCGCCGGCCAGCTGGCGCAGGCAAAACATCCCTATACGCAGGGCCTGCTCAACTGCATGCCGCGCATCGGCAACGACCGCCATCCCCTCCCCGTCCTCGACCGTCGGCCGGAGTGGGCGCTATGACGACACCCGCTCTCGAAATCGACCGGCTGAGCGTCACTTTCGAGGATTTCGTGGCGCTGAAGGAGGTGAGCCTGACGGTGGCGCCCGGCGAATCCTTCGGGCTGGTCGGCGAATCCGGTTCGGGCAAATCGACGCTGTTGCGTGCTGTTGCCGGTCTTTCTCCCGTCAGCGGGGGAACCATCAAGGTTGATGGCAAGCTGCTCGACGGCAAGCGCAGCAAGGCATTCTACCGTCGGGTGCAGATGGTGTTCCAGGACCCGTATGGTTGCCTGCATCCGCGCCAGACGGTGGACCGGCTGTTGCTGGAGCCGCTGGTGATCCATGGTTTCAGCGATACGGAAACGCGTATCGTGCGGGCGCTGGACGAGGTGGGGCTCGGCTCCGGCTTCCGCTTCCGCTATTCGCACCAGCTTTCGGGCGGCCAGCGCCAGCGCGTGGCGATTGCGCGCGCCCTGATCCTCGAACCGTCGATCCTGCTGCTGGACGAGCCGACCTCGGCGCTCGATGCCTCGGTGCAGGCCGAGGTTCTGAACCTTCTGGAGGAGGTGCGCGCGGCGCGCAATCTCACCTTCGTCATGGTCAGCCACGACCTCGCCGTCGTCACCCATATGTGCGACCGGCTGATGGTGATGCAGCAGGGGCGCGAGGTCGAGCTGTTGGCCTCCGCCGATCTCGTCAGCGGCAATGTCAGGCGGGATTACACGCGCAATCTGCTCGTCGCCAGCGAGGGTTTTCAGCGCCCCGCCTGAGACCAGGGCATCCGTCTGTCACCACTCCAGAACGATCTTGCCGGCTTCTCCGGCGGCGGCATTGGCGAAGGCTTTTTCGTAATCTTCGGCCTTCATGCGGCTGGTGATCACCTTGCGCACGTCGAGGCCACTTTCCAGCATGGCGAGCATCTTGTGCCATGTCTCGAACATTTCACGCCCATAAATGCCCTTCAGCGTGATCATCTTGAACACCACCTTGCCGAGATCGAAAGCAAAGGGCTTGGCCGGCACGCCCAACAGCGCGATGCGGCCGCCCATCAGCGTGTGGTCGATCAGTTGCCCGAAGGCGGCCGGCGATCCGCTCATCTCGAAGCCGACATCGAAGCCTTCGCGCATGCCGAGCTTCGCCATGGCGTCGCGCAGGTCCTCCTTCGCGACGTTGACCGGTGTCACGTCGGCGACTTCGGTGGCGAGTTCCAGCCGTGCCGGATTGACATCGGTGATGACGACATGGCGCGCCCCGCAATGACGGGCGACGGCGGCACCCATGATGCCGATCGGTCCCGCGCCGGTGACCAGCACGTCCTCGCCGGCCACGTCGAAGGAAAGCGCCGTATGCACGGCATTGCCGAGCGGATCGAGAATGGCGCCAAGCTCGTCGTCTATGGTGTCGGGCAGCGGCACGACGTTGAAGGCCGGCACGCGCACGTAATCGGCGAATGCGCCGGGCAGGTTGACGCCGATGCCGCGCGTTTCGGGATCGAGATGATAGCGCCCTGCCCGGCTGGCGCGGCTGTGCATGCCGATGACATGGCCCTCGCCCGACACGCGCTGGCCGACCCTGAGATCGCGCACGCGGGAGCCGGTTCCGACGATCTCGCCGGCATATTCATGGCCGGTCACCATGGGCACGGGCACGGTTTTTGCTGCCCATTCGTCCCAGTTGTAGATGTGGATGTCGGTGCCGCAGATGCCGGTTTTCTTCACCCTGATGAGAACGTCGTCGGGGCCGATTTCCGGTATCGGGCGTTCTTCCATCCAGATGCCGGGTTCCGCCCTTGCCTTGACCAGTGCGCGCATGGGCTGCTCCTGCGGGTCAGATGATGCCGAGCGCGCGCCCGGCATCCTCGAAAGCGTCGATGGCGAAGGTGACGTCCTCATCCGTCAGCGCGGCCGACATCTGGGTGCGGATGCGCGCCTTGCCCTGCGGCACCACGGGATAGAAGAAGCCGGCGACATAGACGCCGCGTTCATCGAGGGCGCCAGCCATGCGCTGCGCCAGAACGGCGTCTCCCAGCATCACGGGAATGATCGGCGTTTCGCCGGGAAGAAGCGTGAAGCCGGCTTCGGCCAGGCTTTCGCGGAAGCGCGCGGCGTGGCGTCCGAGCCGGGCGCGAAGGTCATCGGCTTCGCGGGCGATTTCTATCGCCTTCAGCGACCCCGCGGCGACGGCCGGCGCAAGGCTGTTGGAAAACAGGTAGGGCCGCGCCCGCTGGCGCAGCAGATCGACGATCGGCCGGGAGGCGGC
>JAZIHP010000111.1:0-10430 GCA_036678505.1 Alphaproteobacteria bacterium
TGCCTCCGTTTGTAGTCACGTCGGCTTTCTTACACGATGCGGCCGGTGCGAGGTAGGCCACCCTGTGCTTGCCTGCTCAGCACACCGCTGGCCGTTCAGGCCTGGCCCCGGCCCCCGCCCCTGCGCAAAACCACTACCCCGCCCCACCGGACAATCCCGGCTAAACGCCGCCGCGGGGGGGCGGGCAGCCCGGAAAGGCCGGGCAGCCGGCCACGACACTCCCCGGCGAAAGCGAAGCGCCGCCCGCCAATCCCCACGAGGCGCCCCTTTTGGACAGTCAGAAGGAAGTCCCGCCGCCTGCGGAAGGTGGAAAACCCGCGCCCGCTCAGGAGGGAACCTCCGCCGGCCGGCCCCCTGTCCCGCAGCCCGCGCCGGCTGATGCCGGCCCGCCTCCCGCGGACGACCGCGCCGCGCAACAGGCCATCGCGCCTGAAAAGATCGAGCCGGCGATCGCGGAGAAGGGCACGCGGCGCGAACGTCCGCCAGAACCGCGCCGCGAGCGCCCGGACGGCATCGACGTGCTGCGTGAGATCGGCGACCGCGTGATCCTGCAACTCGGCGGCCAGACCATCGTGGAAAGCAGCGACCGCCCGCGCATGACCCGCGATGCGCGCGATGTCTACTACGAGGATCTGCCGCGCGGCCGCACCCGCGAGGTCATCATCCGCGACGATGGCAGCCAGATCGTCACCATCCGCAACCGCTATGGCGACGTGATCCAGCGTTCGCGCATCACGCCCGACGGGCGCGAATACATCCTCAGCTATGTGGACGAGCACCGCTATGACGATGTGCGCGAATGGCGCGATCCGGGCTACGATCTGCCGCCGATCCACCTCACCATCCCGCGCGACGACTACATTCTGGAATCGCGCCGGGTGCGCGATCCCGATGTCTATTACCGCTTCCTCGAACAGCCGCCGGTCGAACGCGTACAGCGCCTGTATTCGGTGGAGGAGGTGAAACGCTCCGCCCGCGTGCGCGACATCGCCCGGCGCATCGATCTCGACACGCTCAACTTCGAGTTCGGCTCCGCCTCCATCAGCGACAGCGAGGTGGAAAAGCTGGAAGGCGTGGCCACGGCCATCGAAAGGATGCTGGACAAGAACCCGGCCGAAACCTTCCTGATCGAGGGTCATACCGATGCCGTCGGCTCCGATCAGGCGAACCTCGCCCTTTCCGACCGCCGCGCCGAGGCGGTTGCCGAAGCGCTGACCGGCGCCTTCGGCATCCCGCCGGAAAATCTGGCCACGCAAGGCTATGGCGAGCAATATCTGAAGATCAAAACCCAGAAGGCGGAGCGCGAGAACCGGCGCGTGACGATCCGCCGGATCACGCCGCTCGTCGCCCCGGTCGCACAGGCCAGATAAGTGCAGACCCGATCCATGAAAGCCGGATCCATGAAAGGACAACGCTTCAATTCACCAACATTGATTTGAGGCGTCGCCCACCCCAGATAAACAAAAAGGGTTCCCTGCCCTTTCCGCCTCGGCGGAAATTCGCCCCGTCCGGTTTCTGACCGGCGGGGCGCTTTGTTTCCGCATGTCCCCGGGGAACGGCTCTACCCGCGCCCGGCCTCAGTCCGGCCTCAGACCCGCCTCGACACTGTTCATCCGAATTTGAAAAAAGACCTTCACTGGCCTGCCGGCGATCAGAGCTGGGGATTATGCTGCGCAGCGGTCTTTTCGACACATGAAACCTGCTAAAGCATGTCGCGCGAAAGTGGTTTCGGGACAACGGCATGCATGACACAACGACTTGAAGCAAAAGGAGTGAACCTGAAAGATCGCGACGCGCGTCAGAACGCCTCCAGGAAACGTGGAAACATTTTTCCGGTTCGGAAAGCGCGACGAGACAAGGACCTGGACCGTTCGGAAATTCTGTGAAGCCCTGAACGGCTCTGAGGCGATACCAGCAAAGCGCGCTGCGGTTTTGCGTTCGCATTTGCGTAGAAACAAAGAGACGGAGCATTGAAGGCGATCCCTTTTTCACCGGAAATGCTCTAATATCCGGCGGGTTTTTTTACCGGCATCGCCATATGCGATGCATGGCGGCACAAGAGAGGGCTCAGGCCAATGGCGAAAGTTTCCACGAAGGCGGCTGCTAGGGCCGAGACTCCGATATTCACACCCACGCCGGAGGCGAAGGCTCAGGCGACCCGCTCGCGGATCGTTGCGCTGGCGCTGTGGGCGGTGGCCATCGCTCTTGAACTGGTCGCCATTTTCTGGGTGATGCGCCCGTCATTCGACGAACTGGCCGCCAGTCAGGGCTTCCCGCAATGGCGCTGGTACACGCTGCTCGGTTTCATCGCGGTGATCGGCGTGCTCGCCATCGTGGGATCGCTGCTGTGGAAGAAGGCCAATCATCTCGATCCGGCCTCGAACAGGCAGCCGGTGAAATTCTTCATCCAGAACCAGCTTGGCGCCTTCATCGCGCTGCTGGCGTTCCTGCCGCTGATCGTCATGATCTTCCTCAACAAGGACATGGATGCCAAGCAGAAGAACATTGCCGGCGCCGCCGGCATCATCGTCGCGATCGCGGCGACCGTGATGGGCATCGACTTCAAGCCGCTGTCACAGGAACAGGCGGCAGTGGAATCCCAGGTCGTCACCCATCTTGTCGGTCAGGACCTCGTCTGGTGGAGCGCTGGCGGCAAGGTGGTGCATCTGTGCCAGAACGCGTCCGACATCCGCAACGCCACCACCACCGTAGAGAGCGGCCCCATCGCCGATGCCTTCGGCAAGGGCAAGGAAGGCATCACCCTGCTGCTCGACCGCGAACTCAGCCAGTGCGGCCTGCCCGTGCCTGACAACCTTGCCGAAATCGAGCAATGGGTGCGCAGCGCAAGGGGGCTCTGAGCCCCCGAACGGGATCGCAACGTCCGCCCCGGCGGGGGCGGCGGCAAACGACCCTTTGTCGGACGTTCTTGAGCTTGTTCCGGCTGTCAAAGACCTGCCGTTGGTGAACGGTTGATTGTTTGAGCGGCGTGTACGATGTCAATCAAGCGACTTGCGGTGGGCTGCCAGGGGGCAGCTCACCATCCGGTTAGATTGCGTGAGCGGCGATCAGGAGCATCATGGGACGCTCCAATTCTTCGGCGAGCGCGGGGTTCTCATTAATCTGGGTTGTGGTAGGCGCGAATTCCTCAACTCGGTCGATCTGAAACCCGTTTCGAATGAGGGTGTTCAGCGTTGTTCCAATCGTCCGGTGGTATTTCAGAACGCCATCGGCAAACCAGTTGGTGCGACGTTCGCCCTCGATCGAATAGCCATTGACTGGCCATACCTTGCGCCCCGGAGCATCCTCGATCCAGTGCGCCTGCGACGCAGCCATGAAAATCGGATGCTCAATGGTAAATACCAACGCGCCGCCGGGGACCAGAGCCCGATACATCATGCCAACGAGACGGTCAAAGTCCTCGACATAATGAAAGGTCAGGGCGCTATAGATCAGTTCGACGCTGTGGGCGGGCAGTTCGAGTGTATCGAGGTCGGCAATGCGATAGTCGATTGCGTCGTCGTGTGTATCCGCGCGGGCGCGACCGATCATGTTTTCCGATAGGTCGTATCCCGTTACCGAAGCGGCACCGTTGTGACGCATCCAGCGGGATGCCCATCCAAAGCCGCAGCCAAGATCAGCGACACGCTTGCCCCGCAAAGGCGGCAGCATAGCCTTGATCGAGTTCCACTCTGGAGCACCCTCCAGACCGTGGATCTGTCTTGGGAGCTGGCTGTATCCAGCAAAGAATTTCGGATCATCATATATGTTCTGTGCCATGTTCAATTCCTTTGAAAGATTGGACGAGGCACCAGCCAAGCCGAAAGACCTCGTCCAGAAGGGCGAGGCCGGTATCGGCATGTCGCTTGATCAGGTCGCGCGCGCTACGCCCCGGCATCCCGCCAATGAGATGCCGGCCAAGCGGGAGACAATGTGGGTGTCCTTTTCGACCATGCGGTAATGATCAGTAGGACCAACGGCCAAGTCAAGCATTATCCGGCAGGATCGCAGACGCGCCCGGCTGATAGATTTCATAGAGTTTGAGAGGCCGTTTTAGAGAACCGACCGCCAATAGCAGCCGGTCCGCTTCCCACCCCACTCCGCCACCCTAAAACATCCCCGCCAGCTTCGTCTCCGTGCGGGCGACCACATCGTCGGGCAGGAAGAAGTCGGCCACCAGCGGACCGGTTGCGCCGGGGGCGTAGACGCTGAAGTCGGTCACGCCTTCAGCCTTCAGCACTTCCTCGTCGATGTAGAAATTGCCGGTCGCATCGCGCGCGGGGCGGTTGAAGATCGCATAGGCGGCGTCCGCCATGATCTCGGGCGCGCGGCTCATCGAGGCCATGCTCTCGCCGCCCAGCACGTTACGCACCGCGGCGGTGTCGATGGCCGTCAGCGGCCACAGCGAGTTGACCGCGATGCCGTCCCCGGCAAATTCCGCGCTCATGCCCAGCGTGCAGAGAGACATGCCGAACTTGGCCATGGTGTAGGCAACATGGTTCCGGAACCATTTTGCCTGCATGTCGAGCGGCGGCGCCAGATTGAGGATATGCGGGTTCTGCGCCTTCTTCAGGTGCGGGATGCACAGCTTCGACACAAGGAAGGTGCCGCGCGTGTTGATCTGGTGCATCAGGTCGAAGCGCTTCATGTCGGTTTCCAGCGTACCCGTCAGCTGGATGGCGCTGGCATTGTTGACGCAGATATCGATGCCGCCAAAGGTCTCGATCGTGCGCGCCACGGCGCTCGCCACCTGCTCTTCCTCGCGGATGTCGCAGATTACCGGAAGCGCCTTGCCGCCTGCCTTCCCGATCTCTTCCGCCGCCGTATAGATGGTGCCGGAAAGCCTGGGATGCGGATCGGCCGTCTTGGCGGCGATGGTGACATTGGCGCCGTCGCGGGCGGCGCGCAGCGCGATTGCCAGCCCGATGCCGCGCGATCCACCCGAGATGAAAAGGGTCTTTCCTTTAAGGGACATGTCCGGCCTCCTCTGAATCAAGCTGCATCCTTGCCCGCTTTCTACCGCGCGCGCAAGTTTTTCTTCCCTTTACGTAAAGGTAATAATCAGCAACGCGCGATAACCTTGCCCGCCCGCCGGAAGAGGCCGGTCAGTCGAAAATCCTGTCGCCCTGCTCGTCGACGAGCTGGATGCCCTTGCGGATCGAAATGTCGGCTGCGTCATCCACCCCGGCAGAGCGGTCGGCGCGGATGAATTTGTGTTCCTTCACGACGCCATCGATTTCCCGGGTGACGAGCCCGCAGGTCTGATACTGGCCGTCGGCCTTGTAGGGTGTGGCGATGATCGTAAAGCCCTTGTGCTCCACTTGTTTCACAGGCGTTGGCTCGGCCGCCTCCGCAGGCGCGCCGCCACCGAAAAGACGTTTCAGGAAAGACATCGGTTCCTCCTCATGCAGTTCAGGAAGCAGTTCCGGCAAACATCGCCAGGCGCCGGCGCGGATACGGGTCTAACTAAAGCATGTCGCCCCCGAAAGTGAGAACCGGTTTCGGGACAACGGCATGCGTAAAACAGGAACTTAAAGCGCAGGGAGCGAATCTGGAAGATCGCGACGCGTTTTAGAGCAATTCCAGCAAGAATGCGAAGCGGTTTTGCGTTCGGAATTGCGTAAAAACAAAAGGTTAGAGCGTTTCTGCGATTCGAAGAAAAGCGGAAATGCTCCAGATCATCGGGTCGCAAAGGGAAATCGCTTTCCGGCTTGCGGCGCGCAAGGGCGAAGCCCCCGCCGCAAGCCGGAAACCTCGTTCCCGCGCATCTGCAAATACGCGACGGGAGACGCGCCCCGAGCGGGGCCGGATTATTGCTGCTCCGGATTATTGCTGCTGTTGCAGCGCCAGCCGCGCGCCCAGCGCCACGAAGGCGGCGGAAAAACTGCGCCGCATCCAGATCATCACCCGCGGGCTGCCGACCACCCTGTCGCGCATGGCGGCTGCGAACAGGCCGTAGAGGGAAAAGATCAGGAAGGTCGCCAGCATGAATATGCCCGACAGTTCCAGCATCCGCGCCAGCACATGTTCCTCGCCCGCGGAAATGAACTGCGGCAGGAAGGCCACGAAAAAGATCGACAGCTTCGGATTGAGCACATTGATGAGAATGCCGTCGACCAGCACCTGCCGCACGCTGCGCGCATCCCTTTTTTCATCGATCCGCAGCGCGCCCCGCTCGCGCAGGCTCTGCCAGGCCATGTAGAGCAGATAGGCGACGCCCGCATATTTCACGATCTCGAAGGCCAGCGCGCTGGCGTGCAGCAAGGCGGCGAGACCTGTCAGCGCCGCCGCCAGATGCGGAACGATGCCCAGCGTGCAGGCGAAGGCCGCAAGCACGCTGGCCCGCCCTCCCCGCGAAAGGCCGGCCGCCAGCGTATAGACCACACCCGTTCCGGGGGAGGCGACGATGATCAGCGTGGTCAGCAGAAACTCTATCGACATGAGAACGCCCCTTTGAAATCGCATCGCGGCTTTTCCGGAAGCATGTCCGTAAAAGCCGTTTCTGGCGATCCGAAAAATCTCTGTGCGATGAAAAAATCCCGTCTGGCACATCCTTGCGTTCCGTGCTTTGTCGCTGCCAACGGAAACAATCGCATGCATATCGATTTCGGCATTCTCATTGTCTATGTGGCGACCGTCGTCACCATGATCGCCATCCCCGGCCCGGTCGCCGTTCTGGTTGCCGGCGCGGGTCTGGCCGGCGGCGCGCGCAAGGCTTTCGACACCATTGCCGGCACCAATGCGGCTTCGCTGGTGCTCATCTTCTTGTCGGCTCTGGTGGTGAAAGGCATCTTCGCCATAGACGAGACCGCCTTCAGCTTGCTCAAGCTCGCCGGGGCCTGTTACATCGGCTGGATCGGCTTCGGGATTCTGCGCGAATCCCGCGCTGAAGATCGGGGCCGGCTTGCCGTGCAGCCCCGCGTCGGCGGGTTTTCCAAAGGCTTCGTCATGGCCATCTCGAACCCGAAGGACATCATCTTCTTCGCCTCCTTCTTCCCGCAGTTCATCGGCATCACGCCCGCCCCCGACGCCAGCATCGCCCTGCTCACCCTTGTGTGGATCGTGCTGGATTTCGCGACGCTGTTCCTCATCTATCTTCTGGTGGCTCGCCTTCTGAAGCCCTCCGTCCACCGCGCCATGCTGCGCATCTCCGGCGCGCTCCTCATCATCGTCGCCGCCGGCGGCATCGCCATGACGGCCATGGAGCTGTCGCCCGCCTGACCATCTCATCGCCAACAAAAAAGCCGGGCAAACGCCCGGCCTTTTTCTGAAATCGCAATGTCGCTCAGCTGTCGAGGAAGCTTCTCAGCTTGCGCGAACGGCTCGGATGCTTGAGCTTGCGCAGCGCCTTGGCCTCGATCTGGCGGATACGCTCGCGCGTCACCGAGAACTGCTGGCCAACCTCTTCCAGCGTGTGGTCGGTGTTCATGCCGATGCCGAACCGCATGCGCAGCACGCGCTCCTCGCGCGGCGTCAGCGAGGCGAGCACGCGCGTGGTCGTCTCGCGCAGGTTCGCCTGAATGGCCGCATCGATCGGCAGGATCGCGCCCTTGTCCTCGATGAAGTCGCCGAGATGCGAATCCTCCTCGTCGCCCACCGGGGTTTCCAGGCTGATCGGCTCCTTGGCGATCTTGAGAACCTTGCGCACCTTTTCCAGCGGCATGGCCAGCTTCTCGGCCAGTTCCTCCGGGGTCGGCTCGCGGCCGATCTCGTGCAGCATCTGGCGCGAAGTGCGCACGATCTTGTTGATCGTCTCGATCATATGCACCGGAATGCGGATGGTGCGCGCCTGATCGGCGATCGAACGGGTGATCGCCTGCCGGATCCACCATGTGGCGTAGGTCGAGAACTTGTAACCGCGCCGGTACTCGAACTTGTCCACCGCCTTCATCAGGCCGATATTGCCTTCCTGAATGAGGTCAAGGAACTGCAAGCCTCGGTTCGTGTACTTCTTGGCGATGGAAATGACGAGGCGCAGGTTGGCCTCCACCATTTCCTTCTTGGCGATGGCCGCCTCGCGCTCGCCCTTCTGCACCTGATTGACGATCCGACGGAATTCGAGGATCGAAATGGCGGTTTCGGTGGCGAGGTTCTGGATTTCACCGCGAATGTCGCGGATCGCGTCCTTCTCGTTCTGGTAGAACTCCTTCCAGCCGCGGCTGGAAAGATTGGCGATCGCCTTGGTCCAGTTGGGATCGAGTTCGGTGCCCTGATATTCCTTGAGGAATTCCTCGCGGCGCACGCCATAGCTCTCGGCCAGACGCAGGAGCCTGCCCTCGTTCTGCACCAGGCGCTTGTTGATGTCGTAAAGCTGCTCGACCAGCGCCTCGATACGGGCCTGATTGAGCGACAGCGACTTCACGGCCGTGATGAGCTGGTCCTTCAACTCCTTCAGGCGGCGGTCCTGGCTGGGCGACAGCGTGCCGGCGGCCGCCAGGCGGTTTTCCACCTGCTGGTCCTGCAACTTGCGCAGCTTGCGATAGGTGTCGGCGATGACGTCGAGCGTTTCCATCACCTGCGGCCGCAGTTCCGCCTCCATGGCGGCCAGCGACAGGTTGACCTCGTCTTCTTCCTCTTCCTCTTCCTCGCCGCGCGTGTCGCCGCCCACATTGGTGACGTCGTCGTCCTCGCCGCGGCCGCGGCGCGGCTTTTCCTCGGCCTTGGGCTTGTTGTCCCCGTCGGGGCGCTCCACCACCGGCGCCTGCTTGGCCTCGGGACCGGCATAGGTGGCTTCGAGGTCGATGATCTCGCGCAGCAGGATCTTCGCCTCGTTCAGCTCGTCGCGCCAGATGATGATCGCCTGGAAGGTCAGCGGGCTTTCGCACAGGCCCGCGATCATCGTCTCGCGGCCGGCCTCGATGCGCTTGGCGATGGCGATTTCACCCTCGCGCGACAGAAGCTCGACCGACCCCATCTCGCGCAGATACATGCGCACGGGGTCGTCGGTGCGGTCCGTCGGCTCCTTCTTGGGCGCGGCCGCGACTGCGGTGCCGGTCTGCTCGGCAACTTCCTGAGGATCGTCCTCCGATGCCTCGTTGTCGCCTTCTTCCGCCTGTTCATCGTCTTCCACGACGTTGATTCCCATGTCGGACAACATGGCCATCGTGTCTTCGATCTGCTCGGAAGTGACCTCCTCGGACGGCATCACGGCGTTCAGCTCGTCCATGGTGACATAGCCGCGCTTCTTCGCGACCTTGATCATCTTCTTGACAGCATCGTCGGAAAGGTCGAGCAGCGGGCCGTCGGTTGCACCCTCGCGCTCGTTCTCGACCTCTTCCTTTTCCTTTGTCGCCATTCTTCTTCTGCCTCCGGACGGCTGTTCAAGCCGCGAAATCTAGAGCGTTTCCAGGAAAAGTAGAAACACTTTTCCGGTTCGGAAACGCGACAAAACAAAGACTTGCAGCCGTTCGGCGATTCCGTGAAACCATGAACGGCTCTAAGCCTGCTGCAAATAAATCCGCATCCGCCGAAACGGAGCGTTCATCGCGACCCTTGCCGCATCTCTCGTTAAGCCTGAATTAACCCTGGCTTTCATCGTGCCCCTGAACTTCACCGAGCAACAAACGGCACACCTGCATCTGCGTTCTTTTCCGCCGGCGCGCCCGCCGGGTTGCAGGCAAGGTCGGGCTGCCAGTAATTCGAACAGCAATTCACTTCGAACCGTAACTCAATCCGAACAGTAACTCGAATCGATCTGATTCCGTCATTCTGCCGGCAGGTCAAGCGCCTGTGGCATGATTCGCCCCAAAAAAGCGAATCGATTGCCCCAAATGCTTCCTTAAGCCGCGGAGCGCACCGCAGCCTGCACCCGCCGCCAACTCCTGGCGGCCAGCTTTCGCCAGCCAATTCCTGCCAGCCAGTTCCTGCCAGCCAGTTCCTGCCGGCTAACTCCTGCCAGCCCTTCCCGACAATACCCCGAAGCCTTCGATCAGGGCCTCCGTCGCCTGCACATCCCGGAACTGCGCCTGTATCTCGACGAGGCGCCTGTAATTCTCATCTGTCGGGTCGCTTGCGAGCGCGGCCTCTGCCTGCTTCAGTTCCTTATGTAGAGTGCGCGCGCTGCGGTGCAAGTGCAAGGCCTGCGCGAAGGCGTCGCGCGCATCGTCCAGGGCTGCCCCTTCCAGCGCCGGCCATTGCCGCGTGCGCCGCATCAGCGCCTCGGCGCGTTCCCAGATTTCGGCGCATCCGGCCCGGCCGATCGCCTCGACCACCGCCCGTTTCTCATTGGCCATGTCATGGGCCAGCGCATCCAGAAGTGCCGCATGCAGCCTGCGCAGGCCGCCATTGGCGAGGTCGAGGAATTCGATATGCTCGAAAAATTCGTCGATCAGCGTCGGGTGGTTGATGAGCGCCACCATGATCGTGGCCTCGCGCGCCGTCATCACCTCGCCGCCGCGCTTGAGCAGGGCCGAGCGCCCGAGGCTCTCGGTAAT
>JAZIHP010000112.1:0-10330 GCA_036678505.1 Alphaproteobacteria bacterium
GCTATCCAGGCCGGCCTCCGCCAGCTATGTGGGAGCGCTGCGGCCGGCCTGGATAACGCCTCCGTCAGTCCTATTGCATCGACATCAGCAGGACACTGGGAGTCGGTGCAGACTGTCAAGATAAGGCCACCAGTTCTTCGAAGGCATATTTCTTCGTGCCGAAGCTGCCCGAGAAATCCCGCCCCAACCGCGAGACATGGCCTGTGGCGTGACCCATCTCGTGCAGGGCCGTCCTGTGCCAATTGATCGGCTCGAAATAGGCAGCCGGCGGCGGCACCTGCACATAGTCCAATGACGGCATATAGAAGGCACGATCGCCGCCGATGCGGACGTCGATGCCGGTTGCGCGGATCAATGCCTCGACCCGCGGCTCGATCGTGCCAGGCGGCGGTGGCGGCGCATCGACGGCAATGTCCTCGGGCAAGCCCTCGCATTGCGCCGCGTTGAACACGGTAAAGCGCTTCAGGAAGGGAATACTGCCCGCTTCTTCGCCTGTTTCCCGAGCGCGACGTTTTTCGTCCTCGGGGGTGAACCGGTCGGCGTAGACCACGGTCGTGCCACGCTCGCCCTTGCGGACATTGCCACCGAGCGACAAGGCTTGGCGGAAGGTGAGCCAATGCTGGGTTGGATAGCCGTATTGGACCACGGCGCCCCAGAGGATCAGGACGTTGATCCCGGAATACTGCCGCGATGTCGCGGCATTCCTCGGCATTGCCAGCGGCGCTTTCGCCGCCGCCGACCCCCAGGGCTGGACCCAGGGCAGCCGCCCATCCTCCAGCTCGCCGATGATCTTGTTGGTGATGTCGTCGTAAAGATTGCTGCGAGCGCCGCCTGCGCACGCGCGGTCCTGTCTGGCCATCGGAAAGTCTCCGCGACGGGCGCCGGAGACCTCTTCTCCAGTCCTCAACCCGTCACGGAAAATCCGTCCGCACTCTCACTCTCTCAGGGGCGTTGCGGGGATCTCCCCGCTAGACAGGGGTCGGGCGAGACCAAGGCTCGACCGCAGGGGAAGGCTTTCCCCCTTATCCGGCTTCCCACCCCAGATGCGTTTCCTTGAAAACTGTCAGAAATACGCGTATATTTCTAACAGGAAAAAGACGATGACACGGCTGACCGAACAGATTTTGGCGCATATGGCGAGCCTACCCGATGGCGCGTCCGTGTCCGCTAAAGGGCTGCTCCACCTCGGCAATCGCGCCGCAGTGGACCAGGCCTTGTCGCGTCTGACCAAGCGTGGGCAACTCATCCGGGCTGGGCGCGGTGTCTATCTGCGTCCCGTTGTCAGCCGGTTCGGCACGCGCCCGCCTTCGGTCGAACAGGCTGTGGAGGCCCTTGCCAGCCAGCGTGGCGAGACCATCGTCTCGAACGGTGCGGCGGCCGCAAACGCGCTTGGCCTGACGACGCAAGTGCCGGTTCGTTCAGTCTATCTGACTTCCGGGCGCAGCCGGAAGATGAATCTCGGCAAGCAGGTCGTGGAATTGCGCCATGCCCCTCGCTGGCAACTGGCCCTCGCCAACCGCCCGGCGGGGGAGGCCGTGCGGGCGCTGGCCTGGCTCGGCCCGGAAAAAGCCGAAACCGCGCTCAGGGCATTGAAGCGGAAGATGCCACCGGGCGCCTTCGGCGAACTGGTCGCGGCCGCATCACAGCTTCCGACATGGTTGGCGCAGGCCATCGGCAAAGTGGCATATAGCTGAGATCTTCCGTCACCTATCGATGTCAGATCGCTGCCGCCCGTTCTGGATGACCCGCGTTCACCAGTCCGGGAAATTGCAGTACGGTCCGAGCCCGCTGACCGGAGAGGATACGAAAGCCAAGGTTCGGTGTCAGCCGAGCAACACGTCGATCTCCTTCGCTTCGACGAGCGTGGTGATTTCCGAATAGAGATCGATGTCCTGACCGGGTGCGGAAACAGAAATGACCAGAGAATAGCGGGCCTTGTCCGTAACCCGCTTCTGACCGACGTGTGATTTCCACCATCCTCCGACCGGATAAATAGCGATAGCGTCATGCCCCGCCAGATCGATTGCCCGGCCTCGCCAAAGGTCGCAATGCAGGGAGCCGGCCTGGATCGCCTTTGGCCCCAGCAACCAGCAACTGGTCTCGCTTTCCGTACCTGTGCCATCCTTTGCCTGACTTGCTGAAATCCGGCTGCGGAAGCGGGCGTCGGTCTCGGTACGCTTCTTCATGTCGAAGCGCAGACCGAACGACCGATAGGTGTCTGGGCGCGTGGCTGCCTTGCCGGTCAAGTTAGGCTCGATGAAATAGGAGAGCGTGACCTTCATCGTGACGATTTCGTTTTCGAGCTGCTCCAATGCCGTTTTCGGCCAAGGCAGATCGTAGAAATGCATCTCGTTGAAAACACCCGTTCGCCCATCGGCACCGATGGCAAAGGGCTGAATTTCAGCTTGAGCGACCAGCGTGGTGTCATTGCGTGCCGACAGGATCGCGCGTTCGATGTCTGGCACGCCATATCCGAATTCGCGAAGGTGCCGCTGTTTCTCGGCTTTCGACCCGGTTTTCCAATGCGCGCCCCGACCAATGAACTTTTTGCGGATCGGCTCGGGCCAGTGCGCCGAATCCACGGTGAGTGCGCGATGCGTTTCAGGCCAAAGGTCGGGCCGGGCCGCTTGCAACCGCCCGACGAAATGGCCGGCCATCCCGGCGGCTGCGCTGGTCGCCCAGAACGGCACTAAAGGTTCGGCAGCCACATCCGATCCTGTCGACAAAAGTGATACCGACGGGTGCCAACCGCAGAAGCCGGCGGCGTCCGACATCATGTTGCCGGCCTCGAACAGCACCTCCGGCTTGATCGGCGTTAGGTCATCGGGAAGCGATTGCGAGCCGCGGCTGAACGGGCTGCGATGATTCGCCGGTACGGCGGCCTGCAGTATGGGCGGCGGTGCTGGCGGCTGTTCCTTCCGGGTAAAGCCGCCGATACTAAGGGCGTTCCAGCTCTGCGATGGGTCCTCCAACGGCTGCGACGGCAGGACGTTCACTGCCATCCCACCGGATACATTTCCGGTGGCTACGACCATCAAACGCTTGGGGTGCTCGGCGGCAGGAACGTTCTCATCGACGTCACCGGGCATCGCTCCGGCGGCGATCTGATCAAGCGCGCCGCTCCAGGTCGAGGGGCGACTTGGCGAAAAATCCGTTGCGGAGGTTGCGATGCAAAAGCTGCGAAGCGCGTCCGGTTGTTCGATCTCGACCACGCTGACAGCGCCTTGCGTGACGACGCCGTAGCTGGGTGGCTTGGTCGGCGGGAACCCGTGTGGCGGCAACAGCTTCATGGATTCCGCGCCATGTGTCAGTGTGACCGGGTGCGCATCGTTCATCAGCGGTTCGAGATCGCCATAGAGAACGAGCCCGGCCAGTGGCGTGCCATGACCGCCGTTGGGCTCGTGGTCATCGACACCCCAGGCTGCATCATAAGCCCATGCGCCGCGAAGGCCGGGGGCGATCAATGGATGCGCGGCGGCCACACCCGTATCGAGTGTGCAAACCACGGGAGCATCGGGCGATGGCGTCGTGACCCGCTGTGCCAGTTCGGCGACCCAATCATGCTGGCCGATCCCTGTCTCACCGCGATCGAGAAACGGCTCGATCGTTCCCGTTGCACGGCGAATTTCAGATATGGCGCCTGGCACTCGCATCGCGAACATTGCGACCGTTGCCGCAGTACCATGGAGAAACAGGACGGTCGTGTCAGGGAAGATCAGGCGGTCGTCGTGAACGTCGAGATTTGCGTTGTGTGCAGCGTTGACCAGGCGATCCGCTAGAGCAATGGGCTGGCGGACCCATAGCTCCCACCACACGATGTCTGGGGCAGTCAGATCAATGTCGCCGGTGAACAGCGATGCAGTGTCGACCGCCCGGACTTCTTCAACCACCTCGAAGCGGTCGACATCAGGTCGTCGCTGGTTGCCAGGATCACGGCCATAGTCACTAATCCGGCCTTGGAGAAATGTGCGTGCGTCGTCCGGAACGAAGAGCAAGGCGCTCTCGGTGCGGTCGTCATTCCGTTCCGAGCGAAGCACCACCACGTCTTGCGTAGGAAATTCCAGCGCCGTCGGAACCTTGACCGCCTTGGTGCGAGAGTCTTCCCCAGGCGGCAGCGTGGTGATCTCGACAATCGTGCCGGATTTCAGGCCCTGGACGCTGATGCGAGGATCGTCTGCCGGCAGAGGGATATCGCCAAGCGCTGCGGCGAGTTGATCGAGAAGCAGGGCAGCATGCGCCGCATAGTCACCGCGAAGCGGCTTACGTTCCTGATTGCGTGATGGGAATGTGTAAGCTGCGGTTTCACGAAAGGCGTCGATGGGAATATGCGGACGGTCTCTCGTATCGAAATTGTCGGGCTCCGCCATAAGTTCCTACTCGTTCGTTCGCGTTCCAGTCTATCCGTTGGCGGGGCCTGCCTAACGGCTGGATTGACGACGGAACTTACCCTTCAATGTCTGCCGGTTTTCCAAGGCGCCTCGTAGTGCTTCTGGCGAAACCTTCGATGCCCCTTCCAGGATGGCATCCTTGACGACCGCATCGGCAGCCCGGACCAATTCGCCCTGACTGAGGCCCTCAAGCGCTGATTCGAGCGCGGGCCACGCCTTCGCGGCGAATTTGAATTTGCCTAGTCGGCGTTCGACGATGGCGCGAGCGGAGGCGGAATCCGGCAGCGTGTATTCGATAACTTCGTCAAAACGCCGCGCCAGAGCCTCGTCCAGTATCTCAACATGATTGGTCGCCGCCAGAACGAGGCTGTCGGTTGAATTTGGCTCTTCCATGAAAGCCAGAACCGAGTTGAGCACACGGCGGATTTCACCGACATCGTTCGGGTCGCCTCTGCGCGCGCCAATCGCATCGAATTCGTCAAGCAGATAGACGCCGCGCGTCTGTGCGATCTGATCGAACAGAAGGCGCATCTTGCCCGCGGTTTCGCCGAAGAAACGGCTGAACAGGGCTTCAAGCCGCACGGTGAAGAGTGGCAGCCGCAATTCGCCAGCCAGGGCTGAAGCGGTCATCGTCTTGCCGGTGCCGGGCGGGCCGACAAGGAGCATATGCGTCGTCGGTGTCTGGCCGTGCTCACGCAGGGTCACCCGTTCCTGCTGCTGGCGAACGATCCGTCCAAGCCGCTTGGCGAGGTCGTCAGACAGCACCATGCTCGTCAGCGTGACCTTGGGATAAGCACTCTCGACGAGCCCCTGCAACTCGCCCCTAGGGCGAGCCAATGGGATTGGAGTCTGACCGCCGGCGGGAGTTCCGGTGCGGCGCTGGTCACGCGCTTTCTGGACAAGGCGCTTGAGCTTTTCGGCTTCGTCCGACCGGCCCTGACGGGCCTCCTGAGCAGCGATCTGCAAGGCGATCGACAGGAGCTGATCTTCATCTCCGTCGATATGCGAATTCAGGAGCGCGAGAATCTGCTTCGTTGACATGCTCGCCTCCTTTCTTAGATCCGGCCTCGCTGTAGTGCTGTGTGCGTCAGGTGCCCAAAAGCAATCATGGCGCTTCGCGAGACGGTAACTCAGCGAGACGAAGAATGCCACCGTCTTGCTGCGACACGGGGTGGTGCGCTGGCTAACCGTACTGGATCACGGCGGCCCATTGGATCAGGACATTGATCTCGGAATACTGGCACGCGGTCCTGGCACGCGGTCGCGGCATTTCTTGGTATGGCGAGCGGCACCTGCGCCGGCGCGGTCATGTCTGGCCATCGGGATATCTCCGCGGCGGGCACCGGAGACATCTTCTCCAGCCCTCAACCCGTCACCCGGAAAACCCGTCCGCGCGCTGTCTCTCAGGAATGCAACGGTCCCGCCTAAGATTGCGGCAACACAGAATCGGGCCCATACATTGCTATAAAACGATAAATTGTCATTGCTGCTTACGTGGATTCGCCGCGTAAGCAGTGCCCGCCAGAAAGCGGGCGGTCCATAAGTGACTGATATTTATAATAAAAATGGCGCACCCGAGAGGATTCGAACCTCTGGCCTCCGCCTTCGGAGGGCGGCGCTCTATCCAGCTGAGCTACGGGTGCATACCGTTCGCGAGGTGCTTACGTCATGCTTACGCGAGTTTTTTGGCTTCTTGAAGAGCGAACCCGACATTCACTCAAGCCATTGTATAATCAGTACCTTTTTCCAGCACCTTCAACCTTCGCCAGACTTGACTACCGCCTTCGGAGGGCAGCACTCTATCCAGCTGAGCTACGGGTGCAGCAGCATTGCGAGCAATCTCTTAGACGATCCGCGCGCGGGCAGCAACGGCAGAGATTGCGAAACGGACGTTTTGTAGGGGGTTGCCGCCGCCGGCCTGACAGCGGCCGTTTGCCGCCAGTTCCGATTTGACGGCGTTCACGCTGTCCGTTCGGCAATTGCGGTTCCGGCGGCCCAGCCTGAAGACCATGCCCACTGGAAATTATAGCCGCCGAGCCAGCCGGTCACGTCCACCACCTCACCGATGAAGTGCAGGCCCGGAACGGCTTTGGCTTCCATGGTGCGGGAATCGAGGCCACCGGTGTCGACACCGCCCAGCGTCACCTCCGCCGTGCGGTAGCCTTCCGTGCCGATGGGAAAGACTTCCCAGCCCTGAAGCGTGGCGGCAATCGCGGCCAGCTTCCTGTCGGACGCTTCGCCCAGCGTCCCCAGCCAGCCCTGCGTCCGCGCCAGATAGGCGGCCAGCCGCTTCGGCAGGAGTTCGCCAAGCGCGGTGGTCAGGCTGCGGCGGCCGTTTTCGCGCCTGGCGGCGGCAAGTGCGGCAAAAAAATCCTGCCCGGGCAGAAAGGCGATGCGAACCGGCTGTCTTTCACGCCAATAGGATGAAATTTGCAGGATTGCGGGGCCGGAAAGGCCGCGATGCGTGAACAGCAACGCTTCCTCGAAAGCGGTCTTGCCGCAGCTTGCGCGCACATCCACCGCGACACCCGCGATTTCGCGAAAGCCGGCCAGCACATCCTCGCCAAAGGTCAGCGGAACGAGGCCGGCGCGGGTTTCGGTCACGGCGAGGCCGAATTGCGTCGCGATCTGGTAGCCGAGGCCGGTCGCCCCCATCTTCGGGATGGATTTGCCGCCGCAGGCGACGACGAAATTGCGGCAACTTATGTTTGCAGCGCCCTCGCCGCCGAGCGTCACCGAAAATCCGCCCTCGCTGCGCTCGACCTTTTCCAGCGCGGTCGAAAGCCGCACCTCGCATCCTGCACGCGCCATCTCGTCCAGCAGCATGGCGATGATGTCCTTTGCGGAACGATCGCAGAAGAGCTGGCCAAGCGTCTTTTCATGGTAGGCGATGCCATGCCTTTCAACCAGCGTGATGAAATGCTGCGGCGTGTAGCGGCCAAGCGCCGACTTGACGAAATGCGGATTGGCGGACAGGAAATTGCGGGCTGTGGCACCGATATTGGTGAAATTACAGCGACCGCCACCGGAAATACGGATCTTTTCGCCCGGATTGCGGGCATGATCGAAGATCAGCACACGGCCGCCGCGCGCGGCGGCATGGATCGCGCACATCATGCCGGCGGCGCCGGCGCCGAGAATGACAGTGTCGAAGGTTTGCGTGCGCATCCGGACCTTTCCGCTGGGCATAGCCGCCCGGCGCCCGCCCTACCCGATCGCAGCTTCGAGGGGAACCCGTTTCCACGAATTCGCCACGCGCCTGCCCGGCGCGCCGCCGTGGCCGGCATGACGGAATCCGGCCGCACGCCGTTTTTCACGGCACAGGAATTCGAGGCGTGCGACATGTTTTAAGTTCTTGTTTTCACGCATGCCATTGACCCGAAACCAGTCCCCGCTTTCGGGCGACATGGCTCAGCGATCTGGCGGGTGCGGCGCGGCAGGTTGCCGGCAAGGCGCGGAAGAAGCTCGCTGCGATGCAGCCAGAAAAACCGCTTGTCGCTCGTGAGGAATGGCCGCTGCCCAAGCCGGGGCGGCCATTCGCTTTCCGAAAGCCTGCCGGGCCGGATCCACCCTGCGGTAAACGCCCGAAGCGCCGAAAACGTCAGTCGTTGATTGCCGTTATCCGGATTTCGCCCGGGTCCCCCACGGCCGAGAACCAGATTTCTCCGTCACCGACCATCACACCTTGCCAGTTCGCGAACAGGCTTTCATAGGCCTGCGCATCGAGGGCATGCTTCACCTTTGCGGTCACGACCTGGTCGTAATCGGCAACAAAATGGGCGGCATCCCGGATTTTCACCGACTTGCCCTTTATCCGGGCCTGAAACGGATAATCCACCATTGCCGCAAATGATTTCCTGTCGCCCTCTGCGACCGCTTTCTTCAGCGCCGTGAAAAAGCTGTGGTAGCGGTCGTGCTCGCCGAACAGGGAATCAAGACTGGCATTCATTTCAGCGGCCGTCTGGGCCCCGGCCAAACCGGGCGCCGCCACGCCAGCCAGAAGTGCAATGCTTACCGCAAGAAACATTTTGCGCATATTTTCCCTCTCCTTCCCGAAAGCCGCCGGGTCGCCGACCGTAGCATATGCGATTGCCGTTCGAAATTGGACATTGCAGCGGAAACATCGGCCCGCATCCATAATTCGCCACCCCCGGAACCTTGCTGCTTCCGCCATCATGGGCGACATGGCATGAGAGAGCCGAAACCGGAGATTTCAGCAATGGCTGGTATAGCGCCGCAACACGTTCCCGCGTCCGAAGTGCGCATCCAGTCCATCGCCCGCGCCAAAGCCCTGCTGGATGCAATGGCCGGCGGCGAATGGGTTTCGCTGCGAGACCTGGCCCAGCGCACCGGGCTTGTGAAAACGACGGCGTTCAACCTCATCAAGGCGCTGGTCGAGACGGGGCTGGCCGAGCACGATGCGGGAACCGGTTCCTACCGGCTCGGGCTTCAGCACATCGTCTATGGAAACGCGGTTGCCCGCCGGCTGGATATCGTGACGATTGCACGCCCGCATCTGAGCGCACTGTGCGCGCGGACGCGCGAGACGATCAACCTCGCCATTCCAGGCCCCGCCGACGCATTCATCGCGGAAAGCCTCGAAGGCAGTTACAATCTGCGCGTCTCATCCTATTCCGGCACAAGGGCTTCCTACCATTCCACCGCCTGCGGGCGCGCGCTGCTGGCTTACCAGCCCGAGGCTTTCCGGCGCCTCATCTATGAGGTCGCGCCGCTGCAAAAACTGACGCCCAACACCATTACCGACCCGGAAGACCTCGAAAGCGTGCTGCAAGAGTGCCGCACCAAAGGGTGGACGCAGGAATTCGAGGAAAACGAACCCGGCAGCGCCTGCATAGCGGCCCCGATCTTCGGACCGGGCGGAAATGTGGTGGCCTCCGTCAGCATCGCCGGCCCGGCCTCACGCTTCGATGATTACGCCGTCACCCGGCTTTCCGATATTCTCGTCGCCTGTCTCGACGGCATCGCCAGAGACCTGATCGATCGGTCCTGATCTCCTGCAAAGCACAGGCAGCCGCCATCATCCCACATTGCGGGATGATTTCCGCATCGATATAGAATATCGATAAATCTTCTTGGTTTATCGTGAAAATAACTTGATAATTCCGGGAAATCCGTATTAGATCGCGGCACAAGATCATACCAAATCCTACATCGTGGGATCCAGATATCAGCGCTCGGATACGCTGCATTCGCGTGGCCAATCCCCAACGGCTACAGGTCGCGGCTTCCCTGCGCGCCGTCTTATCGGTCTTATCGGGAGCAAGACATGACTGCCTCAAGCGACGCCACCAGATCGGAATTGCTGTCCTTCACCAGATCCGCCGAGACCATCCGGCACAATTCCCAATGGATGGCGGGTGGCGTCAACAGCAATTTCCGCCTGAACATCTCCCCCACGCCGCTGGTGATCGCGCGCGGCGAGGGCCCGTTCCTGCATGACGTCGATGGCAACAGGCTGATCGATTATTATCTGGGCATGGGGCCGATGATCCTCGGACATAATCCCGCGGCCCTGACGCAGGCCGTCAAAAAACAGATCGACGACGGCATTCTGTTCGGGGCGCAGAGCGCTGTGGAAGCCGAGGCCGCGCGGCTTGTCTGCCAGATGGTTCCTTCGGCCGAGCGCATGCGCTTCGGCGGTTCCGGTTCCGAAGTGGATCAGGCGGCCCTGCGCCTTGCCCGCGCCGCCACCGGGCGCCGGAACATCGTCAAGTTCGAGGGCCATTATCACGGCTGGTTCGACAATGTGCTGTGGTCGACGGCACCCGCACCCGATGCGGCCGGCCCGCGCGAAGCGCCGAAGGCGGTCGCGGGCAGCAAGGGGCAACTCGCCGACACCGCCGACACGCTGGTCGTGTTGCCATGGAACGACCTGGAGCTGCTGGAAGCCCGTCTTGCGCGCGGCGACATTGCCGCTGTCA
>JAZIHP010000113.1:0-10238 GCA_036678505.1 Alphaproteobacteria bacterium
GGCGTCAGTCCGGCCACGATCTCCTGCGCCGGATCGAGGAACGCGCAATCGGGGCGCGCGCTGGCGAAGAACGGGGCCAGCCAGGGCAGATGCGTGCTCGACAGGGTGAACACGTCGATGCCGGGATGCCGGCTGTGAATTTCTTCCATGAAGGCGCTGACAAGAAGCTGCGTGCCGGCCGGATCGAACAGGAACGCTCCGGTCTCGACCAAATCGACCATCGGCGAGGCGTTGATCAGCGCCACCTGGTCCGGATCGGCGGTATGCGTGGCCACGAACCGCGCCAGCATCGGGCTTTCGATCAGCGACTTCACGCCCAGGATGCCGGCTTGCCCGCTTCGGGTCCGCGCAAGTGCGGGTCCCAGCGGAGGATGGACGCCGAACAATTTCGGGCCCGGCTCGCGCTGCAATTCGTCCAGAACCATGATCGAGGGCGCATTGGAGGCGATGACGATGGCGCAGGGTTCGTATCGGCCGAGAAAGGCGATGGTCCGGCGCATGATTGCCAGCAGTTCCTTTCGCCCCTTGCTCCCATAGGGAAAGCTGGCGCGATCGGCGAAATAGACGATATCCTGCCGTGGAAACACTTTTTGAATTTCCGCCACGATGGCGTAGCTGCCGATGCCGGCGTCGAAGACGGCGACCGGCCGGTGCAGGCCGGCACTCATGTACGTTCTCCCGTCAGGGCATTTCTGCGTTCCGCCGAATCGCAAAACGCGCCAGACCCGTTCATCGTTTCACGGAATCGCCGAACGGCTCCAGGTCTTTGTTTTGTCGCGTTTGCGAACCGGAAAAGCATTTCCGCTTTTCCTGGAAACGCTCCAACCCCTCGTTGTGAGGAAATTCCGGACGCGAAACCGCATCGCGCTCTGGCTGGAACTGGCGTGACATGCCGGGCGCGCAAAAGGGATCCCTTCGTCCCGAATCCGTTCAGATCGAGGCCAGATAGGCCGGCAGGTCGGCAGCCGAATCCAGCACCACATCGGCCAGAGGCGACAGCGATTCGCGGGTGCCGGTGCCGGAAAGAACGCCGATGGCCAGCCCGCAGCCGCCGGCGCGCGCCATGTCGAGGTCGTGGCGATTGTCGCCTACCATCGCCAGTTCGCCGGGCTTCAGGCCGGTGAGATCGCAGAAGGTGAGGACGGTGTCGGGCGCCGGCTTGGCGTTGGCCACGGCGTCATAGCCATAAGCGGCCTCGAACAACTGGGAGATGCCGAGCGCGGACAGCATCTTCTCGCATCCCAGCGTGGAATCGTTGGTCGCCACGCCCAGCCGGTAGGATTGCGCATGCAGATCGCCCAGCGCGCCGATGACGCCGGGCAGGGCGACCGCCATGGCCGCTCCCTTGTCGGTGGTCATCCGGTTGAAATGCTCGACCGCGTCGAGCTGTTCGCGTCGTGACAACTTCGGGAACCACAGTTCGATGATGTCGAGATTGGTGCCGGCCGCGAATACGGAATCCGCCTTGAAGGCATGCGTCTGCGGGTCCAGTCCGGCTGCCGCCAGAAGCGCGTCCGCCTTCTCCCGGTCCCCGCCCGAGGCCTCCATCGCCATCAGTTCGGCCACGGCCGACCACGTTGCATGGAAGTCGACAAGCGTGCCGTCCTTGTCGAACAGGATTCCCTTGATGGTGGCCAAGTCTCTACCTTTCCTTCAGGTCGAAAATTCGTTTCACCAGACCGGCCGTCGAGGCATCCCTGTCCGCGGCGCTTTCCCTGCCCTCGACGACGGGCAGCAAACTTGTTGCCAGCTCCTTGCCGAGTTCGACCCCCCATTGGTCGAAGGAGTTGATGTTGTAAAGCACCCCTTCGACAAAGACGCGATGTTCGTAGAGCGCGATCAGGCGTCCGAGCGTCGCCGGATCGAGGCGTTTGTAGAGAATGGTGATCGAGGGACGGTTGCCTGAAAAGACCCGATGAGGCGCCAGCCGGTCCACCTTTGCCGGGTCCATGCCGCCGGCCAGCATCTGTGCGCGCGCTTCTTCCAGCGTGCGGCCTTTCATCAGCGCTTCGGACTGGGCCAGGCAGTTGGCGAGCAGCAGATCGTGGTGGTGCTGCAATTGCGGCTCATGCCCGTTGGCGGCAACGAGGAACTCCACCGGAACGATGTCGGTGCCCTGATGCAGAAGCTGGAAGAAGGCGTGCTGGCCGTTGGTGCCGGGTTCTCCCCACACCAGCGGCCCGGTCGGCGTGGTGACGGGCGTGCCGTCGAGCGAGGTGCTCTTGCCGTTCGATTCCATGTCGAGCTGTTGCAGATAGGCCGGCAGGCGCGACAGGCGCTGATCGTAGGGAATGACGGCGCGGGCCGGATAGGCGCAGACGACGCGGTGCCACCAGCCGACGAGGCCGAGCAGGGCGGGGAGGTTTTCGGAAAGGGGCGCTGTACGGAAATGCGTGTCCATCTCATGCGCGCCGGCAAGCATGTCGCGAAAACGCTGCGGGCCGATCGCGATCATCACCGGCAGGCCGATCGCGCCCCACACGGAATAGCGCCCGCCGACCCAGTCCCAGAAGCCGAACACCCGCTCCGCCTCGATGCCGAAGGCGGCGACCAGATCGAGCGCGGTGGAGACGGCGGCGAAATGGTGCTCCACCGCCTTGTCGCCCAGCGCCTGCGCGATCCAGCGCTTCGCCGTCTGCGCATTGGTCATCGTCTCGACCGTCGTGAAGGTCTTGGAGGCGACGATGATCAGCGTCGTTTCCGGGTCGAGGCCGGCAAGCGCGTCGTGAATATGGGCACCGTCGATGTTGGAGACATAGTGGGCACGCGGGCCATCGTGCCAGGGCGCCAGCGCCAGCGTCGCCATGACCGGGCCGAGATCGGAGCCGCCGATGCCGATATTGACGATATCGGTTATCCGCTTGCCGGTCGCGCCCGGCGCCTTGCCGCTGCGGACCGCTTCAGCGAAGGCGCTCATCGCGTCCAGAACCGCGGCGACGTCCCTGCCGACCGCCTGTCCGTCGATCGCCGGTCCAGCCGCGCCCGGATCGCGCAGGGCCGCGTGCAGGACGGCGCGGTCTTCGGTGAGGTTGATATGAGCGCCCGCGAACATGGCGTCGCGCCGCGCTTCCACTCCGCAGGCTTCCGCCAGTTTGCCAAGCAATGCCATGGCGGTGGCATCGACCGCGCATTTGGACCAGTCGAGCAGCATGTCGCCCTCGCTGGCCGAAAAACGATCGAAGCGTTGCGGATCGGCCTGAAAGGCGGCGCGCATGTCCATTGCGGGGGACGAACGGTGCGCGCGAAGATCATCGAGTATCTGGCTGAAGGCGGAACGGTCCACGGACATCTCCAAATGTGGATGCGAACAGGTGATCGGCCACCCGGATCGGTTCGCCGGGAATGTAGAGCGTTCCCTCTTCGGGGGAAACACCCCTCGGCCCGGTTCCGGCCCGCAGTATCGCCGCATCTCCTGTCACGCTGGAATTAAATCGGTTCAACAGGCGTTTTGACGCTGAAACCGGTCCCATCGATCACTGGCATAAATCTATAGGATCAGAAAAATTGATTGGCTTAATTGTTTGTGCCAGGAGACACTCCGCTGGTCCACGCAGCTGGAAAAGACTGTCCACCGGGAGGCGATCATGTCCCATCGAAACGACACGGCCATCTGGTCTGGCCTTTTCCGCATATCCGCGGAGTCGGGGCAAACCCTTCAGGCGCAGATCAGGCAGGCCATCGTGGCCGCCATTCTGGACCGGCAGATAGCGCCTTCGTTGCCTTTGCCGTCATGCCGCATCCTGGCGGAAAAACTCGGCGTGGCGCGCGGCACCGTGGTGCTGGCCTTCCAGCAGCTTGTCGATCAGGGGTTCCTGATCGCGCGCGAACGCCGTGGCCATTTCGTCAATCCCGATATGCTGGCCGCGCCCGCCCGGCCCCAGAAGGCGGCCGAACAGTCGAATGAGATCGACTGGAAGGCGCGCCGCCGCATCGCGGCTTCGGAAATGCCGCCACCCAACAAGCACGAGAACTGGATCAAGTCCTCCTATCCCTTCGTGTACGGCCAGTTCGATCCGGGCCTGTTTCCGACCGCCGAATGGCGCGAATGCAACCGCATGGCGCTGGCGGTTCTGGAAATCCGCAACTGGGCCTCGGACATGGTCGACCGTGACGATCCGCTGCTGATCGAGCAGATTCAGGCGCGCCTGTTGCCGCGCAGGGGCATCTTCGCCAATCCCGACGAAATCATCGTCACGCTGGGCGCGCAGAACGCGCTCTACATGCTGGCCACGCTTTTGATGGGCAAGGGCACGAAAGTGGCGATGGAAGATCCGGGATATCCCGATGCCCGTTCGACCTTCCAGCTTGCCGGCGCCAAAACCGTGCCGGTGCCGGTCGACCAGTCCGGCATCGTCACCGACCGGATTCCGACCGATGCCGGTTTCGTATTCGCCACGCCGAGCCATCATTGCCCGACCATGGTGCCGCTGTCCGAGGCCCGCCGTCAGGACCTGCTCGACCGCGCCGACCGCTACAACCAGATCATCATCGAGGATGGCTATGACAGCCAGCTGATGGACGACGCCCCCCAGCAGGCGCTCAAGAGCAGCGATCGCTCGGGGCGGGTGATCTATGTCGGGTCGATGTCGAAGACGCTGGCACCGGGCCTGCGGCTCGGTTACATCGTTGCTTCGGCGGGGCTGATCTCGGAGCTTCGGGCATTGCGCCGCTTCATGCTGCGTCATCCGCCGGCCAACAATCAGCGCGCCGTGGCGCTGTTCCTGTCGCTCGGCCATCACGAGGCGCTGGTGCGGCGTCTGTCCATCGCTTTCGAGGAGCGCCGCAAGCGCCTGCGGCAGGCCGTTGCCGCATTCCTGCCGGAATGGCGCTCGCAGCATCCGGGCGCGGGAACGTCGCTGTGGCTGGAAGCGCCGCATGGCGTCAACGCCTCCGATCTGGCCGCGGCCGCAGCCAGCCGCAGCGTCATCATCGAGCCCGGAAACCGCTATTTCGGTTTCGATGAGAAGCCGTCGCGTTTCGTGCGGCTGGGCATTTCCTCCATTGCCCTTCAGCATATCGAGCCGGGCATCCGCGAACTGGCCACCGCCGCCGGCCGCCGGCCAGCGGCGGCCTGAGTCCGGAATTTCCGACCCGGAATTTTCAACCCGGAGTTGCCGGCGCCCGGCTGTTGCCAGAGTTCGGCGGTTGCCTGGGCCATTGCTTTGGCACAGAAGCCCGGCGGCCATGGCTCATCGCCGGAGGGCCGCAGGCGCGCATAGACTTTTCCGGATGCGGTCTTTCGCAATTCCAGCAGAAGTGCGAAGCGGGTTTGCGCAACTGCGTGAGAACAACGGATTGGAGCGTTTCTGCGTCTCGAAGAAAAGCGGAGAGGCTCCAGCAAGCCGGAGATGTGGCGATGAAACCGACCCTGCCGGAACCAGCTGCCGTCCGGGCGCCGGGCTCCTGCTATCTGCCGCTGAGCGAAAACGACATCGGGCGCATCCACGAGGCCGTGCTCGCTGTTCTGGAAACGGTGGGCTTTGCCGACGCCATTCCCTCCTGCATCGAGGCGCTGACGGGTGCCGGCGCCATGCTGGGAGAGGATGGCCGCATCCGGTTTCCGCGCAATCTCGTGCAGGACACGATCAGCCGCGCTGCCCGCGACATCACCTTGCATGGGCAGGACCCCGGGCACGACCTGTATCTCGGCGCTAACCATGTCCATTTCGGCACGGCCGGCGTCGCGGTCAATCTCGTCGATGCCGAGCAGCGCATCTGGCGCGAAACGCGCCTGCGCGACATCTATGACGCGGCCCGGCTTGTCGACGGGCTGGACAACATTCACTTCTTCCAGAGACCCATGGCCGCGCGCGACATCGCCGATCCGCTGGAGCTGGATTTCAATACGCTTTACGCCTGTGTCAGCGGCACCGCCAAGCATGTCGGCACTTCGTTCACCGTTCGCGAGAATGTGGGGCCGGGGCTTGAGATGCTGCACATGATCGCCGGCGGCGAGGAGAAATTCCGCGCCCGGCCCTTCGTTTCCAGCTCAAGCGGCTTCGTCGTTTCGCCGATGAAATTCGCCGAGGATGCCTGCGGCGTGCTGGAGGAGTGCGTGCGCGGCGGCCTGCCCGTCCTGCTTTTGTCGATCGGGCAGGCCGGCGTCACCGCACCCGCCGACCTCGCCGGAGCCGTGGTCCAGACGGTGGCCGAAGCGCTGGCCGGCCTTGTCTATGTCAATGCGCTGAAACCCGGCCATCCGGCGATCTTCGCGGCCTGGCCCTTCGCATCCGATCCGCGCACCGGGGCCATGGCCGGCGGTTCGCCGCAACAGGCGCTGCTGGGCGCCGCCTGCGCCCAGATGGCGCGCTTCTACGATCTTCCTTCCTCGACCGCCGCCGGCATGACCGATGCCGCCCTGCCGGACAACCAGTCGGGCTACGAGAAAGGCATCACCGACATGCTTGCCGCATTGAGCGGCGCCCATCTGGTCTATGAGGCCGCCGGCATGCACGGTTCGCTGCTCGGCTTTTGTCTGGAAAGCCTGATCGTCGACAACGACATGCTGGGCCACTGCCTGCAAAGCCGCGCGGGAATGGAGACTGGTGACGAGGAACTGTCCGCCGCCCTGATCGCGCGGACCTGCCTCGGCGGTCCCGGCCATTATCTGGGCGGCGGCGGTGCGTCGTCAGGCTCCGCCACTGCGCCCGGTCAGGATCGCAGGCAGTTTCGCGAGCGCGACCAGAACGGTCTCGGCGATATCGTCACCCATGCCGTTGCCGAAAGGAAACGCATGCTGGCGGAGCATTTCCCCCGCCACATCTCGCGCGGGCTGGATGATCGCCTGCGCGCCCGCTTCGGCGACCTTATTCGCCTGCCGCGTGGAGCAATGGGCGGATAGGCCCGTTACGGTTGCGAAAACCCGCAAACCAAAAAGCGGCTGCAACAGGCGATCATGCCAATGGGCCGGCAGACGTGGAAATCACGACCAGCGTTTCCGGGAAAAGTGGAAACGCTTTTCCGGTTCGCAAACGCTACAAGACAAAGATTCGGAGCCGTTCGGCGATTCCGTGAAGCCATGAACGGCTCCAAAGCGTCTCGCGATCTTTCAGATTCGCTCCGGACGCTTTAAGTCTTGTTTGCGCGCATGCCGTTTCCCTGAAGCCGGTTCCCATTTTAGGGCGACATGCTTCAATTCGTTATTTCACCGATTGACCACGGCAGGGTTTCGCCGCCGCGAAACACAACGATATCCTCTTCTTCGATCGGCACCGCAGCGACCGCGACACCGGGTTTTTTGACCAGCGTCACCGTGCTCCTGTTCGGCTCCAACCCGTGGAAGCGGGCGCCGTTGAGCGATGCGAAGGCCTCGAAACGATCGAGCGCGCCTTCCTCGTCGAAAACCTGCACATAGGTTTGCAGGGCGGTGACGCCTCCGAACACGCCGGCCGAGCAGCATTCGGCCTGCTTGGCCGAACGCATATGCGGGGCGCTGTCGGTGCCGATCATGAAGCAGTTTTCACCGGATGTGACCGCCTTGCGCAGCGCCAGACGATGGCTTTCGCGCTTGGCGACCGGCAGGCAGTAGAGATGCGGGCGCAGGCCGCCCTGAAAGATGGAGGTGCGGTTGATGACGAGGTGGTGCGGCGTGACGGTGGCTGCCACACGCGGCGCATGGGCGCGCACGATGTCGACCGTTCCGGACGTGGTGGCATGCTCGATCACCACCTTCAGCCCCTGATGCCGTTTCAGCATCGGCAAAAGCGTGCCTTCCATGAACACTTCCTCGCGGTCGAAGATGTCGACGTCCGGATCGGTGGATTCGCCGTGGATCAGAACCGGCATGCCGATCCTCTCCATCCGCTCCAGCACCGGTTCGAGGCCGGCAAGGTCGGATACGCCATGACTGGAATTGGTGGTGGCGCCCGCCGGATAGAGCTTGGCCGCGATCCAGACCCGTTCGGCAAAGCCGCGCGCGATTTCGTCGGGATCGGTGCGGTCGGTCAGATAGCAGGTCATCAGCGGTTCGAACCCCGAGCCTTCCGGGCGCGCCGCCAGAATGCGTTCGCGATAGGCGCGCGCATCGGCCACGCTCACCACCGGCGGAACCAGATTCGGCATGATGATGCCGCGCGCGAACTGGGCCGCGGTAAAAGGCAGAACCGCCTTCAGCATGGCGCCGTCGCGCAGGTGAACATGCCAGTCGTCCGGGCGCGGGATGGTGAGTGCGGGCGCCGTCCCGGCCTTCCGATCGGCGCTGGCAGCGAAAAGCGCGTCGATGGTCATGGGTACTCCTTCTCGCCTGTGATGACGCGCGGATGGCGCGTTCCGGTCTCCGACACAGCGATATACATGGCGATGTCATACATGGCGACGCCGAAAAAAGCAGGCGGCGTGTCGCCCCGCAAAGAAAAATCGCGGAACCGGCGCATGGCGTCAGTTCAGCAACTGGCTCAGCACCGGCTGCAACTGTTCCGGCGTGATCGGCTTGGCCACCACGGCGTCGAAAGAGCTGGAAAGGCTAAGGATGGCCGGGTTGCCAAGGCGCGTTGACAAGAGCACCAGTGCCGGGCGCAAGCCGCCCGTGGCGCGCCGCAGCGTGTCGATGGCAGGCATCAGGGCTTCGCAGTCGCAATTTTCCGGGCCGCCGTCGAGAACGATGATGCCTGGAAGCAGCGAGCGAAGCGCCTTGACGGCTGTCTCGGGCGTTTCGACGATGGGCTTGAGCCCCAGCCCCTCGATGATCTTCGCCACCACAACCTGCGTGATGCGCGACCTGCCCACAACCATGACCCGCGACAGGTCGGCGGGGCCGCCATCGTCGGCCAAAATGCCGCGTCTGAAGCCAATACCGCCAGTGTGAGCGAAGTACGAGGGCAATTCGACCTACACATTTGCTCAATGCAGGGTTGAAACTGCCTTCTATTGGGTGAGCGGACTGCGCGTGTCAAGCTATTAGAAGGATGCGGCGGCGAGGCTTTGGCGGGAAACGAAAATCGCCCCCGCAGCGGCTGCGGGGGCGACTTCAGGGCAGGGAGCCCGGGTGAACCGTGTCCCCACGGTTCGTCCGCCATCCCGGCTTACGAGGCATGCGGGGCGGCGGATCGGATGCGGCTCAGTTGTGAGCCTGGGTGACGATCACCGGGATGAGCAGGTCGCCCCAGTTGCCTTCGCCGCTGTGATGGCGGGCCGAGCGGACCAGTTCGACCGATACGCCGGCTTCCACGGCCTTCATCACGGACTGGTTGAGGCGGTGCAGGTCGTTGGCCAGCATGCGGATCGCCGACTGCTGGTCGGTGTTCATGGCCGAAGACTGTTCCTCGGCCCTTTCCTTGACTCGGGTGATCGGTGCCATTTTGGTTCTCCCTGGGAATGGCGGCTTTCCGGCCGCCGGGTCTGTTATTCCGCAGCCGGGCGGAATTGTTCGGTTTCGGTGGATTCGCCCATGGCGGTGGTCGACGACTGGCCGCCGGTGATGGCGAGCGACACGGCGTCGAAATAACCGGTGCCGACCTCGCGCTGGTGCTTGGTCGCGGTGTAGCCATTGGCCTCGGCCGCGAATTCGGCTTCCTGCAATTCGGAATAGGCCGCCATCTGGCGATCCTTGTATCCGCGCGCCAGCTCGAACATGCCGTAGTTGAGCTGATGGAAGCCGGCCAGCGTGATGAACTGGAACTTGTAGCCCATGGCGCCCAGTTCGCGCTGGAACCTGGCGATGGTCGCATCGTCCAGATTGGCCTTCCAGTTGAAGGATGGCGAGCAGTTATAGGCGAGCAGCTTGCCGGGATGGGCCTTGTGCACGGCCTCTGCGAATTTGCGGGCCTGCTCCAGATCCGGCTTGCCGGTCTCCATCCAGATCAGATCGCAATGCGGCGCATAGGCGATGGCGCGGGCGATGCACGGCTCGATGCCGTTCTTCACCTGATAGAAGCCCTCGGTCGTGCGGCCCTTGTCCTTGTCGACGAAAGGCTGATCGCGCTCGTCGATGTCGGAGGTCAGAAGCTTGGCGGCTTCGGCATCCGTGCGGGCGACGATCAGGGTGGGAACGCCCATCACGTCGGCGGCGAGGCGCGCGGCGTTGAGGTTGCGGATATGCGCGGCTGTCGGGATCAGGACCTTGCCGCCCAGATGGCCGCACTTCTTTTCCGAAGCGAGCTGATCCTCGAAGTGAACGCCTGCGGCGCCGGCCTCGATGAAGGCCTTCATGATCTCGAAGGCGTTGAGGGGGCCGCCCCACCCCCCGGAAGCCTCGGGGCCCAACACCCCGCCCCACCGGTCGACCCAAAAGCCGTTTAGCA
>JAZIHP010000114.1:0-10227 GCA_036678505.1 Alphaproteobacteria bacterium
CGGGAAAAATCAGACAGAGAAGCTTGTTCCGCAGCCGCAGGAAGCCACGGCGTTCGGATTTCTGATCTGGAAGGACTGGCCCATGAGATCGTCGACGAAATCGATGACGGAGCCGCCCAGATAGACCAGCGAAATATCGTCGATCAGCACCGTCGCGCCATCCTTCTCGATGGCGACATCGCCTGCGTCGGGGCCTTCGACGAGATCGAATTTGTAAGAGAAACCGGAGCAGCCGCCGCCTTCGACCGAAACGCGCAATGCGCTCTTGCCCGGTTCGCCGGAAACGATTCTGGCAATCCGCCTTGCAGCAGATTCGGTTACTTCGACGTTGGGGGTCATCACGGCGTTCGCGTTCACGGCGTCACCTTGCTTTTGATTTCCCTTGATAGGTATGTACGCCGTGCCATCAAGTCAACAATTGGTCGCCGGCCATGAGCGCCTGTGGCGACCGGCGGAGAGAGCATGGACGAAGAACGCGCCGGACAGGGCATCGGGAGCGCCGCTTACGGGGCAATAGGCTTCGGTTACCGGCCGCGCGCGCCTTATGCGACCGATCCCGCCAGAACGCGGGGCAGGTTCGTGCCGGAGCCGGAAAGCCCGACCCGCACCCCTTTCCAGCGCGACCGCGACCGCATCATCCATTCGACGGCCTTCAGGCGCCTGAAGCACAAGACGCAGGTGTTCATCGCCCATGAGGGAGATCATTATCGCACGCGTCTGACACATTCGATCGAAGTGGCGCAGATCGCCCGCGCGCTGGCCCGCGCGCTGCGTGGCGACGAGGACCTCGCCGAGGCGGTGGCGCTGGTTCACGATTTCGGCCACACGCCCTTCGGCCATACGGGCGAGGATGCGCTGAACGCAAAGATGGCGGCCTGGGGCGGTTTCGATCACAATGCCCAGTCGCTGCGCATCGTCACGCAGCTTGAGCGGCGCTATGCGGAGTTCGACGGTCTCAATCTGAGCTGGGAAACGCTGGAAGGCCTGGTGAAGCACAACGGGCCGCTGGCCGACGCGCGGGGCGAGGGGCTGCATGGGCCGTTGCCCGCCACCATCCGCAGTTACAATGAGTTGCACGACCTCGAACTCGACCGCTTTGCCGGCATAGAGGCCCAGTGCGCGGCGATCGCCGACGACATCGCCTACAATACCCATGACATCGACGACGGGCTGAGGGCGGGGCTGCTTGAGCTGGACATGCTGGAGGACCTTGCCCTGCCCGGAAAAATCCTGCGCCAGGTGCGGGCGCGCTATCCGGCTCTCGATGAGGTGCGCGTCGGTCACGAACTGATGCGGCGTCAGATCACCATCATGGTCGAAGATGTCATCAGCGCCGCCACCGCCAATCTGGCGCGCCTGCGGCCTGAAAGCGCCGAGGCGGTGAGGGCGGCCGGCGAAACCATCGTCACCTTCACGCCGGCCATGGCGGCGGAGGAAAAGGAGCTGAAGGCGTTTCTCTACAAGCATCTTTACCGGCATCCGGAAGTGATGCGGGTGCGCGTCGATGCGGAAAAAATCGTCTGCGACCTGTTCGACGTCTATTTTTCCGATCCGCGCGCCATGCCGGAAGGCTGGCGCGCGGGGCCGGGCGAGGGAGCGGGGCGCGCGGAAGATCGCATAAGGACGCGCCATGTCGCCGATTTCCTCGCCGGCATGACCGATACCTATGCCGTGAAAGAGCACCGGCGTTTGTTTGACCACACGCCGGATTTGAGTTAGGCGCAGGAAAACGCCGCTTTTTCGTGATTTTTACGCCAAAGCGTGTGAATGAGTTTCCGTTATTATCGAAAGCCCCCTCATGAACATCTTCGCCGACTTCACCGCGCGGATCATCAAAGCAGTCGAAGCGCTTGATCTGAAGGACAAGGCCGGGGGCGCGCTCGATCTGTCGCGCGTCTCCGTCGAGCCGCCGCGCGACGCCAGCCACGGCGATCTGGCCACCAATGCGGCGATGGTGCTGGCAAAGCCGTCGGGGCAGAACCCGCGCGCCCTTGCGGAACGTCTCATCGCGACGCTGCGCGAGGATGCCGATGTTGCCGGCGCGGAAGTGGCCGGGCCGGGCTTCGTCAATCTGCGCCTTACCGATGCGTTCTGGCAGAAACATCTGGCTTTCATCGTCGGGAAGGCCACCGATTATGGCCGCTCCACCGCTGGTGCCGGGCGCAAGGTCAACGTCGAATATGTCTCGGCCAATCCGACCGGTCCCATGCATGTCGGCCATTGCCGCGGCGCCGTGGTGGGCGATGCGCTTGCCAACATCATGGGTTTCGCCGGCTATGACGTCACCAAGGAATACATCATCAACGATGCCGGCGCGCAGATCGACGTGCTCGGCCGTTCCGTCCTTTTGCGCTATCGCGAGGCGCTTGGCGAAGACATCGGCGATATTCCCGCCGGGCTCTATCCCGGCGATTATCTCGTGCCCGTGGGGCAGGAACTCGCTTCGGAATTCGGCCGCAGATTGCTGGAAATGCCGGACGACGAGGCGCTGGCGATCATCAAGGACCGCACCATCGACGCGATGATGAAGATGATCAGGGACGATCTGGCGCTGCTCAACGTGCGCCACGACGTCTTCTTCTCCGAGCGCACCCTGCACGCCGACAATGCCAGCGCGATCCGCTCCGCCATCAACGACCTGACCCTGAAAGGCCACATCTACAAGGGCAAGCTGCCGCCGCCCAAGGGCGAGAAGCCGGAGGACTGGGAAGATCGCGAGCAGACGCTGTTCCGCTCCACCGCTGTCGGCGACGATCTGGATCGCGCGCTGGTCAAGTCCGACGGCACCTACACCTATTTCGCGGCCGATGTCGCCTATCTGAAGAACAAGGTCGATCGCGGCTTCGTGGAACTCATCTATGTGCTGGGCGCCGATCACAGCGGCTATGTGCGGCGTCTGGAAGCGCTGGCGCGCGCCGTCGGCGGCGACAAGGTCAGGCTCACCGTGCTGCTTTGCAATCTCGTCAAGCTGTTCCGCGACGGCGAACCCGTGCGCATGTCCAAGCGTTCGGGCGATTTCGTCACTCTGCGCGAGGTTGTCGAGGAGGTGGGGCGCGACCCGATCCGCTTCATGATGCTCTACCGCAAGAACAGCGAGCCGCTCGACTTCGATTTCGCCAAGGTCACCGAGCAGTCGAAGGACAATCCGGTTTTCTATGTGCAGTACGCCTCGGCGCGCTGCCATTCCGTATTCCGTCAGGCGAAGGAGCAGATGGGCATCCGGGAGCCTGACCGCGCAACGCTTTCGGCCGCCGTTTCCGGGCTGGCCGACGCGGGCGAAATCGGGCTGGTGCGCAAGCTTGCCGAATATCCGCGCCTGATAGAGCAGGTGGCCTCCTCGCAGGAGCCGCACCGGCTTGCCTTCTACCTTTACGACCTCGCCAGTTCGTTCCACGCACACTGGAATCGCGGCACCGATAACCCGGACTTACGTTTTGTTAAGGTTAACGATCCACAATTGACCCTTGCCAGACTAGGGCTGGTGCAGGCCGTTGCGGATGTGCTTCAATCCGGTCTGACGCTCATCGGGGCCGATGCACCGAAGGAAATGCGTTAGACAGAGGCGGAATACCTGTCACCATTTGCCCACATTGCGCTGGTAGGGGCCAACCTTACGCGACGTCGATGGCGTCCGATTGTGCGAGTTCGGGAACGACGATGGCAGACAGAACCCAGCTGAGGATAGCAGACCGCGACGATATCGCGGCGGACGATCCATTCGCGGAACTGACACGGATCATGGGTTTCGACCCGCGCGTGCCGGTAAAGCCGGAAAGCGAGCCTCGCTTCGAAAATGTTGCTGACGATGATTTCACCATCGACCTTGAAAAGGAGCTGATGGGTGAATTCGGCGAGGAGCCGCAGGCGGCGGCCTGGCCGGAGGCCGGCAATGACGCTTCCGGAAACTATGCCGCCACGGATGCCGCCGACGGGACCCATCCGGCTGCCGGACCGGATTTCAATTTCGACGATATTTCGTTCGACGAGCCTGTCTTTGAGCAGCCGGCCAGCGTTCATTTTGAAACGCCTGCCGCGGCCGCGCCCGGCGAGCAGGCGGATTATGCCGGTTTCGACCTTGCCCTGGAGCAGGACCTGGAGCAGGAGCTGACCGCCGCCCAAACCGCCGATGCGGATCCGTTTGCCGGCTTCGATGCCGCTCTCGCCGATGAACTGGCGGGACAGCCGCAGCCTGCCGATGATTTTCCCGTCTTCGACGACGCCGATTTCGTGTTCGAAGAGCCTGCCGCCGTGGCGTATGAGCCGCTGGCGCCCGCCGTTTCTGCGCCCGCTTATGAGGCCGGCGACGATTTCGAGCGTGAACTGGCCGCCGCGGTGTTCGACGAGCAGCCCGTCGCCCACGCTGAACAGCCCGCATGGGATGCTGCGGCCAGCGACGATTTCCGGGTTTCCGAGCCCGTTGCCGGCGATTATGCTTACATGCGTTCGCAGGCGGCGCCCGACGCGGCGGAAGTGGTTGTCGAAACGCCGGCTCCCACACTTGAACCGGCTCCCACACTTGAGGATGAGCTGAACGCTTTGCTCAACCGCATGTCGGCCCGCCCGCAGCCCGGTCAAGAGCCGGACTTCCAGCTTGAGCGGCCGCTTGACGTTCAGGTGGACCGGCAGACTGCCGCTGCCCCGGAATATGCCGCCCGGCAGCCGGCAATTCCCGTCGCTGCTGATGATTTCGACCTCGACCTCGATCTTGGCGATTTCGCTTCCGAAACCGAGCAGAACGTTCAGCCGCGGTTTTCGTCGCGGGCGCCGGCCGATCCCGTCGATGAACTTCCCGTCGATGAACTCCCCCTCGATGAACTCCCCCTCGATGAACTCCCCGTCGATGAACTCAAGGCGTTCATCCCGGCCGCAGCGCAAGCTCATAGCTGGAGCCGTGGCACGCCGTTCCTGCGCCCGCAGCCCGCTGCCCCGGCACAGCCGCAGGCCAGCGTTTCGGCTCCGCAGCCGCAGGCCAGTGCTCCGGCTCCGCAGCCGGCAGAAGCTCCGCCGGCTCCGGCGCGGCCGCCTGTGGCTGAAGCCCCGGACCTGGAAACGATCGACATTCCGGAGCGGGTGGTCGCTCTGGCCGACGATCTGGACATTCCCGACGTGCCGTTTGATCAGGATGAGGCTGAGATGGCGGTCTACGACGATCTCGAAGCCGATTTCGCCGATCTGCTCAACGATATGAACACTGCCGACGTCGAGGCCGCTCAGCCTTCCGCGCAACAGGCCGATCCATTCGCCGGCTCTTTCGCCCAGCCTTCCGGCGGGCAGGCGGGGGATGTTTTCGCCCGGAACGCGCAGCCGTCTTCCTCCTATGACCGGACGTTTGACGAGGATTTCAACTTCGACGCGATCGCCGACCAGCCCTATCAGGCTCCCGTGTCCGCTTCGGCGGACGATGGCTTCGATTACGATCCCGAATACGGGGAGCCCGTCGCCGGGGACGAGGAGATCAGGCCGCGCCGCCGCCTGTGGCTGGCCGGAGCCATCGTTGCAGCGGTGGCAGTCGTCGGCGGCATAGGCGCGTTCGCCCTGTCGTTCGGCGGCGGCGATTCCGGCGAGGCCCCGGTTCTCGTCAGGGCCGATGAAGCGCCGATCAAGGTCAGGCCGGAAAACCCGGGCGGCACCGTGATCCCCAATCAGGACAACAAGGTTTACGACATGGTCGCCAAGGGCGGCAAGCCCACGGCTCCCACGCAGGAAAAGCTCGTCTCCGACGCCGAGAAGCCCGTCGATGTCGCCGCCCGCGCTCCGGGCGCCGGCGATCCGGCCGCGGCTAAATCGGAGGATCGGGTCGAGCCTGTCGCAATCGATGATGTCGCGACGGACGAAACGCCTGCCGTTGCGCCCCGCAAGGTCCGCACCATGATGGTGAAGCCGGACGGCACGCTGGTGCCCCGCGAGGATCCCGCACCGGTTCGGCAGGTGGCGGCAACCGAGCCGCTCGATCCCGCCCCGCAGGCCGTGAGCGCGCCCGGCAGCGAGCAGACCAGCGCCGTTGCGCCGGCGGCAAAGCCGCAGCAATCCGCCAATACGCCTTCGGCAGCGCCGGTTGCCCCCCAGCGTCCCGCCGAACAGCCGGTCAACATCGTCGGCGAGGTCAAGCCGGGCCAGGTCGCGGCACTCGATCCCAACGCAGCGGCAGCCGGCACCTGGGCCGTGCAGATCGCCTCGCAGCCCAGCGCCGAGGCCGCCCAGTCCACCTATCAGGATCTGGCCCGCCGCTATGCCGGCGTCCTGCAGGGCCGCAGCGTCAACATCGTCAAGGCCGAAGTGGCCGGCAAGGGCACGTTCTACCGGGTTCGCGTTGCAAGCCAGTCGCGTGCCGATGCGATCAGCCTGTGCGAAAGCTACAAGGCTGCCGGCGGCAACTGCTTCGTTTCGAAGTAACGACGCCTGCAAGACGGACTTTTGCAAAAGGGCCGGCGCCGGTGCGCGCCGGCCCTTTTTGCGTGCGCGGGGCGAATGATTCCCTTTCCCGCCCGAACCCGGTAAATTCGCGTCATGACCGAATCAAAAACACTCATTCTCGGCTGTGCCGGCCATTCGCTCACCCGCGAGGAAATCCGCTTCTATCGCGGCGAATGTCCCTGGGGTTTCATCCTGTTTGCGCGCAACATCGGCGAGCCGGAGCAGATCCGTGATCTGGTGGCGTCGATGCGCGATTGCGTGGGACGCGACGATGCGCCGGTGTTCATCGATCAGGAGGGGGGCAGGGTGCAGCGCCTGCGCCCGCCGCTGGCGCCGAACTATCCGCCGGCCGCCGCGATCGGCGAAATCTGGCGCCGCGACCATGAAGCCGGGCTGCGCGCCGCCTGGCTGCATGGGCGCATGCACGCCTTCGATCTTTCGCGTTACGGCATCGGCGCCGATTGTCTGCCGGTGCTGGATGTTCCGGTGGAGGGCGCCAGCGACGTGATCGGCCAGCGCGCTTACGGGCGCGATCCGGAAACGGTGGCCGCTCTTGGCCGGGCCTCTGCCGAAGGGCTGATGGCTGGCGGCCTGCTGCCGGTCATGAAGCACATTCCGGGCCATGGCCGCGCCTTTGCAGACACGCATTTCGAATTGCCGACCGTTCACGCCTCCCGCGACGATTTGCGCAGACACGATTTCGCCCCGTTCAGGGCGTTGAACGATCTTCCGGCGGCGATGACGGCGCATGTCGTGTTCAGCGCTGTCGACCCGGCCGGGCCGGCGACCACTTCGGGCAAGGTGGTGGAGGAAGTGATCCGCGGCGAGATCGGGTTCGATGGCCTGCTGATCAGCGACGACATCTCGATGAAGGCGCTTTCTGGGGATTTCGGGGCCAAGGCGGCGGCGATCCTTGCGGCAGGCGTCGATATCGTTCTTCACTGCAACGGGGTCATGGAGGAAATGATCGCGGCTGCGGCGAAGGCGAAGGCGCTTGAAGGCGCGGCGCGCAGGCGGGCCGATAGCGCGATGGCTGTCATCGGCGCGAGGAACGAAGGCGTCGAAGACGAGCTTCGCGCCGAATTTGCGGAGTATTTCGCGGTGGTGGCCTGAACCGCCGGCAAGGCTGCAAGACGGCCCGGCAGGCATATCGGAGCAAACCGCCGGCAAGGGCTGCAAGGCGGCCCGGCAGGCATATCGGAGCAATGGAACGTGGCGCAAACGGCAGCAGGGGACCAGAAGCCAGTCAGGCTAACGCCCATGGAGCGCCTGTGGGCGGATGCCGGAGACGATCGCCGCACCGACGATCCGGCCCTCGTGGTCGATGTCGACGGGTTCGAGGGCCCGCTTGACCTTCTCCTGCATCTGGCGCGCAACCAGAAAGTCGATCTGGCCCGCATTTCGGTGCTGGCGCTTGCCGAGCAATATCTCGTCTTCATCGACAAGGTGCGCGCGCTGCGGCTGGAGCTTGCCGCCGATTATCTCGTCATGGCCGCGTGGCTCGCCTTCCTGAAATCGAAGCTGCTGATCCCCGGTCAGCCGGGAGAGGAGGGGGAAAGCGGCGAGGAACTGGCGGCAGTGCTGCAATTTCGCCTGCGCCGCCTGGAAGCCATGCGCGACGCGGCGGCAAGGCTGGTCAATCGCAACCGCCTCGGTCGCGATATTTTCGCGCGCGGCATGCCCGAACTCGTGATCGTGGAGAAGCGCAACCGGTATTCGGCGACGCTGTACGACCTTCTGAGCGCCTATGCCTCCCAGCGCCAGCGGCAGGCGATCACCAATGTTCAGATCGCGAAGCGCGGCGTCTGGTCGCTGAAACAGGCGCGCGACATTCTCACGCGCATGGTGGGCGAACTGCGCGACTGGACGGCGCTCGACGGTTTTCTCATCAAATATCTGGTTCCGCCCGCGCAACGGCGCACGGCGATGGCAAGCTCCTTTGCCGCTTCTCTGGAACTCGTGCGCGAAGGCGCCGTGGAAATGCGCCAGCAGGAGCCTTTCGCACCCATCTATGTGCGGGGGCGGGAGCCGGCCGGGCAGGGCGGATCATCGTCATGACCGATGGCCGCAACGCCTACGTCTTACTGTTTCCGTTCGAGGACGACGGTGCGAAGGGCCCCCCCCGGGGAGGCATCGCGGAGGCGATGCGCATGGCCGAGGCGATCGTTTTTGCCAGCGCCGCGCCGGTCAGCGAAAAGCAGCTTTCCGAACGGCTGCCCGACGGAAGCGATGTGGCCGGCATAATGCGGCGCCTGCAGGAAATCTACGCCCCGCGCGGGGTGAACCTTCTGCGTATCGGCGAGGGCTGGGCGTTCCGCACGGCCGGCGACCTCGGCTTTCTGATGAGCAGGGACACGGTACAGCAAAAGAAGATGTCGCGGGCCGCGCTGGAGGTTCTGGCCATCATTGCCTATCATCAGCCGGCAACGCGGGCCGAGATCGAGGAAATTCGGGGGGTCGAAACCTCAAGGGGCACGCTCGACACATTGCTCGAAACCGGCTGGGTGCGGATGCGCGGGCGGCGCAAGTCTCCGGGCCGGCCCGTGACCTATGGAACGACCGAAGCTTTCCTCGACCATTTCTCGCTTGAGGAGTTGCGTGATCTGCCGGGTCTGGATGAGCTGAAGGGGGCAGGGCTTCTGTCTGGCCGCATGCCCGCCAATTTCTCCATACCGTTGCCGCCGATCGACGCCGATGCCCTGGCCGATGACGAGGACCCGCTGACGGATCTCGATCTGGAGGATCTGGGCCTGCTGACGCCGCGCGTCACGGAAGAGTGAAGCTCTTGCAGCCGAAGGTGCGCGCTTTTGCGCAGCGCGGAGACCTGAAACTGCGTGACAATCCCAAATCAGTCGTGAACATAGCGTTGGTTGCGTTTGAAACTGAACGCGAAAGCGCATAGATCAGTGTTCAGGAACACTTACGAGAGAGAGTGCAATGGGTTCGTTTTCGATTTGGCACTGGCTTATCGTGCTGGTCATCGTGCTGCTGGTTTTCGGCCGCGGCAAGATTCCCGAGCTGATGGGTGATATGGCCAAGGGTATCAAGAGCTTCAAGAAGGGCATGGCCGACGATGACGACGACAAGCGCACTGTCGAACATCGCGCCGACGAGACGGTTACCCCTTCCAAGGAAAAGGCTGGAAAGAGCTGATTCCGTTTGTTGCCGCGGGTTGAATAGCCATGTTTGATTTCGGCTGGTCCGAAATGCTGGTGATCGCGATCGTCATGATCGTGGTCGTCGGGCCGAAGGATTTACCCAAGATGCTGCGCACCATTGGCCGCATGACGACGAAGATGCGCGGCATGGCCAATGATTTTCAGAAGCAGTTCAATGAGGCCATGAAGGAAGCGGAACTGGAGGACGTCAAGAAGTCCGTCGATTCCCTTCGCAGCCTCAATCCGGCCGCTGAAATCCGCAAGCAGCTGAATCCGTTTGAAAAAGCCGTCGCAGACGTCAAGAGCAGCATCGACGATGCCGGAAAGGCGAAGGCGACACCGGTTCCGGAAGTCGTGCCGGCATCCACCGATGCGCCTTTCCCGGCAATGACCGACGCGTCGGTGCCGCCACGGCCGGCCGGGGCTGTCGCGAAGACGGTGAAAACGCCGGCAAAGGCAACCAGGACGAAGGAACCGGCGGCGGCGAAGGCGGACGGCCCGGTGAAAGCGGACAGCCCGGCGAAGGCGGACGGCAAGGCGGCTGTTGCCAGTGCGCCCGCGCAGAGAAAGCCAGCTGCCGCGAAAGCTCCTGTAGCGAAGAAGGTGGCGGCGCCCAAAACTGCCGCCCCCAAGACTGCCGCCCCCAAGACTGCCG
>JAZIHP010000115.1:0-10180 GCA_036678505.1 Alphaproteobacteria bacterium
GCCCCTGCCCCTGCCCCTGATCATGGTCGTCATGGGAGGCGCACCATGGAGCCGCCTCGTCCCACGCCTCATGGAACTGGCGGGCGCGCAGCAGATTTTCCGCCGCCAGCGCGGCCTTCGCCTCGCCCCAGGCTATCGGCGCGCGCGCCAGAAGCAGCGCCTGCGGGAAATGGGTGCGCACCAGATCGAGGTCATGCACGACGACCATGACGGTGCGCTTCTCGCCATGCCAGCGCTTGATCAGCGCGATCAGGTCGGTCACCGTGCGGGCGTCGATGGCGTTGAACGGCTCGTCGAGCAGGATCAGTTCCGCATCCTGCACGAGCACCCGGGCGAACAAAGCGCGCTGGAGCTGGCCGCCGGAAAGCGTGTCGATCGGGCGCTGCCCGAAGCCTTCCAGCCCCACGGCCATCAGGGCTTCCAAAACGCTGGCGCGGTCCTGTGCCGTGTGGCGGCCGAGCAGGCCGCGCTTCGGCCACAGCCCAAGCGAAACGAGATCGATGACCCGCGCCGGAAATGTCCGGTCGAGTTCCGATTGCTGCGGCAGATAGGCAACGCGCGTGCCGGGGGTGACGGTGACGGAACCGGCCATCGGCTTCAGCATGCCGGCCACACCCTTCATCAGCGTGGACTTGCCGGAGCCGTTGGCCCCGACGACCGCTGTCAGCGAACCCTTGCGCACCACGCCGGAAAGGTGATGCACGGCCGGATGGCTGTTGTAGCCCAGCGTCAGGTCGCTGAATGTGATGCAGGGGGCGGCCATCGGGCGAATGTCGATCCGTTTCGATATTAAGAAGTGTGATGTTATTACATTTTCATTCGTGACGACAAGATGGCAAATCGCCGGGGCTGGAGAAAATTTTTCTCCGCCGCTCTGCTTCAGCTTTTTTTCAAGGGCACATTTGGCTGGCGGGGCGTTAATTTTTACGATATTCGAAATAAATCGGAACGCAGAACGAAAGCCGCCGTTTCGCGTTTCCGGTTTTCCGCTGCCGTAGCGGATCGGGAGGATATTTTCATGTATCTGGGGCTGGACCTCGGCACCTCCGGCGTCAAGGCGCTGTTGATCGATGGTGATCGGAAGGCGGTCGCATCGGGTCATGGTCCGCTGGACGTTTCGCGCCCGCATCCGGGCTGGTCGGAGCAGGACCCGGCCCATTGGCTGAAAGCCTGCGAGCAGGCCGTCGGCGAGTTGAAGGCGTCGCATCCGAAAGAGCTTGCCGCGGTCCGGGGCATCGGCCTGTCGGGCCAGATGCATGGCGCCACATTGCTGGACCGGGCCGACCATGTGCTGCGGCCCTGCATCCTGTGGAACGATACGCGAAGCCACGCTGAAGCCGCCGCGCTCGATGCAGACCCGCGTTTTCGCGAACTGACCGGCAATATCGTCTTTCCCGGCTTTACCGCTCCCAAGCTCGTCTGGATGAAGATAAACGAACCGGAGATTTTCGCCCGCGTGGCGAAGGTGCTGTTGCCCAAGGATTATCTGCGCCTGTGGCTTTCCGGCGAGCACATCTCCGAAATGTCGGATTCGGCCGGCACCGCGTGGCTGGATGTCGGCAGGCGGCGCTGGTCCGGCGCATTGCTGGCGGCAACGGGGCTCGACGAGCGCCATATGCCGGCCCTTGTCGAGGGTACGCAACGGGCCGGGGCGCTGCGCTGCGAACTGGCGTCGAAATGGGGCATGCAGGCCGGCATCCCGATTGCCGGGGGCGCGGGCGACAACGCGGCTTCCGCCTGCGGCATGGGCGCTGTGGATGACGGGCATGCCTTCGTCTCGCTTGGCACTTCCGGCGTTCTGTTTGCGGCCAATGCCGCCTATCTGCCCAATCCGGCCAGTGCCGTGCACACTTTCTGCCATGCGCTGCCGCAGACCTGGCACCAGATGGGCGTCATCCTCTCGGCCACGGATTCGCTGAACTGGCTGGCCGGCATCGCCGGCCGCAAGGCCGGTGAACTCACCGCCGAACTGGGCGGCGATCTCAAGGCGCCGTCGGGCGTCACCTTCCTGCCCTACTTGTCGGGCGAGCGCACGCCCTACAATGACGCAGCCATTCGCGGCGCGTTTGTGGGCCTCGCCCATGAAAGCGGCCGCGCCGCGCTGACGCAGGCGGTGCTGGAAGGCGTTGCCTTCGCCTTCCGCGACAGTCTGGAGGCGCTCGCCAGCGCCGGCACGCGGCTGGAGCGGGTAACGGCCATCGGCGGCGGCTCACGCTCGCTCTACTGGCTGAAAGCCATCGCCACCGCGCTCGGCATTCCCGTCGATATACCGGCCGGCGGCGATTTCGGCGCCGCCTTCGGCGCGGCCCGTCTTGGCCTCATCGCCGCTGCCGGAGCCGATCCGCTGACCGTGTGCACGCCGCCGGCCATGAGCGGCACCGTCGCGCCGGATGCGGAACTGACGCGAGCCTATGAAGACGCCTACCAGCGCTACCGCGCCCTCTATCCGGCCATCAAGGGAGTTCCAGCATGAGCACCGGCTTCTTCGGCGATATCGAACCCATCCGTTATGAAGGTCCCGACAGCGCAAATCCGCTGGCCTATCGTTTTTACGATCCCGATGAGATCGTGCAGGGCAAACGGCTGGAGGACCATCTGCGCTTTGCCGTCGCCTACTGGCATTCCTTCGCCTGGCCGGGCGGCGACCCCTTCGGCGGCCAGACCTTCGAGCGGCCATGGTTCGGCGACGATATGGACAAGGCCCGCCTCAAGGCGGATGTGGCCTTCGAGATGTTCTCGCTGCTCGGCGTTCCCTATTACTGTTTCCACGATGCCGATGTGCGCCCGGAAGGGAAAAACTTCGCCGAGAGCGTCGCGCGCCTCGACGAGATCGCCGGCATCTTCGAGAAGAAGCAGGCCGAGAGCGGCGTGAAGCTGTTGTGGGGCACGGCCAATCTGTTTTCGCATCGCCGCTATATGGCGGGCGCCGCCACCAATCCCGACCCGGAGGTGTTCGCCTATGCGGCTGCCACGGTAAAATCCTGCATCGACGTGACCAGGCGGCTGGATGGCGAGAATTATGTGCTGTGGGGCGGGCGCGAGGGCTACGAGACCCTGCTCAACACCGACATGAAGCGCGAGCGCGAACAGGCCGGCCGGTTCCTGTCGATGGTGGTCGACTACAAGCATCGCACCGGTTTCAAAGGAACGATCCTGATCGAGCCGAAACCGCAGGAGCCGACCAAGCACCAGTATGACTACGATGTCGCCACCGTCTATGGCTTCCTGAAGGATTTCGGTCTGGAAAAGGAAGTGAAGGTCAATATCGAGCAGGGCCACGCTATCCTTGCCGGTCACTCCTTCGAGCACGAATTGGCGCTGGCCGATGCACTTGGCATTTTCGGTTCCATCGACATGAACCGCAATGACTACCAGTCGGGCTGGGACACCGACCAGTTCCCCAACAATGTGCCGGAAATGGCGCTGGCCTATTATCAGGTGCTGCTTGCCGGCGGCTTCACCACCGGCGGCACCAATTTCGACGCCAGGCTGCGCCGCCAGTCGCTCGACCCGCAGGATTTGCTGATCGCGCATATCGGTGCGATGGACTGCTGCGCGCGGGGCCTGAAGGCCGCCGCCCGCATGATCGGCGACAAGGCTCTTATCGGGCCGCTCGAAGACCGCTATGCCGGCTGGAACGGTGAGGAGGCGCACGCCATGCTGGCCGGCAGGCGCACTCTGGAACAAGTGGCCGAACGGGTGGCAAAGGATGGCATCGAGCCACAGCCGCGCTCCGGCCGTCAGGAATATCTGGAAAATGTGGTCAATCGCTATGTGTGAGTGCGCGGGCTGAAATGACGGGTGAGATCGTTGAGCGTCCGTCGCGCCCGCAGGACTTTCCGGCCATGAAGGCTATTTTGCGCGTATGTGCGAGAGCACATGGAGGCCGCAGATCACCGAGGCCTCCATCCGCGATTATCTTGATACATTGGCGGACGCTTCATGGGGCGTGAGCGGCCTCACGTCGTTTTGTTTGAAAAGCGCCCTTATGCCCCCGAAAAAATCCCCGCTGGCGGCGTTTTCGCCGTTTGAAGGGAATGTGGAAAAGCGATCCGCTTTTGCCGCCACAATACCGCCCTGATGCCTTCATGCGGCCGTCACAAGCGCCGTATAAATTGCCTTGCAAACGAGGCCGTATAAATTGCCTCGCAAACGGGCTTGACGAGGCGAACCGATATGCAAGAAGATCGCGAAATCGACGCCCTCCTGTCGAACGGGGGCACGGACTCCATCATCGACCGGCTGATGGCGCTGCCGCGCCCGACCGTCAATGAAGCTTGTGACGAATGGGACCGCGCGGTGGCAAGCCGCCTCCAGGCCCATCTTGCAAGGCAGATGCGCGCCCTGCTCGATCAGGATGAGCCCGGCCGCAGCGCCGCCTGACATGCCGAAGTGCTAGAGCGTTTCCAGGAAAAGTGGAAACGCTTTTCCGATTCGGAAACGCGACAAAACAAAGACCTGGAACCGTTCGTCGATTCCGTGAAGCCATGAACGGCTCCAAAGCGTTTCCAGGAAAAGTGGAAACGCTTTTCCGGTTCGGAAACGCGACAAACAAAGACCTGGAGCCGTTCGGCGATTGCGTGAAACCCGGAACGGCTCCAAAGCGTTTCCAGGAAAAGTGGACACATTTTTCCGGTTCGCAAACGCGACAAAACAAAGACCTGGAGCCGTTCGGCGATTGCGTGAAACCCGGAACGGCTCCAAAGCGTTTCCAGGAAAGTGGAAACGCTTTTCCGGTTCGCAAACGCGACAAAACAAAGAGTTAGAGCGATTTGGCGATTCGGGGAAAAGCAGAAACGCTCTAATTTCCGGCGGCGTCCATCGGCCTGTTTTCGATTGCCGTTTCCAGCCAGCCTACTTTCATCTCCGGAACGGAGGAGAGCAGCAGGTCGGTATAGGCATCGAAGGGCGGCGCCAGAACCTCGCTGGCGCGGCCGTATCGCACGATCTCGCCGCGATACATCACGGCAATGGAATCGGCGATCGCCTTCACCGTGGCGAGGTCATGGGTGATGAACAGATAGGCCACATCCTCCCCGGCCTGCAATTCCAGCAGCAGTTCGAGAATGCCATGCGCCACCAGCGGGTCGAGCGCGGATGTCACCTCGTCGCAGATGATCAGCTTCGGCCTGGCGGCAAGCGCGCGGGCGATGCACACCCGCTGCTTCTGGCCGCCTGAAAGCTCGGCCGGATAGCGCTCGGCGAACCCCTTGCCCATCTCGATCTTGTCGAGCAGTTCGGCCACGCGCGCGTCGCGTTCGGCGCCGCGCATGCCGAAATAGAACTCCAGCGGCCTGCCGATGATGGTTCCCACCGTCTGGCGCGGGTTCATCGCCACATCGGCCATCTGGTAGATCATCTGGAGCTGGCGCAGATCTTCCTTCGGGCGGTCGGCCAGCCTGTTGGTCAGGGTGCGTCCGTCGAAGGCGATCGCGCCCTGTTCGGGCGGCAGCAGCCCGGTGATGGCGCGCGCCAGCGTCGATTTGCCGGAGCCCGATTCGCCCACCACGGCCAGCGTCTGGCCGGGGTGAATGTCGACGCTGACATTGCGCAGAACCTTGACCTTGCCGCCGCCATAGGACGCGGTGACGTTATCGACGGTGAGGATCGGCGCCGGCGTTGGCGGATGTTCCTCATGGCTGATTTCATGGACCGAAACCAGCGCTCTCGTGTAATCCTGGCTCGGCGCCTCGATAATCTGGCGCGTCTTTCCGCATTCCACCGTCTTGCCGTGACGCAGAACCATGATGTCATCGGCCACCTGAGCCACGACGGCGAGGTCATGGGTGATGTAAAGCGCTGCCACTCCGGTTTCGCGGATGGCGTTCTTGATCGCGGCCAGAACGTCGATCTGGGTGGTGACGTCCAGCGCCGTTGTCGGCTCATCGAAAACGATCAGATCGGGTTTCGGGCAGAGCGCCATGGCCGTCATCACCCGCTGCAATTGCCCGCCGGAAACCTGATGCGGGTAGCGGTTGCCGATGTTCCCGGGGTCGGGCAGGCTGAGCTGGCGAAACAGGTTGACGGCGCGCTTTTCCGCTTCCTCGCGGCCTGAAATCCCGTGCTCCAGCGTCGCCTCGATCACCTGCTGCATGAGTTTGCGGGCCGGGTTGAAGGCGGCCGCCGCCGATTGGGCGACATAGCAGATCTCCTTGCCGCGTATCTTTCGCAAGCCCCGCTCGTTTCCGAGGATGTCGCGGCCGTTGAGAAATACTTCTCCGCCGGTTATGCGCACGCCGCCGCGCCCATAACCCATCGAAGACAGGCCGATGGTCGATTTCCCGGCGCCCGATTCGCCGATCAGTCCCAGAACCCTGCCGCGCCCGACTTTCAGCGACACGCCGTCGACGATCACCATGTCTCTGGAAGGCTCGCCCGGAGGGTAGACGGTGGCTTCGACGCGCAGATTGCGAATGTCCAGAACATCGCTTTCGGCGGTGGTTCGTTCGCCCGCCAGTGCCTTGTCAACCAGTTCGTCAGCCATCGCCGCGGCCTCCCTTCAGGTCGGAGGTGCGGTTCAGCACCCAGTCGGCAACGAGGTTGACCGAGATTGCCAGAAGCGCGATCGCGCCTGCCGGAACGAGGGCGGCGGGAATGCCGAACACGATGCCGTCCTTGTTTTCCTTCACCATGCCGCCCCAGTCCGCATCCGGCGGCTGGACGCCGAGGCCCAGGAAGGAAAGCGCGGAAAGAAACAGCACCGCGAAGATGAAGCGCAGCCCAAGCTCCGCCACCAGCGGTGACAGCGCATTGGGCAGGATTTCGCGAAAGATGATCCAGGAGCGGCCTTCGCCGCGCAGCTTGGCGGCTTCCACGAACTCCATGACGTTGATATCGACCGCCACGGCGCGGGCGAGCCGGTAGACGCGGGTGGCGTCGAGAATACCCATGACCAGGATCAGCGTCAGCAGCGTGGACGGCAGAACGGACAGCACGACCAGCGCGAAGATCAGCGTCGGGATCGACATCAGGAGATCGACGAAGCGCGACAGGGTCTGGTCCGTCCAGCCGCCGATCACCGCCGCCGTGAAACCGAGGATGGAGCCGAGGATGAAGGCGAGCGCCGTCGCCGCCACCGCGATGAAGATGGTGACGCGCGCGCCGAAGATCATGCGCGAGAGCAGGTCGCGGCCCAGATTGTCGGTGCCGAGGGGATGCGCGGCCGACAGCGGGGCCCACACATCGCCGACGATCTCCCCATTGCCATAGGGCGCTATCCATGGCGCGAAAAAGGCAGCGAACAGAAAACACGCGGTCAGCAGAAGACCGATGAGCGCGCTTGGCGGAATATGTCTGACGTCAGGCAAGCTCAGCCCTCACTTCGGATGCCGGAGACGAGGATTGGCCAGAATGGCAACGATGTCGGCGACGATGTTGAGGCCGATATAGACAGCGGCGAAGATCAGCCCCACGGCCTGCACCACCGGCACGTCGCGTTTGGAGACGTGATCGACCAGATACTGCCCCATGCCCGGGTAGACGAAGATCACCTCGACCACGACAACGCCGACGACAAGATAGGCAAGGTTGAGCATCACCACATTGACGATGGGCGCCACGGCATTGGGCATGGCGTGCCGGCGAATGACGTCGAAGGCCGACAATCCTTTGAGTTCGGCCGTTTCGATATAGGCCGATTGCATGACGTTGAGGATGGCGGCGCGGGTCATGCGCATCATGTGCGCCAGCACCACAAGCGTCAGCGTCAGGGCCGGAAGCGCGATGGCCTGAAGGCGCGCGCCGAACGACATCGTGTCGAAGACGGTCGCGCTGGCCGGAAACCATTGCAGCTCGACGGCAAAGAACAGGATGAACAGATAGCCGATGAAGAATTCCGGCAGCGAGGTCGAGGCGAGCGCGAAGCCCGAGATCGCCTTGTCGATGACGCCGTTGCGGTAGCGCACGGCCAGAAGCCCGAGCAGGATGGCCAGCGGCACGGAGATCACCGCCGCGCAGGCGGCGAGGAACAGGGTGTTCTTCAGCCGTCCGCCCAGAGCGCCGGCGATGTCGCGGCCATTTGAAAGGGCCGCGCCGAAATCGCCCGTCAGCACGCCGCCCAGCCAGCGGAAATAGCGGATATGGGCCGGATCGTCGAGCCCGAGGTCGCGGCGCAGGTTTTCAAGCGCCTGCGGCGTGGCCGACTGGCCCAGAATGGACTGGGCAACGTCGCCGGGAAGAATCTGGGTGCCTGCGAAGATGAGGATGGAAACGGCGAGGAGGAGCAGACCGCCCAGCGCAAGACGCTGGGCGATCAGCCGCGGAATATGGGTACTTCCCATCAGTGCGCGTCTCAGCCCTGTTTCAGCCAGACGCGGATGGCCGCCTTCAGATTCGAGGTTTCGTGGTTGGGATCGAGAACCCAGCCCTGCACTTCCTCGCGATGCGCATCGATGAAATCGTTGAACATCGGCAGGATGAGACCGCCGTCGTCGCGCACGATCATGGCTGCCTCGCGGTAGAGATCGGTGCGTTTGCCGCTGTCCAGCTCGGCGCGCGCCTCCAGAATGATCTTGTCGAACTTTTCGTTGAAGAAGCGCGTGTCGTTCCAGTCGGCCCCGGTGATATAGGCGGTCGAATACATGGCGTCCTGTGTCGGACGCCCGCCCCAGTAGGAGGCGCAGAAGGGTTGCTTGTTCCACACTTCCGTCCAGTAGCCGTCACCCGGCTCGCGCTGCACCTGAATCTGGATGCCGGCCTTGGCGGCGCTTTGCTGGAACAGCTGCGAGGCATCGACGGCTCCGGGAAAGGCGACATCGGAGGTTCGCATCAGGATCGGCCCGCTGTGGCCGGACTTCTCATAGTGGAATTTTGCCTTGTCCGGGTCGTAGCTGCGCTGCTCGACGCCTTCGGGAAAGAGCGCATAGCTCTTCGAAATCGGGAAATCATTGCCGACGGAGGCATAGCCCTGCATGATCTGCTGGACCATCTGCTCCCGGTCGATGGCCAGTTTCAGGGCCATCCGCAGATCCGCATTGTCGAAGGGTGCGGTGTCGCAGAACATCGGGAAGATATATTGTCCCTTGGACGGCACGTTGACGATGACGACGCCGGGAGCGCGCTTCAGCAGCGCCACCGTCTTGGGCTCGACCCGGTTGATGATGTGCACCTGGCCTGATTGCAGCGCGGCCATGCGGGCGGTGGTGTCGTTCATGACGATGACCTCGACGGAATCGACATGGCCCACCTCGTCGTTCCAGTAGCCGTCATACTTCACCGACATGTGGCGCACGCCGGGTTCGTTGACCTCGACCTTGTAGGGACCGGTGCCGATGCCGGCGGCCGGATCGTCGAAGCCGCCATTGGGCTGGATGATCAGATGGTAGTCGGTCAGCAGCAGCGGCAGGTCGGCATTGCCGCGCTTCAGCCGGAAGACGACATTGTCGCCATCGACCACGACTTCGTCGATGTCGCCGAGAATGCCCACCGCCGACGATTTGGTATCGGCATCGGAATGGCGGCGGATGGTCTGGGCGACGTCTTCGGGCGACAGCTCCTTGCCATTGTGGAAGGTCACGCCCTTGCGGATCTTGAAGGACCATTCGGTCGCATCGGCCGAGGCATCCCAGGATTCGGCGAGCACCGGCTGCGCGCTGCCATCTTCGGGCGACTGGATGGCCAGCGTCTCACCCCAGGTGCAGCCGAAGTTCTGCGGCACCTGCGTGAGAAACTGGGCCGGGTCGAGGCTGTTGGTGGATTCGCCACCGACCAGCCCCATCTTCAGCGCGCCGCCTTTCTGGGGCGTCTGCGCCCGTGCCGCACCCGAGAGCATCGTATTTGCCAGCGCGGCACTCACGCCCAATGCAGCGGCCCGGCCAAGAAAATCGCGGCGGCTGAGCCTGCCCGTGGCAACTGCGCGGCTTAAGAAATCGAGTTCGGCTGACATATTCAGAGCTCCCTTATCTCTTTGTGTGGACCTTGCGGCCGTTCTTGTTCTTTTGAGTACGGGGGAATAATGCGACCTGGGTCAACCCCGCACCGGACGGAATGCGACACGCTCTGGCGTAATTTGCATGTCGTATCTGGATCAATAAGTTGGCCGGCGACCCTAACGGATGCGCCGTAAATAGACAAGGAATGCCGTTTTTAGAGTGTTTCCAGGAAAGCGGAAACACTTTTCCGGTTCGCAAACGCGACAAGACAAAGAGCTGGAGCCGTTCGGCGATCCCGTCAAACCATGAAC
>JAZIHP010000116.1:0-10091 GCA_036678505.1 Alphaproteobacteria bacterium
CTCATGCCCCGCCTCCTCATGCCCGCGCTTGCGCCCCTTCGCGCATGATCGCGGCCATGCGCGCGGCGGTGCGGGCCACGCCTTCCTCGATGCGGCTGGCCGGGATCGAGGAATAGCCCATGCGGAAGAAGCGGCACGGGCCGTCCATGTCGGGAAAGAAGGGCGAGCCGGTTTCGACCAGCACGCCGTCCTGCCGCAATTCGTTCATCAGCCGGTCGGCGTCGAGCCCGTGCGGTCCCTCGATCCAGAAGGAGGTGCCGCCGAAATCGGACGCGCCGGCGATGTTGAGCCGGTGCCGCTCAAGTGCCGCCGCCATCACCTCGTGGCGCCTGCGGTATTCGAGCCGCATCCGGCGGATCACCGCATCGTAATGGCCGAGCGCCAGGAAGTAGGAGACCGTGCGTTGCAGATGGCCGGGGGGATGGCGCAGCATCAGCGCGCGCAGGGCCCGCGCCTCGCGAATCACCGGCGCGGGGGCCGCCAGATAGCCGAGCCTCAGCCCCGGAAACAGCGATTTGGAGAAGGAGCCGACATAGAGCACGCGCCCGTTGCGGTCGAGCGACTTGAGCGCCGGCGAGGGGGGTTTGAGAAAACTCATCTCGAATTCGTAATCGTCTTCCACGATGATGAAGTCGCGTTTCTCCGCCTCGGCCAGCAGGTCCAGCCGCCGTTGCATGGGCATGGTGGCGGCGGTCGGCGAATGGTGGCTGGGGGTGACGAACACCACGTCCGGCTTTGGCGGCAACAGGTCCAGCCGCAGCCCGCCCTCGTCGACATCGACGGCGGTGACGTCAGCGCCGCTCAGATGCAGCGAAGCGCTGAGATCGGGATGGCAGGGATTTTCGCACACCGCGCCCGATCCCGGCTTGAGCATGAGCTGGATGATCAGCCACAGCGCGTTCTGGGCGCCCACCGTCACCAGTATCTCGTCGGGGCTGGCCTTGATGCCGCGGTTGGGCAGCGAGCGGCTGCTTATGTAGTTGACGAGCTGCACATCGTCGGCGGCGGCGAAATCGCCGGCCATCAGCTCGAAATCCTCGCGCGCCAGCGCACGCCGCGCGCAATCGCGCCATGCCGAAAGGTCGAACAGGGCGGGGTCCATCTGGCCGTAGAGGAAGGGAAAGGGAAAGCGGTGCCAGTCCAGCGGCTTGCGGATGGGCTTGGCGATGGAAAAGCGCGCCTTCATCTTGGCCGGCCAGTCCACGGAGCTCTCCGCGGCGGCGCTCTCGCCGGAACCGGTGCCGGAAAGCGGCGACGTATCGGCAACGAAACAGGCGCTGCGGCCCCTGGCCTCCAGATAGCCCTGCGAGGCCAGCTCCTGATAGGCGAGCGTCACGGTGATGCGCGAAATGTTGAGATAATCGGCCAGCTTGCGGGTGGAAGGCAGGCGCGCGCCCGGCGCCAGCCGGCCCGACAATATGGCCGAAACCAGCGTTTCGCGGATCTGGTTCTGCAACCCTGAACGCGATTTGCGGTCGATGAAGAAAATCGTCTCGGATACGATCTGCTGGCTCACCCTTCGCCTCCCCGTTTGGACTCATTGAAGTTCTCATTTGGATATAAGGCAAGGGCCGTTCCTCCCTTAGCATCACCTTATTCGCAAAGTGAACGCGGAAAGCCGGTGCGATCATTTCCGTCCCGGACGGACGGTTCCGGCAGCTTCCGCCAACGGCAATGACGGGCGTTCCGCGCCCGCACGATGACGCATGGGCTCAGGCAGCAAGGCGCTGCCCGGCCGGGAGGAACCGACATGACCACCCCGCAACTCACCGCAGCCGGTCTCGCGGCGCTGTTCGATGCCTTCAACCGGCACGACATCGACGGGATCATGGTCTGGTTCGCGCCCGACTGCGTGTTCGACACCATCGGCGGGGTGGAGGCCTGGGGCACCCGCATCGAGGGCGCGCAAGCGGTCGCGGCGGCGTTTTCGGGCGTGTGGGCGGCGATGAAGGATGCGCGCTGGGACCATCACGGCCACTTCGTCGATGGCCATCGCGCGGTTTCGGAATGGACCTTCACCGGCACCAACGAAGACGGCAGCCGGGTCGAGGCCGAGGGCTGCGACCTGTTCACGCTGCGCGACGGCAAGATCGTGAAGAAACAGGCTTTCCGCAAGCAGCGGCCGCTCATCGCCGCGTGAAAGCAGGCCCGTACGGACGCAGGATTTCACCCATGCAGCATCAGGCAATCGAAGGCGGCCCCGCCCGCAATCCCTACGACCCCACCTACGATCCGGCGGTGGCGGCCGATCCCGGCCATGGCCGCGATTACGCGCCGACCTACTGGATCGCCACGGCAGGGGCGCTGCCGGCCGATGACGGGCCGGTGCGGATCGACATGGATGCCGATGTGGTGGTGGTGGGCTCGGGCTATACGGGGTTGTCCTGCGCCATCCATCTCGCCCGCGAGCACGGCATAAGGGCTGTCGTCCTGGAGGCCAACGGCGTGGCCTGGGGCTGCTCCACCCGCAATGGCGGGCAGGCGCAGATTTCGGCCGGCCGCCTCAAGCGCTCGCAATGGATCGGGCGCTGGGGCGTCGAGGTCGCCAAGAGGCTGCACCGCGAGATCGCCGAGGGTTTCGACCTGTTCCGGGCGCTGGTCGCCGAGCCGGAGATCGATTGCCTGCCGCAGGATGGCGGCCACCTCTACATCGCTCATCGCGACAAGATGATGCCGGCGCTGGAAAAGGAATCCAGGCTGCTGAACGAGGTGTTCGGCTATCCCACCCGCATTCTCGGCCGCGACGAGATCCACCGCGACTTCGTGCGCGACGCGGAGGCGCGGGGCGCGATGTACGAGCCGGACGGCATGGGCGTCCATGCCGGCAAGCTCGCCTTCGGCTATCTCCGGCTCGCGCGCAGGCTGGGCGCGAAGGTCCACACCGACAGCCCGGTGATCGGCTACAGCCGGCGGGGCGGCTTCCATTATCTGGCGACGCCCGGCGGCACGGTCAGGGCGCGCGCGGTCGCCTTCGCCACCGCCGGCTACACGTCGCCCGGCCTCCATCCGCTGACCAAAAACCGGCTGATGCCGGTCCTGTCGAACTCCATCGTCACCAGGCCGCTCAGCGAGCAGGAAGTCGCCGCGCTGAATTTCCGCACGAAAATCCCGCTCACCGACACCCGCACGCTGCGCCACTATTACCGGCTGATGCCCGACAACCGCTTCCAGATCGGCTCGCGCAGCGCCATCACCGGGGCGGATGCGGCGAACCAAAAGCATCTCGACCTGCTTCTGGCCGGCATGGCGCGAAAATTCCCGTCGCTGAAGGGCGTCGCGGTCGACTATTCATGGTGGGGCTGGGTCGATGTCAGCCACGACATGATGCCGCGCATCGCGCAGCCCGATCCGGCGCAGAGCATCTTCTACGCCATGGGCTATGGCGGCAACGGGGTGATGTATTCGGCGCAGGCCGGACGCCGGCTGGCGCAGATGGTCGCCGGCAAGGGCGGCGGGCTCGACCTGCCGATCTTCACCTCGGCGCTCCCCCATCACGGGCTTTTGACGCCGTTCCGGCGCATCGGCCAGCGCGCCCTCTACCGCTGGTATCATCTCAGGGACGAATATCTGTGAGCGCGGCTTGCGCCTGCACCGGCAGACAGCTTGATACGAAAGGAATGCCCGCATGAAGATGACGACCGAAGAGGCCTTTGTGAAGGTTTTGCAGATGCATGGGATCGAACATGCGTTCGGCATCATCGGCTCGGCCATGATGCCGGTGTCGGACCTGTTTCCGAAGGCCGGCATCAGCTTCTGGGATTGCGCGCACGAGACCAATGCGGGGCTGATCGCCGACGGCTATGCGCGCGCCACCGGCAAGATGGCGATGGCCATCGCCCAGAACGGGCCGGGCGTCACCGGCTTCGTCACCGCGGTCAAGACCGCCTACTGGAACCACACGCCGATGGTGCTGGTCACCCCGCAGGCGGCCAACCGCACCATGGGCCAGGGCGGGTTCCAGGAAGTGCCGCAGATGGCGCTGTTCGAGGACATGGTGTGCTATCAGGAAGAGGTGCGCGATCCCTCGCGTATCCCGGAAGTGCTCAACCGGGTGATCGAGAAGGCCTGGCGCGGCTCGGCGCCCGCCCAGATCAACATTCCGCGCGATTACTGGACCCATGTCATCGACGTGGACCTGCCGCAGATCGTGCGGCTGGAGCGCCCGGCGGGCGGCCGGGAGGCGATTGCCGAGGCGGCGAAGCTTCTGTCGGAAGCCAAATTCCCGGTCATCCTCAACGGGGCCGGCGTGGTCATCGGCGGGGCGATTGCGGAATCCGTCGCCCTTGCCGAACGGCTCGACGCGCCGGTGTGCTGCGGCTACCAGCACAATGACGCTTTCCCCGGCGACCATCGCCTCGCCGTCGGCCCGCTCGGCTACAATGGCTCGAAGGCGGCGATGGAGCTGATCTCGAAGGCCGACGTGGTGCTGGCGCTGGGCACCCGCCTCAACCCGTTCTCCACCCTGCCCGGCTACGGCATCGACTACTGGCCGAAGCAGGCGCAGATCGTTCAGGTCGACATCAACCCCGACCGCATCGGCCTGACCAAGAAGATCGGCGTCGGCATCTGCGGCGATGCCAGACAGGTGGCGCGCCAGATTCTGGAGCAGCTTTCGCCTTCGGCCGGCGACGAGGGCCGCGAGGCGCGCAAGGCCGCCATCCACCAGACTCGTTCGGCCTGGCTCCAGCTCCTGTCCTCCATGGACCATGAGGACGACGATCCGGGCACCAGCTGGAACGCGGAGGCGCGGGCGCGCGATGGGGGACTGATGTCGCCGCGCCAGGCATGGCGGGCGATACAGGCGGGCATGCCGGCAAACGCCATCATGTCCACCGACATCGGCAACAATTGCGCCATCGGCAATGCCTATCCCTCCTTCGGCGAGGGGCGCAAATATCTGGCGCCGGGCATGTTCGGCCCGTGCGGCTATGCCTTTCCGTCGATCATCGGAGCCAAGATCGGCTGTCCGGACGTGCCGGTGGTGGGCTTTGCCGGCGACGGCGCCTTCGGCATCTCCATGAACGAGATGACCTCGATCGGGCGCGACGAATGGCCGGCCATCGCCATGGTGGTGTTCCGCAACTACCAGTGGGGTGCGGAAAAGCGCAACACCACGCTGTGGTACGACAACAATTTCGTCGGCACCGAGCTGAACCGTAACTTCAGCTACGCGAAGGTGGCGGAAGCCTGCGGCTTCAAGGGCGTGGTGGCCGACACGCCGCAGAAGGTGACCGACGCCATCCGCGCCGCCTGCCAGGCGCAGGCGCAGGGCGTCACCACCTTCATCGAAGTGGTGCTCAACCAGGAACTGGGCGAGCCCTTCCGCCGCGACGCCATGAAGAAGCCGGTGCCGGTGGCCGGCATCGACAAGGCCGACATGCAGGCCCAGAACCCGCTTTGAGCGGCGGGCGGCGGGGAGCCAGAGATGAAACCGCTTGAACGCATCATCGAGGCCGCGAGGCGGGCGCGCAAACGCATCGTGCTGTCCGAGGGCGAGGACCCGCGCATCGCCGGGGCGGCCGTCCGCGCCGTGAAGGACGGCATCGCCGACATCGTGCTCGTCGGCGGGCGGGCGGCGGTGGAAGCGCAGCTCGCCGCCTGCGGGGCCGACCCCGCCCGCTTCCGCATCGAGGACCCGCTCACCTCGGCGCTCACCCCGCATCTTGCCGCAGGCTGGCACGAATTGCGCAAGACAAAGGGCGTCGATGCTGAGGCGGCGATGCAGGCGCTGCGCTCCCCGCTGCTGTTCGCCGCCATGATGGTGCGCGAGGGCGAGGCCGACGGCACGGTGGGCGGGGCGGTGGCGACCACCGCCGATACGGTGCGCGCCGCCTTGCAGGCCATCGGCCGCGCGCCGGGCGTTAAGATCGTCTCCTCCTTCTTCCTGATGATGCTGTGCCAGCCGCACCATCAGAAGAAGGGCGCCTTCGTGTTCGCCGATTGCGGGCTGGTGGTCGATCCCGATGCGGCGGCGCTTGCCGACATCGCGCTGGCCTCCGCCCGCTCCTGCGCGGCGCTGACCGGCGAGACGGCGCGCGTGGCCATGCTGTCCTTCTCGACCGGTGGAAGTGCAGCGCATGAGCGGGTGTCGAAGGTGGTGGAGGCGACGCGGCTGGCCCGCGCCGCCGCCCCCGATCTTCTCATCGACGGCGAATTGCAGTTCGACGCCGCCTTCGTGGAGGCGGTCAGCGCCGCCAAGGCGCCGCACTCCGCCCTGCACGGGCAGGCCAACGTCTTCATCTTCCCCAATCTGGACGCCGCCAATATCGGCTACAAGATCGCCCAGCGCATCGGCGGGGCCGAAGCCATCGGCCCGGTCCTTCAGGGGCTGGCCAAACCCGCCAACGACCTCTCAAGAGGATGCAGCGCCGAAGACGCCTGCAACATGATCGCCATCACCAGCGTGCAGGCCACGCAGGGGCAAGAGAAGGCGTCGTCCTGACCGGTCAGGCGGCGGAAGACAGCCGCACCCATTCGGCGCAGCCATGCAGCGCGCTGGCGTCGTCGTTCAGCAAATGGATGGAAAACCGCTCCATCAGTTCGGCCATGCGGCCCTTGGCGGTGAAGGCGCGCAAAAATGCCGGCTCGCTCTCAAGCAGCGGCCCCAGCGCCCGCGTCACGCCGCCGGAAAGATAGATGCCGTCATAGGGCAGATAGGCCAGCGCCAGATCGCCGGCGACGCGGCCAAGCAGGTGCATGAACATGTTTGCCGCTTCCATGCAGAGCCGGTCGGAGCGCGCCACCGCCCGGCTGGAAATCTCCGCGCCATGGGTGAAGCGCGCTTCGGCGCCGTGGCGCGAACACACCCAGTTGTAGATCGCCACCAGCCCGTTGCCGGAAAGGGCGCGCTCCACCGAGGCGCGGCCATTGATGCGCGACAGCGCCTGTTGCAGCGAGAATTCGTCCGCGCCGGCCAGCGCCAGCGTCATGTGCCCGCATTCGGCCGCCGTCACATGCGGCGCGCCGCCGAAGCGCGAGGGGGACCATGCGGCGGCGTTGAAGCCGGTGCCGGCCCCCATCACCAGACGCGGCGCGCCCTCCTTCGCGCCCGCCCCTTTGGTCAGGCAGGTCGTTTCCAGCCGCCCCGCCTGGCCCAGCGAAAAGCCCAGCGCCTCGAAATCGTTGATGAACTCCACGCGCGCCGCCCCGCAGGTGGCAAGCACCCGGCTGCGCGCGATGGTCCAGTCGCGGTTGGTCAGCGTCGCCCCTTCGGCCGTCGCCACCGAGGCCAGCGCGATGCACACCGTATCGACCGCCGCCAGGCCCGAGCGCGCCAGATAGGCGCTCGCCACCGCATAGAAATCGGAAAAATCGTCGTTTCGGCAGATGGCCACGCTGTCGGCCAGCAGCAGGCCGCCGCGCACCAGCCCGATGCGTGTATTGGTGCCGCCGACGTCACAGGCGAGTGCGTTCATGATGCGTCGGTTACCCTGCTTTTGTGAAAACGGACCGGATGAAGGCGATTTTGGCGGAAAGATAGCTTCCGCGCTTAAATTGTAAAGTTCAATTTGTATTTTTATATGCTAAGGGTCGTCGCGACTGACATGTTCGCGGCACGCGGTCCTTGGTCTGGCCTGCGGTCTGGCCTGTGGTCCTGCCTGTGGTCCTGCCTGCGGTCCGGCTTTTGGCCTGTTTTTGGCCGGGCCTGGCCTTGGGTGGCGCGGGTCTGGCCGGATGGCGCGGCGTGAATTCAAATTGTACTCCGCGTCGAGACGCCGGCACCGGCGGATCGATAGCGCAATCGACAGGTCGAGGCACGAACATTGCGAGCCGCATCCAAAAATGTAGTCCTGAACGAATTGCGCGAGCTGATCGCGCGCCTCGACGATGGCGCGCGGCTGCCGACCGTGCGCGACCTGATGCGGGCGCACCGCGTCAGCCAGGCCACGGTGCAGGAGGCGCTCGGGCAGTTGCGCGAAGCGGGCCTGCTCACCTCGCAGGTCGGCCGCGGCACCTATGTGGTGAAGAACGCCGCCCGTGCGGCGGGGGCCGATGGGGCGCGCGGCGACAGGCTGGAAAGCCTGCTGATCCTGTCCAATGCCAGCCTCAACGAGCGCTGCGTGCTGGTTCAGAACCATATCGTGGAAGAGCTGTCGCGTTCCGGCGGCAAGGTGGTGCAGATTTCCTATCACAATACGGGGCACCTCCTGGAGATCCTCACCTCGATCCCCAGTTTCGACGCGGCCATCCTGCAATCGCATTATGAAAGCATCCCGATCCGGCTGCTCAGCCTGTTGCAGGGCAAGGCGCGCGCGCTGGTGGTCGACGGCCACACCGTTTCCGGCGTCGATATCGACCGCGTCGGCACCGACTGGGAGGATGCGCTGGACATGGCGATGGCGCATCTGGCCGGTCTCGGGCATCGCTCGGTGGCGCTGGTGTCGCTGGATTCCATGGCCCAGCCGATCCTCACCGTGCGCCGCGCCTTCGACCGCGCCGGGCGCGAGAACGGCCAGTGGCGGGATATGCGCGCCATCGTGCTGGGCGGCGTCCACAATCCCACCCATTCGGTGGGCGAGGCGCTGCGCCGGGCGCTGTCGGGGCTGATGGACGGCGAAGGCCGCCTGCCCTTCAGCGCCATGATCACGCTCGGCCTCTCCGATTCCTTCGGCATCCGGCATTGTCTGGACGGGCTGGGCATCGGCTGGCCGCGCGATCTGGCCGTCTTCATCCTCGGCCATCACGACGTGCCGACCGAGCATTTCGGCACCATGAGCATCGCCGGCAGCTCCTATCTGGAAGGCGCCCGGCGTCTGGTCGAAGTCATCCGCCACCGGCTGGAAGCGCCGGATTCGTCCCCGCAGATCGTCTATCTGGACTGCGCGCAGACGATCCGCGAGAGCACGGGCGGGCCGCGGATTGAAGCTGTTTCAGCCAATCGCCTGAAATAGAGCGTTTCCAGGAAAAGTGGAAACACTTTTCCGGTTCGGAAACGCGACAAGACAAAGACCTGGAGCCGTTCGGCGATTGCGTGAAACCTTGAACGGCTCCAGAGCGTTTCCAGGAAAAGTGGAAACACTTTTCCGGTTCGGAAACGCGCCAAGACAAAGAGTTGGAGCCGTTGGGCGATTGCGTGAAACCTTGAACGGCTCCAGGAAGCGGTCCGGTTCGGAGACGGCGGCCCCTGTCCGTTCGAAACCGCCGCCCGTGCGCGATCTGGCCGTCTTCATCCTTGGCCATCACGACGTGCCGGCCGGGCATTTCGATTTTCCCCGAAGCGCCGGCACGTTCAAATCCCTTGTTTTTAACCAATTTTTTCGACGCGATTGCGCAGGCAAAGCCGCTGCGCGCTTTTGCTGCGATCGCTCCGGGCGCTGTTACGAACCGATCAGCATGCCCCCTGACGCCCCGGCGATCACGACCAGCCAGGGCGGCGATTTCCAGACCGTCAGGAGCATGAAGCAGGTCAGCGCCAGCGCGAATGAAGACGGGGAAACGACGGCGCTCGTCCAGACGGGATCGTAGAAGGCAGCGCCGAGAATTCCGACGACGGCGGCGTTGGTGCCGCGCATCGAGGCTTGCGCGGCAGGCCAGTTGCGCAGGCTGTCCCAGAACGGCAATGCGCCGAGCAGAAGAAGGAAGCCGGGAAGAAAAATCGCGACCAGGGCGATGCCGGCGCCGATCGCGCCGCAGGGAGCCGGCGCGATCGTCGCGCCCAGATAGGCCGCGAAGGTGAACAGCGGACCGGGCACCGCCTGCGCCATGCCGTAGCCGGCGAGGAATGCGTCCGCCGAAATCAGGCCCGTTTGCACGGTCTCGGCTTCCAGAAGCGGGAGGACGACATGTCCGCCGCCGAACACCAGCGCGCCGGACCGGTAGAAGGCGTCGAACATGGCCAGCGCCTGCGATCCGCTGCCCGAGGCAAGCAGCGGCAGCCCCGCAAGAAGCAGCAGGAAGAGGGCGAGGCTGCCGAGGCCGGCCCGCCGCGAGACCTGGAAGGTCAGGCGGCCGGGTGTGGACGCCGTCTCGCGCCGGCACCAGATCAGCCCCGCGACGGCACCGAGGGCAATTGCCGTCACCTGCCCGAAAACGCCGCCCATGACGACGAGCAGCAGGGTCGCGGCAAGCGCGATCGTCGCTCTTTCCCGGTC
>JAZIHP010000117.1:0-10038 GCA_036678505.1 Alphaproteobacteria bacterium
GCCGGAATATCGCGCTTGCCTATCTGCCGTGGAGTTATTGTCAGGAAGGACGCAGGCTTGCCGTCGAGTATTTTGGCGCAACCTATCCCGTCGAGGTTGCGGCGGTGGGCTACAGGCCGCTTTACGATCCGGAAAATCTGAAGCCGCGAAGCTGAGGACGAAAGCATGCCGCCCGAAAGCGGGAACCGGTTTCGGGGCAACGACATGCGTAAAAACAAGAACTTGAAGCGCAGGGAGCTGATCTGAAAGATCGCGACACGCTTGAGAGCCCGCGCCGATGGCGCTGGGCTTGCTTCCCGCGCCGGAATGGCGTCGAGTTCAACGACCGGCTTTCCGGCGCGCGCGATGTCGGCGAGCGAGGGCCTCGCAGGCGAAAAAAGTGGTGCAATCGCGGCCGGACGACGGGTTTCCGGCGACGGATCCTTTTTCGCGCGGCTGCTTTATGCCGCCAGCAGTTGCTTGCGGTCCATCCGCTCCTGCTGCGGCGAACGCGCATAGAGTTCGCGGTAGCATTTGGAAAAATGCGAGGCCGATACGAAGCCGCAGGCAATGGCCACTTCCACGACAGGCATGGTTGACTGGATCAGGAGGTGCCTTGCCCGGTCGAGACGGATTTCCAGATAGTAGCGGGCGGGCGAACGGCCCATCTCCGAGCGGAACAGACGTTCGATCTGGCGGCGCGACAGATCGACATTGTCGGCAATTTCGATCAGCGAAAGCGGTTCGGAAAGATTGGCTTCCATCAGTTCGATGATGGTGAGGATCTTCGAGTTCTGCACGCCGAGGCGGGCCCGCAGCGGCAGCCGCTGCCGGTCCGTGGGGTTTCGCACCCGGTCGGTCAGCACCTGTTCGCAGACCCGGTTGACCAGATTTTCGTCGAAATCGTCGCCGATCAGCTTCAGCATCATGTCGAGGGCGGCGGTTCCGCCGGCGCAGGTGTGGATATTCTGATCGATCTCAAAGAGGTCGGCGAAAACGTTCACTTTGGGAAAGGTTTCGGAGAAGCCGGGCAGGTTTTCCCAGTGGATGGCGCAGCGCTTATTGGAGAGCAGGCCGGCGGCCGCCAGAATATGCGCGCCCGTGCACAGGCCGCCCAGGGTGACGCCGCGATTGTAGACCTCGCGCAACCACGCGAAAACCGACCTGTTTTGGTATTTTTCCACCTCAAGCCCGCTGCACACGATGGCCATGGATGGCCGCTCCGGGCCGGACATCATGCGGCGCTCATCCTCCAGCGAGGTGGTGACGGCGCATTCGACACCGTTGGAGGCGCGCACGGGTTTGCCGTCGAAGCTGGCGAGGCGCCAGCTATAGGCTTCATAGCCGAGCATGCGGTTGGCCGAGCGCAGGGGATCGAGCGCCGTGGCAAAGGCGATCATGGTGAAATCGGGGATCAGGAAAAATACGAATGAGCGTTTGACCGGCTGCTTTACGGCGTTCAATGTACCCTCCCGGTGTCAGGCTGCGTGCGGAACGTCGCTTACAGCATAGCGTCAACAGGAAAATCTTTTTCTGTCAATCGGGTAGGGTGTCGGTAACAAGATATTTTGCCGGCTCGGCCATGAAGCGGGGCCGGCAACGGCCGAAAGCGGGGACCAGCTACTTCCCCGCCTTGTGCCGCATGGGGTTCGGCATTTTCCCGATCAGCCTTTTCCAGGACGGATTCCGAGGCTGTTGCGGGCGGCGATGTACATCGGGGTGCTGCAAGCTTCGGCGGCACCGGGCCAGCCAATGTCTTTCTGTATCGCCAGCGGCAGCGAATTCATGATGCGTTCGGTCCGGTGGTGCGCGCGCACCCGGCCGATATTGTCGATCATATGGATGAAAAACGGCACCAGGGGCATGTCTGTCTCCCTTCATTGCAGTGACGTCCGGCCCGGCGGTGAGGTATCCGGGCCTTGTCCGGGTGATCGGGGTCTGGATGATGTTGACTATCCAACATGTTTCATGTTCAATCAAACGAAATGAAATGATGTTTCGATTCAGAAATACTGAATGAAGGACCGATGAACGCTCCGCTCAATCACCCGCTGCCGCTGCTCGACCTCGATGTGCTGCGCACCTTCGTTGCCATCGCCGAAACGGGAAGCTTCACCACCGCCGCGAGTTCCGTCTACCGGACGCCTTCCGCCGTCTCCATGCAGATCAAGAAACTGGAGGATGTGCTTGGCCGTTCGGTCTTCTCGCGCGATGCGCGCTCGGTGAAACTGACCGCCGATGGCGAGATGCTGCTTGGCTATGCGCGGCGCATGCTGGCGATCAACCGCGAGGCGGTGTCAAAATTCATCGTGCCGGATATCGTGGGCGTGGTACGGCTTGGCTCGCCGGACGATTATGGCGAGCGGCTTCTGCCGCATGTGCTCAAGCGCTTCGCCCAGTCGCATCCTTCCATCGCGGTCGATGTAACCATCGATCAGAGCGTGAATCTGCGCCGGCGCATGGATGACCGGGCGCTCGACATCACGCTGCTCACCAATTCCTATGGCAAGCCGGCTCATGGAGCCGAGACGCTCCTGACCGAGCCGATCGTGTGGGCCGGCGCGAAAGGGGGGTGCGCCTATATGCGCGAACCGCTGCCCGTCTCGATGTGGGAGGAGGGCTGCGCGTGGCGCGCCGGGGCTCTGGAAGCGCTCGGCCGGGAGGGGCGCGACTATCGCGTCGCCTATATGAGCGCCCACACCGCCGGCCAGCGCGCCGCCATCATGGCCGATCTGGCCGTGGCGCCGCTGCCGAAATCCTTCCTCGGCTGCGACATGGTCGAACTGGGGCCCGCGGATGGCTTGCCGGAAATCGGCAGCTATGTTCTGGCGATGGTGGTGGCGCCGGAAGCCAGCGCGCCGGTCAAGGCGGTCGCGGATCACATCAGGGCGACATTCGACGTGCTGCATCGCACAGGAAAATTCTGACGCCGCTATGTTTTTGGCGGTTGCGATGGAACAACCGCCGCGGCTTCCCGTTGCAGACAGGCGAAGCTACCGAAGAGGGAGACATTGTTCATGTCACGTCTTGCGCCTGTAACCGTTATCGTCTGCGCTCTGGCGCTGGCAGCCTGCGCCAACACCGTCAGAGGCGTCGGCAAGGATGTGAAGTCGACGGCCAATGCAGTCGAAGATGCGGTCAACAACTGATCTGCTTCACATATTTCCAACCAGAAAGGCCGCGCCGCAAGGGGCGGTCTTTTTGTTGGAGAGGAGGGAATCGTTGGAGAGGAGGGAATTCCGCTGCGGGCGAACGGCGTTGACGCGGGAATTGCATTCGGGACGCGGGAATTGCATTCGGGCGCCTGTTGTTGCCCGTCTGAAAGGAAGAGTCGAGGGATTTGCCTCTTCGATTCAAATCCGGCGATCAACTTTTTGAAACGAAACGCGAATCCGTATCGTTTCGCCGGGTTTACATTTGCTGATCCCAAAGCGTGTCTCGATCTTTCACATTCGCTCCTTGCATTTCCTGTTTTCATGCGTGTCGCGCGCAAGGTCGGGTTTTTCCCGGTCGTTGACAGCAGGTTGCGGCATGGTTATCGAAAGTCGTCAGATGATTTGATGACCGGCATGAAACAGGTAGCCAGAACCAATCTCACCGACAGCGCGGCTGAAAGCTTGCGCGGCCAGATAGGCGGCGGCCGCTGGGCCGTTGGCGAGCGCATTCCGAACGAGACGACGCTGATGGGGATGCTGGGCGTCAGCCGGGGCACCGTGCGTGAGGCCGTGCGCGTGCTTGTCGCGCAGGGCTTGCTTGAAACGCGGCAGGGTTCCGGCACTTATGTGCGCGCCACCGCCGATCCGGCCGCCACGCTGGACCGGGTGCGACAGACCTGCCTGCGCGACCAGTGGGAGGCCCGTGCCCTTCTGGACGTGGAAGCCGCGCGGCTGGCGGCTTTGCGCCACACTCCTGATGACATTGCGCGGCTGCGCAGGCTGCTTGCGGAGCGCAGCAGCGCTGTCGAGGTCGGGCGCGACGCCTTCGTGAAGCGCGACCTGGCCTTCCACCGGGCGATCGTCGAGGCATCGGGCAACCAGGCGATGGTCGAGATCTACGATTTCTTCACTGTCGCGATAACCGACGTGATCCAGTCCACGCTGAGCGGCTATCTGCCCGAGCCGGATGACCGCGCACATGCGGAAATCGTCGAAGCCATTGCCTCCGGCGACCCTGACCGGGCCGCTGCCTCCGTTCGCGTTTTCATGGCGCCTGCTCTCCTCCGGATCGATCGGCTTCTTTCTCAATGACCGTTCAGACACCTTATCCGGATGCGCCACCGGCGCAGGACCTTGGCCGCACGCTCGACCGGCAGCTGATAGATGCCGAAGCCGACAGCCTTCCGCCACCGGCGCCGCCGAAATTCACCAGCCCGGCGGCGCGCCTTCTGTTCGCCGCCAGCCTCGTGCTGATCGCCTTCAACTTGCGGCCCATCTTTCCGTCGCTTTCGGTCGTCTTGCCGGAGGTGATCCGCGACACCGGACTTTCGACGGCCGGCGCCAGCCTGCTGACCACGCTGCCCGTTCTGTGCCTTGGCGTGTTCGCGCCTTTCGCGCCGGGACTGGCGCAGCGCTATGGTGCGGAAAAGACGCTGGCCGGGGCCTTGCTGCTGCTTGCGCTTGGAACGGCTTTGCGCGGCGTGGATTCTGTCTGGCTGCTGTTTTTCGGCACTTTTGCGGCGGGCGCCGCGATCGCGGTGTCGAACGTGTTGCTGCCGGGCGTGGTCAAGCGGGATTTTCCCGGGCATGCGGCCATCATGACGGGCCTCTACACCATGGCGCTTTGCGGCGGCTCGGCGGCCGCGGCCGGGCTGACGCTTCCGCTGGAACATGCGCTGGGGTCCTGGCCGGCGGCGCTTGCAGCATGGGCGGTTCCGGCTTTCGTCGTGCTGCTCATCTTCGTTCCACAGGCGCTCAGGGTAAAAGCGCAGGCATCCCACAGAGGGTTCCGTGTCGAGGGACTGTGGCGCGATCGGCTGGCGTGGCAGGTCACGCTGTTCACCGGCCTTCAGTCCGCGCTGGCCTATTGCGTGTTCGGCTGGCTGGCGCCGATGCTGCGGGAGCGCGGCTTCGAGCCCGCCGTGGCGGGCGGCATCGTCTCCCTCTCGGTGATGGTTCAGGTGGTGACCTGTCTCGGCATTCCTTCCCTTGCCGTGCGTTGCAAGGATCAGCGGGGCGTGAATGTGGCGCTGGTTTTCTGCGCCACTGCGGGCCTTCTCGGCATGATGTTTGCGCCCGCCGGGTCGGTTCTGGTCTGGGCCGTCATGCAGGGCATAGGGCAGGGCGGGCTGATCGCGGCGGCGATGATGGTGATCGTGCTGCGCGCGCCGGATTCGCATGTGGCGGCGCATCTGTCGGGCATGGCGCAGGGTGTCGGCTATGTTCTGGCGGCGGCCGGCCCGCTGCTGTTCGGGCTGATCCGTGGCTGGACCGGCAGCTTCGACGCGGCGGCGCTCCTGGTTATCGCGATCGGCGCAGGCGCGGGGCTCGCCGGGGCGGGCGCAGGCAGGGCGCTGCATGTAAACGTGCGCACCATGGAGCCTGAGCCCCGCAAGTCCTGATTTCGGAGCTTTTTTTACATCGCAGCCAAGGAATGGCCGAATCGCGTCGTCCAAGGCACGATGATGGCTATGATGCTCGATGACGGCGACGCCGCCGATGTCGAGGCCGGCGGCTCGACGGCTGGAGAGGCGGGCATCCGCCAGGCGTACCGGCTGGCGCGGAAATCTCAATGACGGCCTGATGCAGGCGATGGCCCAGAACGGCAACGGCGCCGCCGCTTATGTCGATACGCTGGCGGAAGCGGAGAAGGTGCTGGTGCAGGAAACCGCCTCGACGCTGTTCCCGATTGCGAAAGACGTGAAGGTTCAGGTCGAATTCAATCCGCGAAAAGTCGCCGAATACCGGCTTGTCGGCTATGAGACGCGCGCCCTTGCCCGCGAGGATTTCAACGACGATCACGTCGATGCGGGCGATATTGGTTCGGGCCATTCGGTGACCGCGATCTACGAGATCACGCCCAAGGGCGAGGCCCGGAGGATCGACGACCTGCGTTATGGCGAAGCTTCGACGGACAATGGCGGCATCGCCAATCCTGACGAATATGCCTTCGTGAAAATCCGCTACAAGCTGCCCGATGAAGAGGTGTCGAAACTGATCACCCGTCCGGTGACGGCGGCGGACGAAATTTCGTCCCTCGATGCGGCGAGTGAGGATCAGCGGTTTTCGATCGCCGTTGCGGCATTCGGGCAGAAGCTGCGCGGCGAGGGCGAACTGGACGGCTTCGGATACGACAGAATATCACGACTGGCGGCAGCGGCGCGCGGCGACGATCCGTTCGGTTACCGGTCTGAGTTTCTTTCGCTGGTAAGGCTGGCCGAGGCGCTTTCCGGCGGCAACTGATCTTTAGCCATTGCCTGAAGAAGCCGGCGGTTTATCTGCCGGCTCCGCCGGATCGTTAAAATGCAATCTTTTCGCAACATGCCCTCGAAATCCCTTCCGGTGTATGCCTGAGCCTCTAAGGCAGGGGTTGTTCGATGCGTATTGACGGAAATGCAGGACCGGGAACCTGTGCGGGGCGCGAAGCCGTCGCGAATACTCGCAGCGGCTCCGAACAGATGAGCAGCGCCGTGCAGGCCGCGCGCCAGACGGCGCTGTCCGCGCTCACCAATGAACGCTTCGGCCAGATGCTGGAACGCATCTCCGACCCGCGCAGCAGCGAGGCCCTGATGCTCATGTCGCGCAGCGCAAGCCATGCCGGCGATGCTTCCGTGTTCTCCAGCTACGCCGAGTTCAACGATTAAAAGAGCGTATCGGGATCTTTCAGCTTCGCTTCCCGCGCTTTAAGTTCTTGTTTTACGCATGTCTTTGTCCCGAAACCGGCTTCCGCTTGCGGGCTGAATGCTTCAGCTTCCCGTTCCTTCATTGCCCGATCTGGCCTCCGGAACCGGAATTGTGCTATGTTCGGCGCATGAATTTGACTGTGTCCCAGTCTGCGAGATGGTTTGTCGCGGTGACGCCGTCACCGCGCACCCGTCATGCCGAGCTTCTGCGCCTGTGCGCGCGCATTGGCTATTCGCCACCTTACCCGGCCTGAAATCCGCTCCCCGGTCCATTGCCGGACTGATTCAGGAAACAAGGGTAACATCATGACCTATCAGAACTATTCGCTGAAGCAGCTTCAGCAGATCGATGCCGCGCATCATCTTCACCCGTTCACCGACCACAAGGAATTGCGGGAGGCCGGCTCGCGCATCATCACGCGGGCGGAAGGGCCGTATATCTTCGATTCCGAAGGCAATGAAATTCTCGACGCCATGGCCGGTCTGTGGTGCGTCAATGTCGGCTATGGCCGCGAGGAACTGGCCCGGGCGGCTTACGACCAGATGAAGGAATTGCCCTATTATAATTCCTTCTTCAAATGCTCGACGCCGACGCCGGTGCTGCTGGCAAAGCGCCTGGCCGAGCTTGCGCCGGCAAGCGTCAATCAGGTTTTCTTCGGTTCTTCGGGGTCGGAAGCCAATGATACGGCGCTGCGGCTGGTGCGTCATTTCTGGGCGCTGGAGGGCAAGCCTGAGAAGAACCGCATCATTTCGCGCAAGAACGCCTATCATGGCTCCACCGTTGCCGGCACGTCGCTCGGCGGCATGGAGCCGATGCACAAGCAACTTGGCGGGGCGGTGCCGAATATCGTCCATGTGATGATGCCCTATGCCTATGAACTGGCGCTGCCGGGCGAGAGCGACCACGAATTCGGCCTGCGCGCGGCAAAGGCCGTCGAGGACGCCATTCTGGAGGCAGGGCCGGAAAATGTCGCGGCCTTCATCGGCGAACCGATCATGGGGGCGGGCGGGGTCAAGATCCCGCCGATGAGCTACTGGCCGGAAATCGAGCGCATCTGCCGCAAATACGACGTGCTTTTGATGCTGGACGAGGTCATCACCGGTTACGGGCGCACCGGTGAATGGTTCGCCGCGCAATCCTTCGGCATCACGCCGGACACCATCACCACCGCCAAGGCGCTGACATCGGGCTACCAGCCGCTTTCGGCGCTGCTGGTGGGCGACAGGATCGCCGCGACGCTGACGGAAAAGGGCGGCGAGTTCTATCACGGCTACACCTATTCCGGCCATCCGGTGGCCTGCGCCGTGGCGCTTGCCAATCTCGACATCATCGAACGGGAAGGGCTGGTCGATCGCGTGAAGAACGACACCGGCCCGTATTTCGCGCAGGCTTTGCGCGAGCGCGTCGCCGATCATCCGCTGGTAGGCGAGGTGCGGTCATTCGGCCTGATGGGGGCCATCGAAATCGTCAGGGACAAGGCGACGAAGGAGCGCTTCGAGGGCGATGGCCGCGCCGCGGTCGCGGTCCGCGATCACGCCATTGCCAACGGGCTGATGCTGCGCGCCACCGGCGACACCATGATCCTGTCGCCGCCGCTGATCTGGACGCGCGAGACCATCGATCTCGCCTGCGAACGGATCGGCAAGGCGCTCGATCTGGCGCACAGGGACCTTTTCGCCTGATTGTCCTGCCTTGCCCAATTGTCTTGCCTTGAGAGACCGTCGCTGCGCGGCGGCGGTTTTTCATCCGGCATGGTCCGTCCAAAACAAAAAACCGCGCTCTGTGGCGAGCGCGGTCTTGCCGGATACGCTGGATGTTTCGCTACTCATATGCTGCGAAACCTGAAACGCTTACCTGAATTTTCCGCTTCGGTACGCATGACCTGATCCGAAGCGTGGGGCGGTCGCCCGCCTTCGGATATGGTTTTACCGGCACATCGTTACCGTCAGGTTAGCAAGAGCTTAATCAAACCTAAATTTGCAATATTTTTCATGGCTTAGAACGTTTCCAGGAAAAGTGGAAACAGTTTTCCTGTTCGCAAACGCGACAAGACAAAGACCTGGAGCGGTCCGGCGATTCCGTGAAATCATGAATGGCTCCAAAGCGTGCCGCGATCTTTCAAATCAGCTCACTGCGCTTTAAGTTCCTGTTTTTACGCATGTCGTTGTCCCGAAGCCGGTTCCCACTTTCGGGCGACATGCTTTAGGCTTGAACGCAGGGCGTGTATCCCGTCTGCCGCCATCAACTGCGGGGCGAAAAAATGGCGCTGTGGGGATGGCCCCGTCAGGCGGTCTTGCCGCGAAGGAATTCGATGATGCCGGAAAAATCCGTTCCGCCGCCGCCCTGCGCATCGAACAGGCCGTAGAGCTGCGCGGCTTCTGCGCCGAGCGGGGTTGCAGCGCCCGCGCCCTGCGCTGCTTCCTGCGCCAGCTTCAGATCCTTCAGCATCAGGGCCGCGGCGAAGCCCGGCTTGTAGCCGTTATTGGCGGGAGAGGCGGGCACCGGGCCCGGCACCGGGCAATAGGTGGTGAGCGACCAGCACTGGCCCGAAGAGGTGGAGGCCACGTCGAACAGCGCCTGATGCGACAGGCCAAGCTTCTCGCCCAGAACGAAAGCTTCGGCCACGCCGATCATGGAAATGCCGAGGATCATGTTGTTGCATATCTTCGCGGCCTGACCCGCGCCATCGCCGCCGCAATGCACGATCCGCCCCGCCATGGGCTTCAGGATCGGTTCGGCGCGGGCGAAGGCTTCTTCCGCGCCGCCGCACATGAAGGTGAGCGTGCCGGCGGCGGCACCGCCGGTGCCGCCCGAAACCGGGGCGTCGACGCAGACATGGCCATGTTCGGCGGCGATGGCGTGGGCCTTGCGGGCGGAGTCCACATCGATGGTGGAGGAATCGATGAACAGCGTTCCGGGCTTCGCAGCCGGGGCGATCTCGCCATAGACGGCGACCACATGCCTGCCGGCCGGCAGCATGGTCACGACCACATCGGCACCGCCGACGGCTGAAACCGCGTCCTGCGCGACCGTTACCCCATGTTCACGCGCGGTGGCGAGGTTTTCGGCCATCAGGTCGAAGCCCACCACCGTATGACCTGCCTTGACGAGGTTGGAGGCCATGGGGTTGCCCATATTGCCAAGGCCGATAAAGGCGATCGTGGTCATCTGGTATTCCTCCGAAACAGGTAAGGAAGCGCTGCGAGGGGCAGGGCCATGG